>JAVEYE010000257.1:0-5707 GCA_034003665.1 Rhodospirillales bacterium | reverse complement strand
GGCCCGCAAGTTGGTCGAACTCGGTTGCGATTCGCGACGCATTCAAATCCATCGGATGGGCGTCGATGTGCGCCGCTACCCATTCGAGCCCCGCCAGTACAGGGCCGACCGGCCATTGCGGGTGCTGACCGTGGGGCGCATGGTCGAGAAGAAGGGAATCGAGTATGCGCTGCGGGCCGTTGCCGAGGTGGCGCATCGGGGCATCGCCGTCGAGTACGATCTGGTCGGCGACGGACCGCTGCGGGGCGAACTCGAAAGGCTGGCCGGGTCGCTTGATTTGGTGCGGTCGGTCCGTTTCCTCGGCTGGCAGGAACAGGCAACCGTATCGGCGCTGATGAAAGAAAGCGATGTGCTTCTGGCGCCCAGCGTCACCTCGCCCGACGGCGATCAGGAAGGCATCCCGGTTACGCTGATGGAGGCAATGGCAACGGGGATGCTCGTGGTATCGACCCATCACAGCGGGATACCCGAGCTGGTGGAGCCGGATCGCTCTGGATTGTTGGTTGAGGAGCGGCACGTCGGCGCCCTGGCGGAGGCCCTGGTGCGGCTGGTCCGCTCTCCCGACATGTGGCCCGCCATGAGTCAAGAGGCCCGCCACCGGGTGGTCGAGGAATTCGACGTGGGCCGCCTGAATGTCGCCCTGGTTCGTCATTTTGAATTGCTGCTTGGAATGGCTCCTGCACCCCTCATGCCGGACGAGCAGGCAATCCCGCAGGAGGTCCGGGCCTAGCCGTTGATCTGTTGTCACAGATTGATCACCGGCTCACTTTTGCCACCCATAGTATTCGGTTGGCGAGGGGCGGGACCAAAAAAAAGGGGGCGGCGCACATGGAAGCGTCAGCGTCAATTCTTGCAGTCACCAGCATTTTCGGCCATCCCCGCGACCCGCGTACGTGGTCAAGCGCCCCGGCGAATGTCGCCCGGGCATTGGAATGGCGAGGCCTTGGCATCGTCGGCATCGACGTATCGCTGGGGCGCCTCCATTACGCCGTGTTCGCTGGAGCGCATCTTTTGGCCCGGCACGGCCGGTTGCGGTACAGCGAGGCCGTTGCCAGGGGGCCGTCCATGCGGCGCTACCGTGCGCGGAAACTGGGAAATGAACTTAGACGGTTGGGTATCGGCCAGGTTCTGCACACAGGAACCCTGGACATGGCGCCGACGCCGGATGGGGACGGGGCCGTGCACTATCTCTTGTGCGATCACACCTGGCACTTGTCGTTGGAGCATCGCCCCGATGTCGGGGACTACAGCGCCAAGGCGATCCGCGATTTCGACGAACTGGAGCGCGACGCCTATCTGGCATGCCGCCATATCTTCACGTTCGGCGAATATGTCCGCCAGGACCTGGTGACGCATTACGGGATTCAGGGGGATCGGGTGACCGCCGTCGGCTCGGGCATGGGGCGGGTGCGCCCCTACACCGGCGCGAAGGACTACGAGAGCGGACGCCTGCTGTTCATCGCCAAGCATCTGTTCTCGGAAAAGGGCGGCGATCTGCTAGTCGAAGCCTTCCGTCTGGCCGTCAGGGAACGCCCGGATCTGACACTGACCATCGTCGGCAGTGAAAAAGCCGCCAGGGCGGCAGCGGGCTGTCGGAACATCGACGTCCGGCCGTTCGTTCCGTGGGACGAGTTGGAATCCCTCTTGCGGCAATCCGCAATCCTGGTCCAGCCCATGCTGAACGATCCCTGGGGGCAGGTTTATCTCGAGGCTCTGGTGTCGGCGACTCCGGTCATCGGCCTCAGACGGAACGGCCTGCCCGAAATCACCCAGGACGGACGTTTCGGCTTCCTGGTTGACTGGGCAACGCCGCAAGCCGTGGCGGACGCCATCCTCGACGCCGCTTCGCAGCCCACGCGGTTGGCCGAAATGGGGGCCACCGGACAACAACACGTCCTGCAGAACTATTCGTGGGATCATGTAGGACAGGAGATCTTTGACGTCATTGTGGAGGGTGCCCCTTTGGCACGGGTCGCGGCCTGAGCCGCGGCGGCCGTCAACTGGTTGCCCCCACGATCGTTCCGTCGTCGTCGGCTTGTGGCGCGCCCCGCTTCATGCGAAGCCGGCCCTCGCGGTCGACCCACAGGCTGTGGTCGCCCAACCAGGCGAGACCCGGGCTGTCCCATTGTCCCCCGAACCGGGCGCTGCCGCCGGTCGCGCCGAATTCAAGGATGGATGCCTTTCCCTGGCGGTCGATGCCGCCATAGCAGCCGACGAGCGTGATCGAGGCGTCGGCCTTGCCGTGCAGCGCGGCCAGACGGGCCTTCTCGGCGCCGCCGCCGCCGTCAGCGGTGCAGCCGATCATCACCAGCCGGTTGGTCACGAAGGCGCGGATCAAATGGGTTTGTTGGTAAATCGAGTAGGCGGTGCAACCGATCAGCGTGCCGAAGACCATAAGGTCGATGCCGGCACCGCCGCTTGCGAAATCCTTGGCTCGCATGTGGTTGTTTTCGAACCCGCAATGGGAAAGTAGCGTGCATCCCTCTCTGGCCGACAGGCCGAAGAACTGGTTCAGCAGAAAATAGCAGCCGTGGAAACTCACATCGACGGCCCCGTTGATCATCTTGACGCCATGGGCGCCATTGCCGCCGAAGACGCAGCCGAAGACGTGGACGGCCGACAGTACCGTATTTTCCGCGCCGTGACTGAAGGTGGCGCCGTTTCCTTTGTTGTCGCGGAAGTAACTGTTGAAGATCTGCCCCTCGAAGATGTTGCCGACGAGATGGCAGCCATCGGCGCCGCATCCTTCGACGACAATGTCGCGCAGGCAGAAATTGTAGAAGTAGGTGCCCCGCTTCTGGCAATCGATCAGCAGGCCGTGGCCGTCCTTCCCCGAGCCCTTGATCTGCAGACCCTCGATCAGGAAATAGCGGATGACGGCCTTGCTTTCGATCCTGATCACCGGGTTGTTGCCGGCTATTTCGGACATCAACCGGGCACCCTGCGCCAGGATGCCGGCACGGTGGGTGATGTTGCCGTCCGGGCGCCCCTTTGAGGTGACGTCGATGGGCCGGGTCACCCGATAGTGGCCGGGCGGAATCGTCACCACGGCGGCCTGCGGCCCCGCCAGGGCCGCCTCGAACACTCGTTGCAGGGCATCGGTGTCATCGGCAATTCCGTCGCCGACGGCCCCGAAGTCCCGTGCCGAGACCATGGTTCCAGCCGGCGCGGCGGGGGAGGCGGCGTGACCAGCGCCAGCCGCAGCCAGCAACGCCACTCCGGCGCCACCCGCGAAAAGGCCCCGCCGATCAATGCCGGGCCCGGTCATTTCGCCCGCCCGAGGACGGAACGATAGAGGTCGCGGTAGTGCTGCACGATGATGCTCATGTCGAAGTCCTCCTCGACCCGACGGCGGGCTTTGCGGCCGAGTTCCTCCGTGCGCCCAGGCATTTCCAGACACCAGTCGATGCCGCGGGCCAGGTCGGCGGCATCGAAAGGACGGGCGAGGTAGCCGTTCTCCTTGTGTGAAACGATATCCATCGGGCCGCCGCTGGCAAACGCGACGACCGGGGTTCCGCAAGCCATCGCCTCGATCAGGGTCTTCCCGAACGCCTCCTGCAGGGAGGGAACCACCATGACGTCGGCCCCCGCATACAATTGGGCCAGTCGATCATCGTTATCGATGTGCCCGAGAAAACGCGTTTTCAGGCCGAGCGGCGGCAACGTGTCCGGCGCGTAGTCGCCGAACACGAGAAGTTCGGCCCGGGTCGTCCAGCACTGCGCGGCCAAGACTCGCGTCGCCTCGGCCAAACGCCCGAAGCCCTTGCGTTCGTCGCTGAGGGGGCCGACCGCACCGAAAAGGACATAGCGTTTGTCCGGGGCCAATCCCCAGGCCGCCCGGGCCTCGGCGGACGGCATCGGACGGAAGCGTCGCGAATCAACGCCATTGGGAATGACCGTCGACGGCACCTCGGCGAACAGGCTGCTTCGTCTTGCGCATCGGGCCAGCCAGGTGCTGATGGGAACAAGCCACAGATTGAGGTCCGCCCACGCCTTGCTCTTGTGCATCCATACGGCGCGGCTGAGATCGTTTTCCCGGGTGGAGTTCAATTGCGGGCATTGGCCGCAACGCGTCCGGTAGCCGGTACATCCGGCCGTGTAGTGACATCCGCCGGTGAACGCCCACATGTCGCGCAAAGTCCAGACCACGGGGTGGGGAAGGCCGCTGAGCGCGCGGATCGGCATGAACCCACCCCCCATCCAGTGCAGATGGACGAGGTCCGGCCGCAACTCTTCAACGGTTGTGGACAACCGGCGCGGCACCCAGCCCACCGTCCAAAACGACTCGTCGGTCTTGCGGTACCCGTGAAGCGGCAGTTGATCGAGGGAGTCGCGGACCCGTTCGTGCACGCGGGCCGTCATGCCGTTCATGGGGATGACCCTCTCGTCGTCGCTATACTTGCGTCCGACCAGCATTACCGAATCGATTCCCGCTTCGCACAGCGCCTGATGCAGCCAAAAGGAACCGCGAGCCGCACCTCCGCGGGTATCGCTCGTACTTACGTGTAGCACCCTCATTGCGCCCCCACGATCAGTTGGTGCCTCGGCTCGCCAGGGGAATGAGGGAAGCCGATCGTCGCTGACGGAATCCTGGCGGCATCGGCGGCCCGAGATTCGCGCTCGTGAATCAGGGAAATCGCGCAGGCCAGCAGCAGGACGATCCAGGTGCGCGGATCGACGTATCCGCCCGACGACTGGCCGAAGACGACCCATATCGCCCAGCAGAACAGAAGCGATGGCGCCCCCAGCGTTCGCAGGAACCCGCTCAGGGCGACGAGGACGGCGCTGCCCCAGAACAACCCCAGGAATATCCAGTGCAGCCAGAAGTAGTTGGTAATCGCCTGCGCGGCATTGCCGAAATAATAGTTGCTGGTCAGGCCGGGAGCGTTGGCGTAGATGTGCTGCACCGTCGATTCGATGAATTCCCACCCGGTCAACCCGGCTCCTCCCAGAGGGTGTTCGGCGACTACCTCGATGGCCGTAAGCAAGGGCGCGATGATGCGCGAGAAGAAGCTGATGTCCTGCCCGGAGACGATCGCGTTGATGCGTTCCTGATAGAGAACTTCCCCGACAAGAACGGCGGCGGTCGACACGACGGTCGCGACGACGATTGCTCCCGTCGCCGCAGTGGCGTTGTAACGCACGGCCCACGGGGGGCCGCGCCGGGCGGCGAGCAGCACCTCGTAAACCGGGATGGCGGCGATGCCCAGGAAGAGCGACGGGCCGCGCATCAGCACGTAGCCTGCCCCAAGCAGGCCGAGGTAAATGATCAGCTTGAGGCGTGCTTTTGCCAACACGTACCAGGCGAAGGCGAACAGCGTGTAGGCGAAGGTCACGGCCGACGGCTCGGACGTGAACAGCTTGGGACGGATTCGACCATAAAAGATCTGATCACGAACGTCCGCGACGTAAACGCCGGTTGCGAAAACCTGGGCCCGGAACGCATCGCTCAAATTCCGGAACGCCGCCGTGAAATTTTCCAGTGCGCATCCCGCCAGAATGACCAGGCAGAAACAGAAAAACACGAGTGCCAACGGTCGACGGTCAAATCGTGTGGCGGCGAGGAAGAAGCCGTAGGCGATGGTCAGCGAATAGCTGAGCTGAATGAAGCCCTTGAAGCGTTCGCCCAGAAAAGCGTAGTTCGGCGCGGTCAGCACCGACAGCAGGAAAACCACCAGGACAATGACAAGCAGAACGAGGTGCCGTT
>JAVEYE010000256.1:0-5730 GCA_034003665.1 Rhodospirillales bacterium | reverse complement strand
CGGCCGTGCGCTTGGCGGCAACGATTCGACGCGCCAGGTGCGCGTCACCGTCACCGACGCATCCGGCCGCCGCGCCTCGGGTCGCGCCCAGGTCACGGTCGCCGCCAGACCGTCCGCACCCGCCCCGTCGGCACCCGCGGCGCAGTCATCCGCGTCTTCTCCGCCCGGTTCAACGCAGGCTTCGGGGCCGACTTCGGCCGCATCGCCCAGTCAGGAGCGAACGCCCCCGAAGGCGGTGTCCAGCACAACGACGCAGATGAGCGACCCCGCTAAGAGAGCGCCCGCCGGGCAGCCTCCGCCAGCGGCGCAGCCGGGCGCCGCACCGTCCGGCGTCCCCTCGATCGCCCGCGCCGCCGAGTGCCGCCGCCTGCATACAGCCTTCCGCCAACCCTTCGACCGGTTCGAAGAACTGAACGGGAAACTCTTGGCCATCAACGACGCCCTGAACCAGCGAATCCTGGCCGGCTACGAATCCCACAAGGCGCGGCTGAAGGCGGCCGGCGGCTCTCGTCGCGCCGACCCCGCCCTTCGGGCCGAGACGGAAGAGTACCGGAAGTTCTTCGCACTCGCGAAAGAACTGGCGGCGATGGAGGATTGCGGAACGGTCGTCTACACCGTGAAGAACAGTTGGGCGGCGCGCACCTTCGGCTATCCGGATGCGGAGGCGACGCGTTGGTGCCTCGCCAGTTCCGACGCCAAACGCGCCGCCTCTCAGGCGTACTCGGCGGCCAAAGGCTGCCTGACCGCCGACGGCAAGCTGCGCCCCGAATTCGCCGAAGGGTACGTCGCCGCGAAGAAAGCCGAGAAACGCGAGAAGGGAAGCGCCGACGGGCTGCCGCGCTGTGCCGAGGTCACGGGCGTCAACATTGAGGCGGCCCGCATCGTCGGCGGCAGGCCCGAACTGGGCGGCATCACCATGGGGGGCTTGGGTCTTGGCAGCGTGGCCCGGCGCTGCAAGGAGGACGGCGCCCAGGGCAAGGTTCTCGAATTCCCATATGAGGCCAAGGTCTGCGGTCTGTCCGTCTGGTTCGAAGCCGCCGCGCCGACCCCCGCAGCCATTGGCCGCTTCGCCGTTTCCAACAAAGGCTACTCGCATATCGCGGTGGCCAGGGGGAGCGGCATCCTGGCCCACTGCCCCGTGGAGAACCGCCCATGACCTCGCTTGCCCTGCGCATGACAGTGACCGCCGCCCTGATGCTGCTCGCGGCCTGCAACCCGGCGACGATGGGGGGCAACCTTCTCGGCAACTCGGCCGCACCGGCGCCGCAGGTCCAGGCGCAGCAGGCCCAGGTGCAGCAGGCCCAGGAGCCGGTGTCGCAGCGGAAGGTCGATCTGGCCCAATACGTTAGCGAGGCGCCTATCGCCGAGGCGGCCTTCAGCGCCGACGGCAGCGTGCTGGCGACCGTTCACAAGCGCGCCGACGCCCCCTATCTGGGGCTCTGGGACCTGACTAGGCCCGACGCCCCGGCCATCCGCACCGCCAAGCTCGGCACCGGCGGCGGCCTGGGGAAGACCTTCATCCTGTCCCCCGACGGGCGCACCATCACGCTCAGGCGCGGCGAGAAGGACGAACTGGCGCTGGTCGACCTCGCCACCTACCGCACCGTCCGCCCGCTCAAGCTGGGGTTCCCGCGCGACCAGATCGTGGGGGGCGCCTTCAGCCCCGACGGCAATACGCTTGCCCTGATCTCGCACCAGTATCCGGCGAGCGGGCTTCATTTGATCGACGTGGCCAGCGGCAAGCCCCGCCTCTTTCGGGAATCGCACGGCTACAAGGCGCTGACCGGGAACTACTCGTTCGGCCCGTGGGTGACCTTTTCGCCGGACGGACGCTTCATCCTGTGCGGCCTCATAAAGGAACAGGTCGTGCCGGGGACGCCGCCCAAGCGGCATCCGCTGGCCCACGGCGCCCTGCTGTACGAGGCGGCACGCGGAATTCCGTTGGTCGACTTCGGTCTGAGCGACGGCTCGCCGCGCTACACCGAAGTGAAGCACGGGGCCGTTCTTCCCGACAGCGCCACTGCGATTCTGTTGGGTTGGGAGTTCTCCGCCTTCGTCAATCTGCCGGGCGGGGCCGAGGAAAAAACCATGAACCCCGGCACCGGCAACATGTTTGCCCGGATGAGCGCTGCAAGCGGGGAACGTCTCGGCCTCGTGCTGGGGCGGCGGGACAACTCGGGCACAAGCCTCTGGATCGGCCACTACGATGACGGCAGAACGCTTTTCCTGCGATACCTCCCGATCGGCCCCGAACTGCCCTTGACCATGGCGGTGAACACGGCCGGCGAATGGCTGGTGGCGATGCCGAGCGGGCTTAAGCGATTCCCCGCCTTGCCGCCCGAGGCTGACCGGGCGGCGCTGGCGTTGGTCGAGGCCCGCGAGTTGGCGGAGGTCGGCTTTCCCGACGAGGCCTACCAGTTGATTTCCCGGGCGCTCGACGATGACTGGCGGGTGGTGAGGCGCAAAGGCATGGACATCGTCCTTCCCCACTCGCCGCTGCTGGCCGGGCAGTTGGAGCTCGAGCGCTGGCGGCTGATGCGGGCCGAGGGCGAGGCGGACGCGGTGTGGCCGCTGTTCGGGTTCGGCTATCTGGCCGTGCAGGCCGGGCATCCGCAGGTCGTCGCCCAGGCCGCCGCCGAACTGCGGCGAGCCGGCGATCTCGGCACGGCCCTGGCCGGCTACCTAGACGCCCTGGTGCTGGCGGCGCGCGGCGACGTGGAAGGCGGCTACCGCTTGGCTCTCGCCGCCAAGCGCGGGCTCAAAACCGCCGACTTCGACAGTCTGACCTCGCGGATCAAGGATCATGCCCAGGCGTGGCAGCCGCTTTACGCCGACCGCGCCAAGCTGGGATTCGTCATCGGCGTCGACGAGAAGGATCTGCCCGAGACTCCGCAACGCAGCGTCGCGATGACGCCCTACATCGACATCGACGGCAACCGGGTCGGCCCCGGCGCCGCGCCCCCCGCCGCCCGCTCTCCGGCCCCGTCTGCCGCCACGGCGGCGCCGGCGGCCGGCCCGGTGGTGCTGGAATGACGCTTCGCCGTTGCCTCGCCCCGTTCGCCATCCTGGCGATCCTGGCGATCCCGCCGAGAGCGACTTTTGCCGCCATCTTCGCCAACGACATCCTGTATCTGCACGACGGCGGCGAACCGGTCACGGACGACTCGGTGATTGTCGTGCTGCGGCCGGGAACGCCGCAAGAGGCGTGGGAGATCTGTCCAAACGGCCGCTTCTTTCTGCGCCAGGGTCCCCAGTGGTCGCCCGGCCCTCATCGCTTCGCCAGGACTCGCGGACCCGACGTCCCGAGCTTCGAGAGCTGGAGCCGCTCCGCCGAGGGTCGCGCCACCACCGACCCCTGGCGTTCCTATCTGCGCCACCTTCGCGACAGGGCCGCCGACGCGGCCCGGACGGCCGAAATCGTGATTCCGGATCTCGACCAAAGCCCGCCCCTGGTCAGGAAGGAGGCCCCGCCGCCCCGTCCGGGCATGGCCGAGGGCCGACTGGGGTTCGATCGCCATTTCACCATCGACCTGGCGAGCGGCGCCGTCACCCAGGTGCCGACGCGGCCATGGTGACGATTCCGGCCCGCCAGGGAATGCCAGCGCCGATCCCCGGCGACAGACTTGCCCATTGCCTTATGGAGGACCGCCCATGACCTCGCTCGCCACGCGCATGACCGCGACCGCCGCCCTGATCCTGCTGGCGGCCTGCAACCCGGCGACGATGGGGGGCAGCCTTCTCGGCAACTCGACCGCACCGGCCCCCCAGGTCCAGGCGCAGCAGGCGCAGGCGCCGAAGACCCAGGCACCGGTGTCGCAAAGAAAGGTCGATCTGGCCCAATACGTTAGCGAGGCGCCCATCGCCGAGGCGGTCTTCAGCGCCGACGGCACCGTACTGGCGACCGTTCACAAGCGGGCCGAGGCCCCCTATCTGGGCGTCTGGGACCTGACCAAGCCCGACGCCCCGGCCATCCGCACCGCCAAACTCGGCACCGGCGGCGGCCTCGGCAAAAGCTTCATCCTGTCGCCCGACGGCCGCCACATCACGCTCAGGCGCGGCGAGAAGGACGAACTGGCGCTGGTCGATCTCGCCACCTACCGCACCGTCCGCCCGCTCAAGCTGGGATTCCCGCGCGACCAGATCCAAGCCGGCGCCTTCAGCCCGGATGGTCGCACCTTGGCCGTTGTCAGGCAGTTTTTCGCGGGGGGGATGTTCGCCGACCATGCGTTGCACCTCGTCGACATCGAGTCGGGATCGGTGCGGGCCAGCGAGAACCTGCAAAAGAACTATGTCAAATGGCTGAATTACGCGCCCGACGGGCGCTCCATCCTGGCCGGCATCGAAAGGAACCGGGTGGTCCCCCGCGATCTCATCTCCGACGAGCTCAATCACATCAGCGACGGAGCCATTCTGTTCGACGCCACCAGCTTGACGCAGACGGCCACTTTCGGGATGGGCGATGGCACTAGATACTCCTGGCTTTCGGGCGGCCGGGTGCTGCCCGGCAATCACGCGATGGCGCTCATCGAGGGATCGAGAAAGGTCTCCATCGTGTCGCTGCCCGGCGGCGCGCTGCAACAGGACCTGACAGGGAAATATAACGAACGTTTCGCGCACATGGCTTTCGCGGACGACAGCACGATCGGCATCGCCGCCGTCGAGAATAACACCGCCGGGCGCCTGTGGATCGGGTATGTCGATGGCGAGAAGACCTACGCCCTGCGCAATCACCCATTAAACGCCGACCTGCCACTCGATTTGGCCGTGAGCAAGGTGGGCGAGTGGCTGGTGGCGACGGCGCAAGGCCTCAGGCGCTTTCCCGCCTTGCCGCCCCATGCCGGCCGGGCGGCCAGGGCGATGGCGGAGGCCCGCGAATTGGCGAAAGCCGGATTCCCCGAAGAGGCCTACGCGCTTCTCGACCCGGCGCTCGACGACGACTGGCGGGTGGTGAGGCGCAACGGCATGGACATCGTCCTCGCCCATTCGCCGCTTCTGGCCGGGCAGTTGGAGCTCAAGCGATGGCGGCTGATGCAAGCCGAGGGCGAGGCGGACGCGGTGTGGCCGCTGTTCGGTTTCGGCTATCTGGCCGTTCAGGCCGGGCACCCCCACGTCGTCGCCCAGGCCGCCGCCGAGTTGCGGCGGGCCGGCGATCTCGGCACGGCCCTGGCCGGCTACCTCGACGCCCTGGTGCTGGCGGCGCGAGGCGACGTGGATGGCGGCTACAAGCTGGCCATCGCCGCCAAGCGCGGTCTCGGGACCGCCGACCTGGAGATACTGGCCGGTCGCGTCAAGGATCATGCCGAGGCATGGCAGCCGCTTTACGCCGACCGCACCAAGCTGGGATTCGTCATCGGCATCGGTGAAAAGGACCTTCCCAAGACTCCGCAACGCAGCGTCGCGATGACGCCCTACATCGACATCGACGGCAACCGGGTCGGCCCCGGCGCCGCGCCTCCCGCCGCCCGCTCTCCGGCCCCGGCTCCCACGCCGGCCCCGTCTACCGCCACGACGGCGCCGGCGGCCGGCCCGGTGGTGCTGGAATGACCCTTCGCCGTCCGGGACTGCTGGCGGCGCCGCTCCTGCTCGCCGGCTGCCTGGCGACGGCAACCGACCTGTCACCGACGCGCTACACCGACATCTCCAGGGACATCGTCGAGGCAGCGTTCAGCGCCGACGGCAATGTCCTGGCGACCGTCTATCAGACCGACGATAGGCAACGCCTAGCCCTGT
>JAVEYE010000255.1:0-5763 GCA_034003665.1 Rhodospirillales bacterium | reverse complement strand
GCCGCCGCAGCCACGCCGCCCCCCGGGAAACTGAAATACGCATCGATGTTACGGTCCTTGCGATGGACGTCCGGCCGCAGCGGCCGGTGACGCCGCCCTGGGCCGCGCCGGGCGGCCCAGGGAGCGCGGCGGGGACCCCCGCCCGATGGAGGACTCACATGGCGTTGATGCGAGCGACGATTCCGGCCGGCCAGTCCTTGGCGAACTCCGACTCCAGGTACATCTTCTGGGCGTACTTGCGGAACGCATCGAGGTCGGGCGTGTAGACGTCGAGACCCTGCGCCTTGAAGAACTCAACCAGCTCCTTCTCCTGGTCGAGGTGTTTTTTGGTGCTCCAGTCGATGGCCTTGTCCGCCGCCGCCTGGATCTTTGCCTGTTGGGCCGGCGTCAGGGTTTTCCACACCTTGGTGCCGATCGACAGGTGGTCGAAGGCAATGAGGTGACTGGTCAGCACGATCTGCGACGTGACCTCGTAGAACTTCATCACCTTGTCGTTGGGCAGCGGGTTGTCCTGGCCGTCGATGGCGCCGGTCTGCAGCCCCGTGTAGGTCTCGGCGAAGGCCATGGGCGTGGGGTTGGCGCCGAGCGAGCGGCCGAGCAACTGCCAAGCCTCGCCGTTCGGCATGCGCAGCTTGATGCCAGCCATGTCGGCCGGGGTCGAGATCTTCTTCTTGGGCTTCAGGTTGACCTGGCGCGAGCCGAAGTACATCGGCCCAAGGATATGGATGCCGGCCTTCTCCTCGGCCAGCGCGTACATGTCCTTGCCGATGTCGCTGGCCAGCACCCGCTTGACGTGGTCGATGTCCTTGAACAGGTAGGCGGCGGTCAGGATGGACCAACTGGGAATCTGCTTACTGACATCTTGGGGCGTGATGATGCCCATCTCCAGGTTGCCGCGCTGGATTGCAACCAATTCGGTGCCCTGTTTGAACAGCGTGGCGCCGGGGTAAATTTCGACGTCGAATTCGTCCTTCACCTCATCGGCAAACATTTTCATCGCCTGGGTTCGGAAATCCTGTTCGACGGCGACCGAGGAAAACTTGAGCTTGATCTTCTGCTGAGCATGGGCGGTAGGCATGGCCATGACGACGAGCAGCGCGGCGGCGCAAGTCATCGCGACGCGACGGTTGATGAGGGAATGCATGATTCTCCATCCCTGTCAGTGGTTGCGGATTTCTTGTTTTTGGATCGACCGTTGCGGACGACCAGTCTGTCCGCCCACTTGGCCCGGGCAGCGCGCCCGAGCAGCGACGGGTTCACCTGCCTATGATAAAAAATCGATTTTATCCGTTCAATGTGATTTTTTTCTAATTATAGTTTTAACGTTTTATCAATCAACAACATCAAAATTCATGTGGGAGTCACATTTTTTCGGAGATTTTCGGGTGGGGCTTCAAGCGGCGGAGTCCGGAAACGTCGCCGGGGTTGCCAGACGCGTTCCACAACCCATCCGCTCCCGAACGAACGTTTAGGAACCGGATGGTGTCGTCGTCCCAGTCCAGGACGGGCATAATCAAGTATACTATCCCATTGGTGTCCCGAAAATTTACACCGAGAAGTACTTGGCCTGGGGGTGCAGCACGACCATCGCCGAGGTCGACTGTTCGGGGTGGAGCTGGCCTTCCTCGGCCATCTGGATGCCGATGCGCTCCGCCCCCAGCAGGGCCAGGATGTGGCGCTGGTCCTCGAGGTTGGGGCAGGCCGGATACCCAAACGAATAGCGCGAGCCGCGATAGCCCTGCTTGAGGAGCCTGTCGATGTCGCGGTCGTCCTCGCCGGCGAAGCCGAGCTCGGCGCGGATGCGCTTGTGGACGTATTCGGCGAGCGCCTCGGCCATCTCGACGCCGAGGCCGTGCAGGTAGAGGTAGTCCTGATAGCGGTTGTCGCCGAACCACTGGCGGGCCACCTCGCTGGCCCGCGAGCCCATGGTGACGACCTGCAGGCCGACCACGTCGCGCGCGCCGGAATCGACGTCGCGGAAGAAGTCGGCGATGCAGAGGCCTCCGGCCCGGGCCTGGCGCGGGAAGGCGAAGCGGGCCACCGGCGTTTCGCCGTCGGCATCGAACAGCACGACGGAATCGCCCTCGGAGGCGCACTTCCAGTAGCCGTAGGCGGCCTGCGGCTTGAGAATTTCCTCGGCCTCGACGGTTTCGAGCAGGCGGGCCAGGATGGGCTTGACCTCGCGGGCCGCCCACTCGCGCCATTCCTCGCGCGTACGCCCCTGCTTCTTGAAACCCCAGTGGAACTGAAACAGCATGACCTCGTTGAGGAACGGCAGCAGCGCCCGCGCCTCGACCCTCTCCAGCACCCTGGGGCCCCAGAAGGGGGGCTGGGGCACCGCGACGTCGGCGTGGAGATCGGCCCGGCGCAGGCGGATTTCCTCGTAGTCGACCGGGCGGGTGGCGCCCGCCGCCGGCGGCTCGGCGCCGAGGACCCGGCGGCGGTTGGACGGCCGGCCGGCCCTTTTTCGCACCGATTCCTCGACATAGGCCTCAAACGCCCCGGTCTTGACCTTGTCCATCAGGTCGAGCCCGTCGAAGGCGTCGCGCGCATAGGCGACCCGGCCGCTGGCGTAGGCCGCCACGCAGTCCTCCTCGACGTACTTGCGGGTCAGCGCGGCGCCGCCCAGCAGGATCGGCAGGTCGACGCCCTCGCGGCTCATCTCCTCCAGGTTCTCGCGCATCACCACGGTGGATTTGACCAGCAGGCCCGACATGCCGACCGCGTCGGCCTTGTGCTCGCGCGCCGCCGCCAGGATGGCCTGGATCGGCTGCTTGATGCCGAGGTTGACCACCCGATAGCCGTTGTTGGTGAGGATGATGTCGACCAGGTTCTTGCCGATGTCGTGGACGTCGCCCTTCACGGTGGCCAGCACGATGGTGCCCTTCTGCTGGCCTTCCACCTTCTCCATGTAGGGCTCCAGGTAGGCGACCGCCGCCTTCATGGTCTCGGCCGACTGCAGGACGAACGGAAGCTGCATCTTGCCGGCCCCGAACAGCTCGCCCACCACCTTCATGCCGTCCAGCAGGATGTCGTTGATGATGGCCAGCGGCGCGTGGGTCTTCATGGCCTCGGCCAGTTCGTCGTCGAGCCCGATGCGGTCGCCCTCGACGATGCGCAGCTTGAGCCGCTCCTCGACGGTTTCCGGCCGGGTCTTCCTGGCGACCTTGTCCTGGCGGTCGGCGAACAGCGCCATGTAGGCCTGCAAGGGGTCGTAGCCGTCGCGCCGCCTATCGAAGATCAGGTCCTCGGTGATCCTGACCTCGTCTTCCGGGATGGTGTGCAGCGGCAGGATCTTCGAAACGTGGACGATGGCCCCGGTCATGCCGCGCCTGACCGCGTGATCGAGGAACACGGAATTCAGCACGTGGCGGGCCGCCGCCTTGAGCCCGAAGGAGACGTTGGAAAGGCCGAGGATGATCTGGCACTCGGGCAGTTCGTGGGCGATGCGCTCGATGGCGTCGAGCGTGTTCAAGGCGAGTCTGCGGTCGTCCTCGTTGCCGGTGCAGATGGTGAAGGTCAAGGGGTCGATCAGCAGGTCGGAGGCCGGCAGGCCGTGCTTCACGCAGGCGAAGTCGTGCAGACGCTTGGCCACCCGGACCTTGCTGTCCACATCCTTGGCCATGCCGTCCTCGTCGATGGTCAGCGCGATGACGGCGGCGCCGAAGCGCCGCGCCAGGGCGAGGCGCTGGGCGGCCGGCTCCTCGCCATCCTCGAAGTTGATGGAATTGATGATCGCCTTGCCGCCATAGAGCTTGAGCGCCGCCTCCAGGACCTTGAGCTCGGTCGAATCGATGACCAGCGGCGCGGTGACGGAACCGCGCATGCGGGTCACCACCTCGACCATCTCGGCCGCCTCGTCGCGCCCGACGTAGGCGGTGCAGACATCGAGCGCGTGCGAACCCTCGCCCACCTGCTCGCGGCCCATGGCGACGCAGGCGTCCCAGTCGCCGGCCTCCTGAAACTGGCGGAAGCGCTTCGACCCGTTGGCGTTGCAGCGCTCGCCGATCGAGAAGAAGGCGTTCTCCTGGCGGAGCGCCACCTGCGAATAGAGCGACGCCACCGAGGGCAGCCAGTGCACGGTGCGCGCCTTGCGGGCCGGCCGGTGGGCGCCCGACGGGGCGCGGCGGCGCAGCATGGCGTCAAGCGCGGCGATGTGATCGACGTCGGTGCCGCAGCAGCCGCCGATGATGTTGACGCCGTCCTCCTCGATGAAGCGCTCCTGCCACTTGGCCAGTTCGTCGGGCCGCAGCGGATAGTGGGTCTGGCCGTCGACCAGTTCGGGCAGGCCGGCGTTGGGTTGCACCGAGATCAGGCCCGGCCAATTCTCGGACAGCCACTTGACGTGCTCGGCCATCTCCTGCGGGCCGGTCGCGCAGTTGAGGCCCAGCAGGTCGATGCCGAGCGCCTGCACGGCCGTCGCCGCGGCGGCGATCTCGGCGCCGACCAGCAGGGTTCCGGTGGTTTCCACCGTCACCTGCACGAAGATGGGAAGGTCGACCCCGGCCTTGGCGCGCGCCGCCTTGGCGCCGTTGACCGCCGCCTTGATCTGCAACGGGTCCTGGCAGGTCTCAATCAGGATGGCGTCGACGCCGCCGGCGATCAGGCCGTCGCACTGCACCGTCAGCGCCGCCTCCAGCCGGTCGTATTCGATGTGGCCCAGGCTCGGCAGCTTGGTGCCGGGCCCGACGTCGCCCAGCACGAAGCGCGGCCGGCCGTCGGCGGCGAACCGCTCGACCGCCTCGCGGGCCAGGAAGACGGCCTCCTTGTTCAGTCCGAACGCCTCGTCGGCGAGGTCGAACTCGCCCAGCGTCACCGGCGAGCCGCCGAAGGTGTTGGTGATGACGAGGTCGGCCCCCGCCGCCAGGTAGCTCGTGTGGATGTCGCGCACCAGGTCGGGGCGCGAGCGGGTCAGGATGTCGGTGCAGTTCTCCTTGCCCCAGAAGTCGCGCTCGACGTCGAGGTCGGCGGCCTGCACCCGTGTGCCGAAACCGCCGTCGCACAGCAGCACGCGGTCCCTGAGGATGTCGAGCAAAGCGGTCATGTCAGTCGGTATCCCCTCTGGCGGGCGCCGGTCGGACGCCCAGGATGTGGCAAATGGCGAAGGTAAGATCGGCCCGGTTCAGGGTATAGAAATGGAACTGGCGGACCCCGTTGGCCAGCAGGACGCGGCATTGTTCCGCCGCCACGGTGGCGGCGACCAGCCGGCGGGTCTCGGGATCGTCGTCCAGCCCCTCGAACAGGTCGGCCATCCATTTCGGCACCGAGGCGCCGCAGGCGGCGCTGAATTCCTTGACCCGCGCGAAGTTGGTGACCGGCAGGATGCCCGGCACGATCGGCACCGCGATGCCGATGGCCCGGGCCCGCTCGACAAACCTCAAGAACACCTCGGGATCGAAGAAGTACTGGCTGATCGCCTGCGAGGCGCCGGCGTCGATCTTGCGTTTCAGGTTGTCCAGATCGGTGCCGGGGTCGGGGGCCTGGGGGTGGCCTTCCGGATAGGCGGCGACGCTGATCTCGAAATCGGCCACCCGTTTGAGCCCGGCCACCAGGTCGCAGGCATAGGCATAGCCTCCGGGGTGCGGCACATAGCCGCCGGTGCCGTCCGGCGCGTCGCCGCGCAGGGCGACGATGTGACGGATGCCGGCCTCCCAGTAATGGCGGGCCACCGCGTCGACCTCGTCACGGGTGGCCGCCACGCAGGTCAGATGCGCCGCCGGCCTCAGGCCGGTCTCGAGAATGCGCACCACGGTGGCGTGGGTG
>JAVEYE010000254.1:0-5764 GCA_034003665.1 Rhodospirillales bacterium | reverse complement strand
TGGCCGGCGGCGATCCGCCGGGCCCGGGCGTCGGCCTGGGCGCCCGCCTGGGCGTTCGCGGCCTCGGCCTGGGCCTGGGCCTGGGCGCGCTGCATGGACAACCCGGCCGATGCGGCCGTCAACAGATACGGTGCGATGGGGGCGGCTGCCGCCATGACGTGACCTCCGTTTTCAGACGTCGGCGCCGATCAGCGAGGCGACCGACAGCAGGGTGAAGGGCAGCGGCGTGTCCTGGGCGATCCGCCAGAGCGGCGCCGTGCCGCCGCGCCGCCAGCCGAAGGCCCTGACCGTCCTGTCGCCGGTGAAGGCGGGCGGCGGCGAATCCAGGGTGTCGGGGCCGAAGCGCCGGAACGGCACCTCGGTGAAGCCGCGCCCGGTGTCGAGGCGCAGGGCCGCGGTATCGAGCAGACGGAAGGTCGCCTCGATCAGGCGGACGCGGCCGCCCTGGCCGCCGCCGGCCGCCTCGGCCGGGGCCGGCGGCAGCGGCTCGATGACGTGGGCGAAGCCCAGCCCGGCCTGCACCGCGCGGGCCGGGGCGTCGAGGGTCACGGCGCCCCCCGTCACCTCGGCGTCGGCCCGCACGGCGCCGTCGGCCACCACCTTGACGGTCCGCCCCTCGAGGTGGGCCAGGCCGCTCCATCGGTCCCGCGGCTCGGCATCCCGGCCGACCATCCCGGCGTCGATGGCCAGCGCGGCGTCGAACGCCTCGACGAAGAAGGCGCCGCCGCGTTCGACCAGCACGAAGGTCTCGCCGCCCGCCACCGCCACCGAGCGGAAGGCGCCCTGGGTTTCCTGCACGGTCCAGGCCGTCACCTTCTCGGCCCGATAAAGGGTTACCGTGGCCATCGTGCCGTCCTCCATGACGACGTGCAGCAGGCGGCGCGCCTTGTCGAAATCCTGGTCGCGGGGCGCCTTCACGACGTGGCGGGCCAGCATCGACAGGTCGGCCGCCTGATAGGCCTGCTCGATGTCGGCGAAGACGAATTCGCGCAGGTCGTCCAGGCCGCGCGAGACGAACAGCGTCGCCCCGTCGACGTCGCGCGGCGGCACCGTGCGGTCGACGGGCGAGCCCACCCGGGTCTGGCGGTTGAGCTGGATGTTGCCGGGGGTCAGCGGGTCGCCCGCCACCATCCATTCGGCCCCCGAGGTGAAGACCTGCAGGTGGCGGCCGGAGAAGACGGCGCGGACGGCGTTGACCTGATCGGACAGGATGGCGAACTCGATGGCCTCGTCGTCCAGACCTTCGCCGAGATCGAAGTTGAAAAGGTCGCCAGACTTCGACAGCCACAGCCGGTTCGGCAGATCGCGCGAGCCGCCGATGACCAGGCGGTCCTGGTGGAACGTCGCCGAGGTCGGCCAGCCGCGCACCGCCGAGAAGGCCTGCTCCTCCCATTCCCGGGTGGGCTCGGTCGAGGCCAGCGGCTCCTTCGTCGCCGCCTCGGCCTGGGTGGTTGAGACGACGGCGGTGATCTCCACCTCCCGGCCGCCGATGCGAAGGCGGGTGCCGGCGTGGCCCGGCGCGAAGACGGCCTCCGAGGCGCTCAGCGTGACGGCGCCCGAGATGGCGCTGGGGGCCAGCGTCGCCGCCTCGGGCGCGAACCTGTGATAGGGCTGGAAAATCCTGCCGTCCCGCTCGAAGAAGGCCCACTCGGCGACGGACCACGCGCCGCCCGCCGTGCGGGTGATTCGCCGGGGCGGCACGTCGGGATGGAGGACCAGCAAGGTGTCGGCGCTCTGCGTCCAGGCGATCCGGCCGATCTGGGCCGCCGTCCACGGGGTGTCGAGGTGGCAATGGCCGCCCCCGGCGGGGTCGGGATAGACGTCGACGCGGCCCTCGGTGAAGACCAGCAGGTGGACCTGCTCGGTATTGAACTCGAAGGCAACCAGCCGGCCGTCGCCCGGCGCCGTCTCGACGTGGCGCAGGCCCGGCCGCCGCGACACGCCCCCGGTCGGATGGATGAAGACGTTGCGCAGCCGGGCCGCCCCGTTGGCATAGGCGGCGAGGTCGCCGCGCCCGAGCAGCACGGGCGACAGCTCGCCGCCGGTGAAGCTGGTCTTCAGGGTCCGCAGGTTGGGCATCACCGCCTCGCCTCGATCAGCGTGAAGTCGTCGAGCGCGTTCGGCGTGTCCTGCTGGGCGTCGATCAGCCTGGCGCGGCGCAGTTCCATTTCGGCCAGCCTTTCCAGCCTCTCGGCACGGCTGGTGCTGCCGGTCAGCGGGATGCAGAACTCGGCGGCCAGGCGGGCGATCAGCGCCTGGTCGAAGAACGGCGGGAAGTCCGCCTCGTCGGGCCGGAAGACGTAGGTCAGCACCACCTCGGGCGCGTCGGCGTGCAGGCGGCGTTCGGCGACGCGAAAGCAAAGCCCGCGCCCGCGGTCCGGGCCGCCGGCCGAGACGGCGCGCAACAGGTCGGCCGGAAGCTGAAAGGCGAAGGCGAAATCGGCCGCCGGTTCGGCGGTCAGGCGGGCGAGGCGGGCCTGCGCCGTGGCGAAGCTCCACGGATGGACGGACAGCAGGGCGTCGCGCGCCGTCGGATACAGGTTGGCGGCGATCTCGGCCTCGGCCGTGCCCTCGTCGAACGAGATGATGGTGTCGCCGCCGATCTTGAGAAGCGCGCGCGAGCAGAGCGCGATGCCGCCGAGAGCCATCACCATTCCCCCTTTTCCGGACACGATTAACAGCTAATCGATTAAGTTGATGTTTTTTGGATTATTAACTGATTATGGATTAACCAGCGGGAGTCGAACGCCCCGCGGGCCGGAGAGGCCCGCGGGGGCACCCGATCAGTCGGCGTTCGCCGCGCCCACCGCCGTCAGGTCGGAGACGTCGACGGCGCCGGGGCCGCTGGCGTTGACCAGGAAGATCCCGGCCGCCGGCGCGGCGCCGGTGGCGACGTTGGCCATCACCATGTCGCCGGCCCGCAGCATGTCGGCGGCGGCGTCGAAATAGCCCTGGGTGTCGACCTCGGCGGCGGCGTCCGCCGTCGTGTAATGCCAGAGCGTGAAGCCGTTGGCGTAGGCCAGCACGCTCAGGTTCCTGGATTGAAAGGCCATGACGGTTCTCCCCTAGCTTTCCAGGCAGCGCATGGCGACGACGCCGGCCGGATCGATCAGGCAGGCGCCCTGGCTCATCATGTTGTTGACGAAGTGGGCCGCCCGGTCGCCGTGCCAGGTGATGTCGGTCTTCACCTCGGCCGCCACGGCGTGGCCGACGGCGGTCTTGTGGTACCAGTGGCAGCGGCGCACCCCGCCGGCGTCCCGGGTCAGGCCGGAATGGGGGATCCACAGGGCGCCCAGCCAGCGCTTGGCCTGGGTGCCCTTCCACGGCAGCTGGTCGTCGCCGACGTAATCGGCGTTGGCGAACTCGTCGATGCCGAGCAGGTCGCTCCACTGCTTCCAGCCGACGATGGCGAAGCGCTCGCCGTCGTCCGGCACGTCGGCCTCGCCCAGGATCTCGAAGGCGGCCAGCACCTTGGCCCTGGTCAGGCCGTCGGTGTCGCCGCCGGCGACGTTGGTGCCGGCGTCGAGCTTGGCGATGATCATCTCGTCGGTCTTGCGGCCGAGCGCATAGGCGCCCGCCTTGGCGACCACCTGCTGCTCGTTGATGTTGGTCTTGAGCTCGTCCAGCTTGTCCACCCAGTCGCCGGCGTAATAGTCGAACAGCTGGCATTCCACCGGCGTGTGATCGACGTTCATGACCGGCACCTTGCCGTGCCGCGCCTTGGTGCTCGCCGTACCCTTGCCCACCTTCTGAAAGGTGGTGGTGGCGCCGACGATGCCGTCCTTGGTCCGCACCGTGTTGCGCAGCTTCGATCCCATCTGCTGGTACTGCAGGTGGACCTCGGCCTGGAAATGCCGGACGAACGATTCATCGACCGTCGTCGACATGCATCGGTCTCCTTATCCCTATGATTGGCTGAAAGGCGCGCCGGCCCGCCGGTTGCGGCGTCGCCGCCGGGGGTGCGCGCGATGGCTCCGCCGGGCCGCCGGCCGCATCGCGGCCCGGCGGTTGTCCGTGCAAGATGAAATCGGAATGCGAAAACCCAAGAGGCCGTCAACCCCGCCCGGGGAACAGCCGCCTGAAGCCGTCGCGGACCTTGGCGACGACCGCCGGGTCGCGCTCCCGCCAGTAGCGCGGGTCGCGCATCATCGCTCGAAGGTCGCCCTCCGAAAGGCCGGGGACGGCGGATTCGCCGGCCGCCCCCAGCGGGGGCTCGCCGCTGTCCATCATGCGCTCCAGCGCCAGCACGCCCTCGTAGGTGCAGGACAGCGCCTCGAACACCTCGGCCGGCAGCTTGTCGCGGCCCCAGGTGGCAAGCTGGCGGGCCGTTTCGCGCCAGCGCTCGGGACCGCCGTAATGGCGTTCGAGGCGGTCGACCTGGTTGCGCGCCTCGAACGCGCCGGCCATCTCGCCGACCAGGCCCGGCAGGTACTGGTTGGCCAGCTCGTAAACCAGCCGGGCCTGGTCCTGGGTGAAGCCGGCCTCTTGGAGCCTGGCGTTCACCTGGGCGTCGGGGCCGATCGGCCCGTCGCCGGGGTCGATCTCGTAGGCCTCGGCGCTCTCGGGAACGCCGCGCCCGGCCAGGCCGCCCAGTTTGCGCTCGAGCTCGCCGTAGGATTTGGCCAGGGCCTCCACCCGCACCGCGCCGGCCGCCTCGTCCCAGAACTTGTCGGGAACGGCGTCGGGCTTGGCCGGGCGGGCCTCGGCCGGAGCGTCGGCCCCCCCGGGCGTTTCGGTGGCGTCGGTCGGGATGTCGTTCATGGGTTGGCTCATCGGGGATGTCCTTCCTGGCGGCCCCGCTCGATCAGGGCGTTGACGTAGGCGACCAGCTGGCGCTGGCCCTCGGCGTGGCGGAGCTGGGCGTCCGAGGCGGCGGGACCGAACGCCCGGCCCAGGGTGATCGCCCTCAAATGGCCGATTACCCGGCCGCCGTCCTCGCCCCGAAAGCAGCGGGCGAACGCCGCCGCCAGGTCGAGGTCGGCCGCTTCGCCGCCGCCGGGGGCGGCTTCGAACCAGGCCCAGCCGGGATCACTCCGCGACATCGGCGCCTCCCTCGGCCAGAACGTCGCCGAGCCGGCCGAGGATGTCGGCGGCTTCGGTCGCCCCCTCGCCCTCGGGCCGCAGCAGTTCGGCCGGCACCCCGAAGGCGCGGGCCAGCCAGCGCGCCGTCTTCGGCCGGTCGACGGCCGGCAGCGCCTCCGGCCCCAGGGCGCGGACCGCCTCGAGCCACATCAGGGTGTTGCGGGCGTCCTGGTGGGCCTGGTGGCGGGCCAGCGGCGATCGGTAGCCGAGGTCGACCACGCGGCCGTCGATGCGAAGGTCCGCCACCTCGCCGCGCCGGGCCAATATGCCCAGGCCCCGCTGCACCAGGGGCGTCAGCAGTTCGGATTGCAGGCGGCCATAGGTGGCGCCCAGCACGCGGGCCATCTCGGCGGCCCGCTCGAGCACCTCGGTGGCGGTCATCTTGGGGGCATCGACCGGACCCAGCCGGTCAACCAGCAAGGCCGAGCGGATGCGGGCCCGCAACTGGTCGAGGACCAGTTGCGACACGTCGAAACGTCCCGGCGCCTCGAGCGGCGTCAACCCCGACGACCCCACCGCCTTCGGGATGATGGCGCCGGGCACCAGCTTGATGGCGGCCGGGTTGATCACGCCGTCGTCGTCGGCCTGCCAGATGCCGGTCACCGCGATCGAGGCGTTCTTGAGCACCAGTTCGACCACCTTGTTGGCGGTCTTGATGTCCGGCATCTTGGCCAGCGCCGGA
>JAVEYE010000253.1:0-5775 GCA_034003665.1 Rhodospirillales bacterium | reverse complement strand
TCGTCGTCGAAACCTGCGTGCCGACGTTGACATCGCGCGACTGAATGATTGCGTTGAACGGCGTGGTCACGCTGGTCCGCGCAAGATCCAACTTGGCTTGCTCGAGGGCCGCTTTCGCCGTATCGACAGCCGCCTGAACGCTTGCCAATTGCGGCTGGCGCAACACCAACTCGCGGTCCTCGGGCCGAATTGTTTCGCCCAGCAGTTCATACTCGCGTTGCGCAACCGACTGCTGGCCGCGCTCAATCTTCAGGTTGCTCTCGGCAGTGGCCAGGGCGGCGCTCCGTTGCCGTACGACCAGTTCGAAATCCTTGGCGTCGATCCTGAGCAACGGATCGCCCGCACCCAGGACGCCCCCTGGAATGAATTCGTCGCTCACCCAGGCGATCCGGCCGCCGACCTGGGGACGCAACTCGACCCGGCGGTCGGCCGTGACCGAACCCATGGCGTGAATTGTCACCACCGTGCGGGCGACCCGCGCCGGCGTCACTTCGACGAGTTTGGCTTGGCGAGCCGGCACCTGTCGTTCGGCTCTTGGCCCTGTTTCAAGCAAGCCTAGGGCTAGGCCACCGCCACCGAGCAAGATGGCGATCGGCAGTGCCACTTTGAGAGTCGTCGCCATCAGGCGGCGCGCCCCGTTGGGTTGCGGCCGGACCTCGGCGATCCGCTGATCGGCGTGATTGGGCACGGTTTCCAGGGACATATAGGCTATCCTTCTTGCCCTTGCGTGGCGGCCGGTTGCACATCGATGGGGGCGGCCTCGGCCGCGATCCCTTTGCGGTCAGGCGGAAGCATCTCCCACCCTCCGCCAAGGGCGCGGCACAGATCGATCCGATAGTCTATCAAGGTTCGCTGGGCCTGCAGGTAGGTACGCTCGAGGGCCTGGCTGATCAGCAGGGCATTGAGAACCTCGATGTAATCGGATGCCCCGCCGATATACGTGTCTCGAATGCGTTGGAACGCCTGGTCCGCCAACTCCATCTGGCTTTCCAGACTGGCCAAATAGCGGCGCTGCCTGTCTTCCTGGATGAGTGCGTCCTCGACTTCGCCCAACGCTTCGAGAACCGCCGTGCCGTAGTCGTTGAGGGCCGCGAAGGTGGCAGCGCGGGTCCGCTCGACCTCGGCGGCCCGCCGGCCGGCGTCGAACAGGGGCGCAACCAGACCGGCCGCCAGAGAGCCAAGCCAGTTGGAAAACAGGTCGCGAACGTATTCGCCCGACGTCTCCACCCTTGCCGTCAGCGTCAGGCTCGGGAAGCGGTCGGCAATGGCCGCGGCGGTCCGGCGATCTGCCGCCCGTACCGCGAAATAGGCTCTCCGCAAATCCGGCCGCCGTTGCACAAGATCGGCCGGAAGCCCCGTCTCCGGCAACGCCCGCAGGGTGACCAAGGCGTTGACCTGCGGTATTTCAGGGCTGTTCGGCGCTTGGCCGAGCAGGATCGCCACTTTGTGCTCGAGGACCTTGGCCTGGGCCTCGGCCAGGGCAAGGTCCCCCCGCTTGGACTCGACCTGTTGGCGCTGCTGGAGGACATCGCTGGCCATGACCTGACCCCGACGGAACTTCAGCGTAACGATTTCGAGGATCCGTTCGTCGGTGTCCAACTGCCGGGCCAGCAGGTCGATCTGCCCGTTCTTCTCGATCAACTGATACCAGGTGCTGGCAACGTCCGAGGAGAGCGTGATCGCCACGGTTTTCAAATCTTCGACGCTGGCGTCTGCGTCCAAGCGAGCGGCATCGCGGGCCGAGGCAATTCCGCCCCACAGATCGACCTCGTAGCCGACGCTCAGGCCCAGCGACAGGTCGCTGGTCGAACTGACGACCCGATGATCGACGGCGTTCTGCGTCTTCTTGCGGGTTCCCGAAAGGCCAACGTCGCCATCGAGGCTGGGCATCAGATCGGCGCCCGCCTTGCGGGCGGCCGCCTCGGCCTGGATCCGACGCTCCCAGGCGCTGCGGATGGAAAGATTGCCGGCCAAAGCCGCTTCGACCAGATCATCGAGTACCGGATCGTCGAAGGATCGCCACCATTTGTCCGGCAACGTCTCCGTCCCGCTCGCCGAAAAGCCGACAGGTAAAACCACGGGTGGCCTGGGGTCGATTCCTGGCGTCTGGCAGGCGGCACCGACGATGCCTACAAGGGAAACGACGGCCACGCGGCACATGCGGCTGACGCCGCCGGCACGGCAAATCCTCTTCCCGGCGGATTGGCCCAAAGACGCCGATGCCCGCGAATCCTTCACCCATTTCCTCCGTCTTTGCGCGCCAGGGTTCACCCTGCTCTTGTCCTGCGTCTGCCGGATTATGCACCGACGTTGGACATTTTGAAGGAAGGAGTTGTAACGGAGTGTATCGGCTTTCCCGGCTGCAACAGTTTGTTACGCATTTTCTTCATCGCGGCGCAACGGCCACGCCGTCGCCGTCGGCGTGGACGTATCGCCGGTCAGCGAAAAAGAGTATTCCACTTTTCCGGGAAAAAGGATGGATCTACCGCCGGTCGCAAGCGAAGGGGCAGGCCCGTCCGGTACGCCCGGGCCATGCCCAGCTCGGCATCAGGCACTGGCGTCCGGGCGTTTCGCCGCCTCTTCGACGATCTCGAACTCGTCCGCCAAATTCGACCATTCGTAGAGTGACCAGTCGTATTCGAAGCGTCGCGCCGCCTCGGAAAAGGCTCGGCTGCGATCGGGCCCGGATACCCGGACCGTCGACAGGCTTGATTTAAAGGGATAGCCGGACCTGTTCATCAAATGTCGATAGAAGGTGATCCGATAACTCGTCATGACGACACCTCCCCGTTCGCCGGAGCACCCTATGACCGATCGGCGGCACGCACCCCGGCACGTCGGCGGCACATCGCGTGCTTTGCACGCCATATCACGCCGCCTCCGCCGCTGCTGTTTTCCGCGTTTCTCACTGAGAAAAAGTATACCACATTTCGCGAATTTCTTTGTGGCATATCGCGTAGGAAGATAAGGATCCAATAGGGAAAAATCACGGTTCGAAAACACGGCCGATGAACGCATAGCAGCAGACATCGGGCTAAACAGGTTGAAGTAGTAACGTTGGGACTTATCTCTCGGATTGCTGATTCGGAGAGAAGCAGGGACGTTCTTACGTTGTATTTGTGGCTGGCTTTCCAGAAATGAGGCAAGGGGGACTTGATGGCAAGCCGACGAGAGACACAAGCCACCTGTAGTGTCGTGAAGCGGAATTCGAAGTCTGCCGGCAAGCTTGATGGCGGTGGTCGAATATATCTGTTGATCGAATATCCCGGCCGCCTAACCGGTGCTGCCCGACGAACCACAGAAGAGATCGAAGCAATCCAGGGGCCGCAAGGCATCCTCTCGATGCGGGACCCGACGGCCGGCATTTCCCTGCAAAATATCGTTTTCAGCCCAAAGGATGCGGTATTTCAACGTGACGTCGGCGCAACCTTCGACGCAGGCTGTCCACGCCCCCCAGAAGGGTGCCTGACTCTGATTTCATGGACGCGACAGCTCTTGAACCTGGAAGCGTCTGATTGGACCTGGGGAATGGAATCGCTGTGTCCTCGGCGGAACCGTCAGGCAAGACGCTCGAGCTTGATGACGTAATCGTAAACCGTTTCGGCGATATAGAAGTTGCCCTGTGGGTCGCCGCGAACCCCGTGTCCTTCTTTCGGTGTCGCCATGCAACGCCCAACCACCTCGCCCTCGGCCGTCAGCATGGTCAGGCGGGGAACCTGATCGGAAACGTAGATCAGCCCCCGGGGATCGACATAGATGTCCATCGGCTTGTAGAGATCGTGCCACTCGGTCAGGTAGTCGCCTTCGGGACTGAACACCTGGATGCGATTGTTCTCGCGATCGCCGACGATCACCCGGCCGTCGATAAGCACACCGATGCCGTGCGGCGTGACGAACTGCCCGGGCCCTTGGCCGGGTCGGCCCCAACTCTTTCGCAACTCCCCCTCCGGACCGAACCAATGCACCATCGAATTGCCGTATCCGTCGGCGACATAGAAGTCGCCGTTCGCGGCTACGGCAACATCGGCGGGATGATTGAAGGGCGCCTGAAAGTTTG
Source organism: Rhodospirillales bacterium (assembly GCA_034003665.1). Taxonomy (GTDB): domain Bacteria; phylum Pseudomonadota; class Alphaproteobacteria; order Rhodospirillales; family Shumkoniaceae; genus Shumkonia. Next base: position 1,718 of record JAVEYE010000253.1, on the reverse strand, counting down.
CATGGTGGCGCTCTCCAACCGTGAACAGCAGATTGCCCAAACGATCGCAGATCAACACCTGATGGCCGCCGCGGTCGACCAGCCAGACGCGGTCGTCGGGGCTGATAAAAATGCCGTGGGGATCGGCGACAAGTCCTTTCCCGAAAGACCGAGCGTATCGGCCTTCGCGGTCGAAAACGACCACCGGCGGGTCGGTCCGCTGATAAACGTAGACGTCACCCTGAGAGTCGACTGCCAGCTTGCTCATTTCCCTGAGCTTCGAGCCCTCCGGCAGGTTTCCCCAGCGCCGAATGGTGCGATACCGGTGCGGTCCCAGCGCGACGATGATTTCGGTGGCCTCCATGATGGTCTCACTCCTGGCTGGGCCGGCCGGTCTTCCGGCAAACCGCGACTCACTGACCGCTGCAATGATAGATGTCGCGCGGCGCAAAACAAAGCCGCCATCAGGCGAGGTCGTGCGTTCAACGCTGACAAGGGCACGCCCGCCGCGACCAACCTACGACGAAAAACAGGTCCTGTTGGCTGGTGAAACGAAAAAAGGGTTAGGCCCAAAAAAGCCTAACCCCTTGATTTTGTTTTGGTAGGCGCGACAGGACTCGAACCTGTGACCCTCTGATTAAAAGTCAGATGCTCTACCACCTGAGCTACGCGCCCTTGGACATTGGGTCGGCCGGAACATAGAAATCCCGTCCCGGCCGGTCAATTCTTTTCGCGCCCTCCGTCAACCGCCCGCGCCCAGCTTCTCGGCCAGCTTCTGCCTGACCCGCGGGGACACGAACTGGCCGACGTCGCCGCCCAATTCGGCGATCTCTTTGACCAAACGCGAGGCGATCAACTGATGACGGTCGGAGGCCATCAAGAAAACCGTCTCGATCATCGGGTTCATGCGGCGGTTCATGCCGGCCATTTGGAATTCGAACTCGAAGTCCGACACGGCGCGCAGGCCCCGAATGATCAAGGTGGCGCCCTGACCGATGACGAAATTCATCAGCAGCGTCCCGAAGGGCCTGACCTCAATGCGCGAGCCGTCGCCGTTGGTCATCGCCGCCACCTCGGCTTCGACCATTGCCACCCGCTCCTCAATGGTGAACAAGGGCCCCTTTCCGGCATTCTCGGCCACGCCGATGACGAGCCGACCGACCACGCGGGTCGCACGCGAGATGATGTCGAGATGGCCGTTCGTAATGGGATCAAAAGTGCCGGGGTAGACCCCGATGCGCGGTTCGCTCATGGTTGTGGCGTTTCCTCCGGTTCGTCACCGGTCTTGCCGCTCTCCGTTTCAGCACCGGCTATGTTCTCGTCGTCCTCGGCGGGCGACGTTTCGTCATCCTCGATGCCGGCGCCTTCGTCGCGGAGCCGGGTGACGGAGACCACTCGGTCGCCCTCGCCCACGTTGAACACGTTGACCCCGCGGCTGGCTCTGCCGACCACGCTGATGCCGTTGACCGGCACACGAATGATCTGGCCACCCTCTGCGACCAGGACCAGTTGATCGCTGTCGCGCACCGGGAATACGTTGACGACGGTGGTCCTTTCCTGGCCGCGCTGCAGGTCCATGGCCGTAACGCCTTTGCCGCCGCGTCCAGAAATCCGGTATTCGTAGGCCGAAGTGCGCTTGCCCAAGCCGTCGGCGGCCACCGTGACGATGAACTCCTCGCGCTCCACCAGTTCGGCAAAGATCGGCTCCTCCAGGCGGGCGGCTAGAAGCTGATCGTGGG
>JAVEYE010000252.1:0-5782 GCA_034003665.1 Rhodospirillales bacterium | reverse complement strand
CGACGGGAAACACCACGGTGCGGCCGTTGGCCTCGGCCGGTCGCCGTTGCCGTCCCTCGGCCGAGCATGCCAGCGCTCCCACCGTTTCGCGGCGGATGCCGATGCGTTGGGCGATCTCGACGTCGTCGAGCCCCTGGCCGCGCAGCGCCAGCACGGCGGCGGTGCGGCTGGGATAGCCAAGGCAGGGCTTGGGGGCGCCCATCACGCGGCGCTCTCGGCCAGGAAGGCCTCGCCGGCCGGCGTCATCTCGACCGGGCCTTCGGGCGGCAGAACGACGTCGACCGCCGGTATCAGGGCATGCTTGGCGTTGCGCCGGCGCTGCCGGAGGTATCCCTTGTCGGTGAGTATGCCGACCAGGCGGGCGACGCTGTACAGCGACGCATAGTTCATCTCCTCCTTCAGTTCGCGGAAGGTCGGCGCCCGGCCGAAATCCGCCCAGTACTCCGCGATCACGCCGAGGCAGTCCCGCTGCGTGGGCGTCAGGGGCTCGGGCTTGGAGGCGGTCCTGATCGTCAACCCGAAGGGCGCGCTCATGACGCCACCTCATCCAGCTCGGTCTCGTTCGGCGTGATGACGAAGTCCTCGCCCTCCGAGCCGATGGAGACGCCGGCGACGCCGGACGCCACCTCGGGCTCGGCCAGCATCGCCTCCTTGTTGACCTCCTCCTTGACGCGGATGAAGCGGTCGAGGCCCAGGCGCCTCAACGCTGCGATCACCGTGGCGGCGCCGCGGACGGTCACCTTGGGCGGCCGGCGGCGCCAGTTGATCGCGCCGGCGGCGAAGCGGTGGTACTTCACTTTTTCCCCCGCCAGGGAGGCGCGGTTGGCCTCGCAGAACGCCTGGATGGCCCGGGCGAGCGCGCCGATCTCGTCTCCGATCGGCTTGGCCCGGCCCTCGCACGCATCCTTGATCTCGGCCAGGCGGTCGTTCATGTCGGCCTCGATCCGCTGGCGCTCGCGCTGCAGCGTGCCGAGGCGGGCGATCGCCGCCGAGCACTCGTCGCGGCTCTGCGGCGCCGGGATGGTCAGGGCCTTGGTCTTCGTCCTCATCGGTTCCTCCAGGTGTTGGGGTTGAGTGCCGCCCAGGCCGCGTAGAGCGCGGCGATCGCCATGTCGATGGCGTGGCGGACGTTGTTGCGGGCGCGGACGATGCGGCGGCGCCTCATCCGACGACTCCTTCGGCCATGGGGGAGACGCCCCTGTTGGTTCCCCGGCAGCTTTCGCAGAGGCCCGGGTAGTCGCCGTCGATCGGGCGGTGGCACTTGAGGCAGCGGCGCTGCCTTCGCTCCAGCGCCGCAACCCGGTTCTGGAGCTCGACGACTTCGGCCCGCTTGGCGAGGAGCTTCGCCTGCAGATCGGAGACCTGGTCGGCGCGGCCGGCGATCCTCGCCCTGAGATCGGCGATCTCGGCGTCGCGTTCCGCCAGCAGCCTTTCATAATCGACCGCGTCGTCGGGCGCGGTCGGGACGTAGGAGCGGACCCGGTCGACCAGGCGCCGAAGGTCGGGGTCGCGCGCCAGCAGTTCGCCGACCGTCTCGATGGCGTGCATGACGGTGGTGTGGTCGCGGCCGCCGAAGGCCCGGCCGATTTCCGGCAGCGATTTCGGCGTCAGCTCGCGGGCCAGGAACATCGCCACCTGGCGCGGCCGGGCGAAGCGGCGCATGCGCCTGGCGCTCTTCATCTCGTGCGCCGGGATTTCGAACACCTGCGCGGTGACCCTCTGCACGAGGTCGATGCTGGGCACCTTGGGCTGGGCGATCTCGTTCATGCCGCGCCTCCCTCCGGCAGGCCGACCGTGACGCCGGCGCGGTCCAGCTTGCGGGCCAGGCGCACGACGTTGGACGGCGTGTTGGCGTCGTTGAGCAGGGCGGCCGGCGCGATCGCCGACCCCTCCAGCGCCTCCGCCTGGTCGGCCAGGGCGGCCAGGCGCTCCAACGCCAGTTCGAGCGTCTGGCGGGTCAAGCGGCCCTCCACATAGGTGGAGCGCAGCGTGGCCCTCAGATTCCTGATGCTCTCGCTCAGCATGCCGCGGCCCTCCTCTTCTCCAGGCGGTTGGCGGCGCGCATGGAAGAGGCGACGATCCGCCGCGCCTCCTCCTCGCTGACGCCGAAGGTGTGGCGGTTGTGGGCCCTGGCGATGGCCTCGGCGTCGGCGATCGACAGCTTGGCCCGTTCCGGCGGCCGGTCGCGCGGCGGCCACTCGTAGGCGGGCACCGGCCAGTATTTCGGGTCGCCGCGCGTCACCAAGCACAGGTTCTGCAGGTCGGCGTACAGACACACGTCGCCGCGGCGCATCCACCATTCGTCCGGCAGGTAGAACGCCACCTCCCGGCCGTCGGTCCTCGTTCCGATCATCGGCATGGCCGCCTCCTACTCCGCCGACGGCTCTGAGGAATCGGAGAGCTGGGTCCAGGCGCGCCGAACGTGGTCGATCGACAGCGGCTGGTCCCCGCCCCGCGCCTGCAGGACGGCCAGTCGCATCGTCTTGGTGATGCAGCGCAGGGCGCCCGGCTTGCGGCCGATGACGCCGAGGTACTTCACGATCTCGGGATCCTCGACCTTCCAGGCGGCGATGATGGCGGCGATGTCGTTGGGGCGGGGCTTGTTCAGGACGCGGCGCATGCCGACGCGGCTGGTAAGCTGGGCGTTCGCCGGGCCGCCGCTCTTCAAACGCGACAGCAGGGCATGGTTGCCGCCCACCACCACCCCGGTGCCGCCGACGTCCGGATCGGCGAAGGCCCGCAGCTGGTCGAGCGCCTCGATGGTGGCCTGGTGCGCCTCGTCGACGATGATCAGGCCCCCCTTGCCCTTGACGAAATCGCTGATTGCCGTCGACAGCATGGTCGGCCGCCGCTCGGCGATCTTCATCACGTGGCAGAGGCGGGTGAGAACCTGATGCACGCCACGGACCGACGGCTCGAGGGTGGCCATCCACACATGCGGGGTGACCTCGCGGAAGTACTCAAACGTCTTGGTCTTGCCGATGCCGGGAACGCCGACGACGACGCCGAAGTCCTGCGCCGTCTTGCACCACTGCAGGACGCCGACGATCTCCTGGGCCGTCGCGGTCGCCTGGAACGCCGGCGGCTCGGGCAACACGGCGGCCACCGCCGCCTTCTCCCTGCGCGCCCGCAGCCACTTGTCGATCTCGGCGGCCTTCAGGTCGTTGCGGCCGTCGTATGTTCCGGCCAGCCAGCCGGTGAAGGTGCCGTATTTGACTCCGGACTCGCGGGCGACGTCGGCCTGGCTCAGGCCCTCGACCTCCATGATCCGCCGGACCTCGGCGCGCACCTCTTCCTGGCGCTCCGGCGTGTACTCTTCGCTGACGATGACGTTCATGCTAGGATGCCTCCTCTACGGTTGACGATCGGGGGCGCGGGGAGCCTTGCAGGGGCCCGCGCCCTCAGTTGTTGGCGGCCACCTTGGCCACGCCCTTCATGAAATCCACCATGAACACGTCGGCCTCGCCGTCGTCGTCGCGGGGCGGCGTCGCCGCGCGCGTCAACTCGAAGGCCGGCCGGATGACGTTGCCGGCCGTCGCGGGGCGCTCCGCCTCCTCCCCGGCGCGCACGCGCTCCAGCGCGCGGCCGACGTCCTCGGGCGACATCGTCACCTCGAGCGCTGCCGTCTCCTTGGCAAGCTTGGCCAGCCGGCGGGTGTTGCGCTCCTGCTCCCTGGCCGCGTTGGTGTCGTTGAACCCGACGGCCTCCAGGCACTGGGCGAAGCCGACGTAGACGTTGTTCGTCCGGTATACGTGGGCGCCGGCCTGGACGTGCTGCGGGTCGAATCGGGCGATCAGCGGCTCGCCGGCGAACTGGATCAGGAACTCCGCCCAGAAGCGGTTGCCGTAGAGCTTGAGGAAGCCGGATTTCGGATCCGTGGTGACCTTTTCGGCCGGCAGCATCCACAGCCGCCGCTGCGACTCCGAGGCCTGACGAATCAGCCCCTGGGCCGAGGCCTCGGCGTAGCTCTCATCGAAGGCCTGGTCGAACGACCTGACGCCGGCGCAGACCTGCGTGCGGCGGTTCGGCCGCGCGTTGTGGGCGCGGACCTCCTCCTCAAGGATCGACAGGAACAGCTCGATCGGCACCGTCTTCGTGCCGTAGTTCGAAGGCTTGTTCATAGGGTTGTTGCCGGTGTAGGCGCCCTCGAACTCCGGGCGCTTGCTGACCCGGTCGGCCAGGTCGCGGAACGTCCGCTCGATCGGCTTCGACTGGCCGCGCCGGGGGATCGCAAAATGGACCTCGGTGCCGAAGGTGACGAAGATTCCCGTTTGCTCCTCGGCCGTCACCTTGCCCCTGAACCGGAACTCGCTCTGCCCGGTCATCCACTTGCCGGCGAAGCCGCGGCCGTTGTCGAGATAGGCATAGTCGGCGCAGCCGAACCGCTCGATGATGTCGCCGTAGGCCAACCGGATGATGTCAGAGTTCTCGGTCTTGCCGGTGCGGTTGGACAGCAGCTTGTTGGAGAAGAGGTCGGAGAAAAACACCGTTTTCGGCCGCCCCTCGTAGCCGTCCGGCCACCGGCACCGCACGTCCCATTCGTGGCCGTCGGCGCAGATAGCCTCTAGCGCGTGGAAGCATGTGCGATCGCGCTCCAGCGGCGGCCACAGCTTGCGCACCGCGTCCGGCCCCTCGCGGAGCAGCACGATGACGCGCCGGTCGATCTCGCGATGGATCCGCCTGACCAGCGTGCGGGTCTGCGGGATCGGGCGCCATCCTTCCTTCTTGACGACCCTGTCGAGGCGCTCTCGGCAGCTCTCGGCGGTGGGCTTCGAAGCCCGCAGGAAGTCGCCCTTGAAGAACTCATAGGCCGCCGGATGGCATTCCGCCGTCGCCGTGCGCCCGAGGTAGCGCGGCGCCAGCGCGGCCTCCCAGTCCTGGCGCGGCAGCCCTGCCACCTGCTTATACCAGCCGTAGACAGCGCTCGCGCTGATCCGCTCCCGCCCGTCCATGCGCCAACGGTCGACGACGTCATGCACCGCCTCGTTCTTCGGCGTGCCGGTCCGGAGCTTCGCCTCGATCTCGGCAAGCACCCGCGCCTTGAATTTGCCTTCGTCCTTGGCCGACCCCGGCAGCGATTCATAGAGCGACCATAACGCCGCGCTCTCACGTCCGGCGGCAGGCGGCTGGGCCGGCGGCTCGGCGGCCGACGCGCGGGCCGCGCGGTGCAGAAGATCGTCGACAGCTGCCTGCGGCAGCACCGTGTAGTGGTACTCCCAGCCGCCGCCCTTGCCTTTCGCACGGCGCGCCAGCGGCGCCCCGGCCAGGTCGCGGCGGGAAATCCACTCGTCGCGGCGAGCCTTGTCCGCCACCGCCGTGCGACCGGTCGGCATTCCGGCCAAGCCGAGCTCCGCCAGTTGGGCTGGCGTGTACCATTCCTTCATGATTTTCCCCCGCGCCGGGCGTTCCGCCGGGCCGCCTCGAAGGCGCGCTCGACGTTGTCCTTCTTGTCGGCCAGTTGCCCCACCTCGACCCAAGGCAGGTATCGGTCTTCAACCACCGAGTGCTCGAACAGCTCGGCGGCCATCTGCAGCAGCCTCATGTCGCCGGTGACGTGCACAAGCGCCAACATCCTGAGGAACGGGACCGACGATTGCTCGCGCGCCTCGCTGGCGTAGGCGTCGAGCATGTTTTTGCTGACGTCCTCGCCCAGCCCTTCGCTCATCCTGGCAGCCACCTCGTCGCGGCCGAGGTCGCATTCCTTCAGCGTGCACGACACCGCGTGGGCGATCCGCGCGCGCAGGCTGGACGCCCGGACCGCGTGCTCCTCGTAGCGCTTGAC
>JAVEYE010000251.1:2224-5792 GCA_034003665.1 Rhodospirillales bacterium | reverse complement strand
GGAACCGGTGTCGCCATGCTGTGCGCGCCCGACGCCCTGGAGCAGGCCAACCGCGCGCGTCAGGATCCTCGCACGGTCCTGACGAGGCTCCGCGCCATCAGGTCTCACGCCAAGACGGGGCCCGAATCGCTCAAGGCGCTTGTCGAGAAAGGGCGCCGATGAAAACCGTGGTGGTGGATGCCTCCTATGCCGGCGCCTGGATGTTGCCCGACGAGCACTCCGACGAAGCTGAACGTTTGCTGAAGGCGGCCTTCGCTGGGCAGGTAGCGCTCGCCGCTCCGGAACTCTGGCACTATGAGATGTGCAACCTACTGGCGATGGCCATGCGTCGCGGACGGATCGGCGAGGCGCAGGCGCTGGAGGGGATGGAACTGATCGGTGCCATGCCGATCGATTTCCACGACCATCACGGAAATTTGCCACGGCGGCGAGTCCTGCTCCTGGCCGCGCGGTTCTCGCTCTCCGCCTATGATGCGGCCTATCTGGAGCTGGCTGATCGCCTGCAATGCCCGTTGCAGACGAATGACGACGCCCTCCGGGCCGCCGCCGCTCAACTGGGTCTTCCCGTGTTACTCAGGGGTATCGCTGGTGGGCCTTAAGAAGACAACAGGCGACAAAGAAGCCGTGCTGATGGTGTTGTATGGCTGCCTGACCGCGGCGGTCACATGGCTTCTCATCCAATTATTCATGGACGCGATCGCGCCTGCAGGGATCGTGCTGGCGACCCTCCTCCTGCTGGCGCTGATGACCGCCTTTTTGGTGTGGGTGCGGCGCATGCCCGGCGATGCGCGAAGACGGGGCGTTGTCGTCGTTGCGTTCAGGCCAGGCGGACCAGGATCGTCCGGATTTCACTGGCATTGAACGCCAGCGGGATGCGTGTGCCCTCGAAGGGGATCATCCGGTCGAGGGCGCGCTCCAGATGGTCGGCCGCCACGACAGCGGCCGGTTCCAGCGGCACGGTCAGGACGCAAGCCGTCGGGCGGCCGTCGGTCTCGCGCATGCGGATCACGAACGTGTCGGGCGTCCAATCCTCCTCGGGCATCTTGAACGCGCAAATCTCGATGTTCGGCTGGTCCACCGCGAGAAAACGGTGGTCGTCGTCCAGGGGGGTCGAATTGTTGATGCGCCCCCACGACTTGATCGCGCCGGGGTGTCCGCTCTCGAAACCGGCCATCAGGCCGCCCAGGAATCCCGCCGTTTCGCGGCGCACCAGGCTGGGGTTCAGCGGGCCCTCGTAGGGGACCAGCGCCAGGCGGAGTTCGTGCGCGCCCTGCGCCATGCCGGGATCCATGTCGCGCACCGTGCGCAGCACGGAAATCCCGAGTTCGCCCTGATCGTAGTTGCAGCCATAGGCGCCGTCGTTCAGAAGGGCCATGCCCCGCTGCCCGTCGTTGAGGTCCACCCAGTCATGCATGCAGAACTCGCGCGCGGCATCCGCGATGCAAACGCGGCCATGGGCGATCGCGGCCGTGACGATCGGCCCGGCGAGCCGCGGGGAGAAGCCGACCTTCAGGAAGCTGTTGCCCTCGTGCCAGTCGACGCGGATCCTGAAATCGATGCGTGCGATGTCTCGGTAGAGGGTGACCTCGCGCGTGAACTGGGAATAGGCGCTCCTGCTCGTCGTCTCGATCCGCGCCAGGAAACGGTTGTGCTCGACCAGGCACGGCGGCGCGACCAATTCCAGGGGCGTCTCCTCGCCCGTCAGCACCTCGACCCACGACGTGGCCACGGCGTGTTCCTGCAGAACACGGAGGCAATAGCTCGGCTGCGCCATCAGGGGAAGGTTGCGGCGCTTGTCGACGATCTGTGCGATATCGCCGGTCTTTCGATCGAAGGTGAGCTTGAAAAGCGGCGCCTCCAGGCACTCGCCGTCAAACGTCATGTCCGGCGCGCGGGGAGGGGGATTCGAATGGGGAACCAGGCGCAGCAGTTGCAGCGACGCGGGCGGCAGCTGGAGCATGAACACGATGCGGTCGCCGATCGCTTCGGTCTCGACAGGGCTTCCTTGTGCCGTGCACAGTTGGCCGGCGCGGAGGGTGTCCGGGGTCAGCCACGGCGGGCATTCGGCACTGACGACCTGCCGGACAGTTTCCAGGCACGGGTTGAAGACGATCAGCGCATGCTGCTTGTCCGTGGTATCCAGGCGCGACCGCACCCGGATGAAGCTGTCGTTCAGAAACGTATCGCATGCCTGGGAAATCCGCCGGTAGGTCTCCCGCGCCTCACGCACCACGCTGGGCGCCGAGGTGCCGGGCAGGATATCGTGGAACTGCAACGTCAGGAGGTCTTGCCACAGCCGCTGGAAATCGACCCTGGGAAAGGCGGGTTTGCGCGAAAGCATCGTGGCGATGACCGTTGCCGCCTCGGCTGTCAGCAGTTTCTTCTCCATCTGGCGGTTGGCGCGCTTGAGACCGGCCTGCGAGGTGTACGCGCCGGTGGCCATCGCGAAGAGGCTGCCTTGGTGGGTTTCGAGCGTGGCGGTACCTGGTTCGTCGAATGTCGCGGCAAAGAAGGCGTGGGCGGTGGTGAAGCGCCAGCCCGGCGCCTTGTGGATGCCCTTCAAGGCTTCGAGCGCGGCAATGTCGTCCGCGCGCGGTCCGCCGCCATGGTCGCCCTTGCCGTAGAGCACCAGCTCCTGGTTGGAGACGGCCGCCTGGATGTACGGCAGGTAGTTGCGCAGGTACGGTTCGGTTATCTCGGGGGTGGAATAGGGGCCGAAGGGGAGATAGGCGATCAGGTGCGAGTTGTCCGGCCCTTGCCAGCGGAAGGCTCGCCTGGTTTTGTCCGGCCCCGCTTTTGACTGGGGCAGGCCCCGTCCGAATACGTAGTATTTCAGGCCGCAGCCGGCCAGGATTTGCGGCAGCGTGGCCGGGTGCCCGCAGAAGGAATCGGGGAAGAAGGCCACCTCGTGATTCGTCGCGCCCAGTTTTTCCAGCGCGTAGTGGAGGCCCGTCAGGTGCTGCCGGATGACCGCCTCGCCGCAGGGCAGCATGACATCGTACTCGCACCAGCTTGTTCCCAGAACCTCCCACTGCCCCTTGGCGACCCAGGCCTTGATCTGACGGAAGATCTCGGGATAGTGCCGTTCCATCGCCTGGTAGAGGAACATCTGGCTCTGGGCAAAGGTGAATCCCGGCACCTGCTCCATGAGGGCGAGCACCCCTTTGAAGGTCCAGGGCGCGATGCGATGGATCGTCTCTTGAATATCCCAGCGGTAGCCGATGTCGATGTGGGCATGTCCCAGCATGTTCAACACGATGCCCGACATGTCCACAAACCCCTTTTGCGCGCCGCGCGGCGGGAAATCAGCGTCTTCCGCGACGACCGCTTCGGGGTTGGCCGGCTTCGGATCGGATTTGTCTTTCATGAGGGGCGTCCGGGAAAGGACGGGCTCAGCCGGGCTAGGTCGGCGCTTCAGCCCGCGGCCGACGCCGTCAGGTTCGCCACGACCTGCCGCGCCTCGGCGGCCGCCTGGCGCGAACCGTTGGCGAGGAACGGCACGTCGCCGCCCGCGACGACCATCTGGTAGCCCATGGAGAGGCAGAGCTTCAGCATGCCGTCGCCCATG
>JAVEYE010000251.1:0-2124 GCA_034003665.1 Rhodospirillales bacterium | reverse complement strand
CGCCACGACCTGCCGCGCCTCGGCGGCCGCCTGGCGCGAACCGTTGGCGAGGAACGGCACGTCGCCGCCCGCGACGACCATCTGGTAGCCCATGGAGAGGCAGAGCTTCAGCATGCCGTCGCCCATGCCGACCATGCAGCCGATCTTCCCGTGCCGCTGACAGGCCCGGATGACGCGCTCCATGTCGGGCTTCAGCAGTTCGGGGGTGCGCGGCTCGTCCATTTTGCGGCCCCGCCGCAGCAGGAGGTCGTCTGGGCCGATGAAGAGGCCATCGACCCCCGGGACCGCGGCGATCCGCTCGGCATTGTCGACCGCCTCGGGCGACTCGATCTGGCAGATCAGCAGGGTGTCCTCGTTGGCGGTGTCGGCGTAGAGCCGGCCGTGCCGGTCGACGGGCCGGCGTCCGCCGTAGGAGCGGCCGCCGAGCGGCGGGAACTTGGCCGCCTTCACGACGCCGAGCGCTTCTTCGACCGTATCGACCACGGGGACGAGAACGCCGGACGATCCCATGTCCAGCGCCTGCCCGATCGAGCCGAACTCATGCCCGGGGACACGCACGATCGTGGGAACACCCACGAGATTGCAGGCGCGCACGGCGGCCAGCATGTCCTGATACCCCATTTCGCCATGCTGCCCGTCGATCCAGACCCAGTCCCAGTCGGCGGCGATGCGTTCGAGCATGCCGGGCGCCGGGTACATGTTGCACAGTCCGAGCAGGGGGCGGCCGGTGGCCAGAGCGGTACGAAGTGACTTCATGTTGGTTTCCCTTTTTGCCAGGGGGTCGCGCCGCCCCGGCGAATGTGTTCCTGCATGTGCGCGCCCAGTGCTTTCAGGTCGGCCGGTCGGCTCCCTGCCAGGTCCTGGGCTTCGCATGGATCGCGCGCGACGTCATAAAGCTCAAGGGGTGCAAAGGCGTCGTTGTGCAGCAGCTTCAGTGTGCCCTGGCGGATCGCATGGTAGGCGTTCCCCAGATAGCGGGGCCCGCCCTCGCGACGGACCCAGTAGCAGGTACGGTCGGGCAGGCGCGCGTCGGCGTCGTGCAGCAGCGGCAGGATGGATTGCCCCTCGATCTCATGGCGGACAGCCACGTCGGCGACTTCGCAGAATGTCGCAAAGAAATCCATCAGCATGACGACTTCGTCGCTCGCGGTGCCGGCTTGGATGTGCCCGGGCCATCGCACGAAGCACGGGACGCGGATGCCCCCCTCGTACATATCGGCCTTGCCGCCCCGGAACGGGGCGTTGCAGGCGCCGGCCTGTAGCCGGCCGCCGTTGTCCGACGTGAAGACGACAATCGTGTTGCCGGCCTGCCCGCTGGCTTGCAGCGCGGCCAGCACCCGTCCCACGGCGTCGTCCAGATGCTCGACCAACGCATTGTACGCGGTGCGCCTGCTGTCCAGCCCCGGCTCCCGCGCCTTCACCTTCGCGATCCAGGCTTCGGGCGGCTGGATCGGGGTGTGCGGCGCGTTGTAGGCCAGGTACAGGAAAAACGGGCGTTCCGCGCCGCTGCGGTGCCGGATGCGTTCGGCCGCCCAGTCGGTGAACAGATCGGTTGCATGCCCCGCGGGATCGATCACCTCGCGGTTGTGGCGCATGCCGTTCTTCCCGAATCGACGATGGGTCCAGTAATCGTCCATCATGTCGTCGATGAAGCCGTGGAACTCGTCGAAGCCCCGTTCACAGGGATGGTTTTCGTCCTCCAGCCCCAGGTGCCACTTGCCGACAAGCAGGGTTTCGTAGCCGGCTGTTCTCAGCATGTCCGGCAAGGTGACGGCCCGCGGATCGAAGTAGCCCCAGCTGTCCTCCTGCTTCTGGCGGATCACGCCGGGGACGCCGACCCGGTCGGGATACCGGCCGGTCAGCAACGCCGCGCGGCTGGGGGAGCAGACCGTCGAATTGGCGTAGCATTGGTTGAACCGGATGCCGTCGGCGGCCAGACTGTCGATATGGGGCGTTCGCACACCGGGCCCCCCGTTGGCGGATAGGTCGCCCGTTCCCAGGTCGTCGACCAGGATGAACAGGATGTTGGGGGGCGGTGTCGTCATCGGCGTGAGCAGCGTTGGCCTCTCGCAAACGGCACACAGCCAGCTGTCTGCCGCGGGCTGGATGCGGCGCTACTGTTTG
>JAVEYE010000250.1:0-5794 GCA_034003665.1 Rhodospirillales bacterium | reverse complement strand
CGGTCGAATAGGTCGTCGCCCGGTCGGGCCACATGTTGTGACGGACCCCAAGGCGAACCTGCGAATCCTCCCAGATCGGCCGCTCGGCGCTGAGCGCGGTTGCGGATACCTGATGGTCCGGGACCAGGTTGTAATCCATCTGGCCGCGCAGGCGAACGCTGCCGACCGGGCCGCCGACCAACAGACTTCCGGTTGCCGTCCGCGTGGCGCCGCCTTGCCCGTGCGACAGCGACCAGTCAAGCCGATTGCTGACCGAGGCGCGGCCGATCCCGGCCGACAACCTGCCGCCGACGCGTGTCGTGCTGTCGCCGGACTCCCGACGCTCCCGCTCGCCGGTCAGGCTGAACGGCAGCTGAAACGTGTCGATCATCGGCACCACCCCGTCGAGTCTCAGGCGGCTGCGCGACTTCAGCAGGTTTCCGATGGTGCCGGTCGCCTGTTCGCTGGTGAAATCGCGATAGGTGCCGTGTTCGCCGAAGATCGAAACGCCAAGAAGAGACGTTTGCCCCGAAAGCCGCGTGGCGGTTCCGGCACCGACTGCGTTGACCCCGTCCAGGCGCCAGAGAAAGCCGCCATGCGTGGCGATCAGCGTGGCGCCGGCGAAGTCGCTGCGCTGCTCTTCAGCGGGAATGCTCGACAGGTTGGTGCCCAGGGTCAGCCAATCCGTGATGCCCAGCAACGTACTGACGAATTGACGGGGGCGTCCGTCAAGCTTGGGCTGATTGCCGGCGTAGCTGCCGGAGAACAATCGCGCGTCGTGTTGGTTGGCGGCGATGCGGTAACGGAAATCGCCGGCGCTCAGCTGGTCGGTGGCGACGCGGACCTGCCGCACCTCCTCGCGCCGCTGTCCCTGCGGGCCATAAAAGACCAGGCGGAGGACGTTGACGCCGAACAACAGCGAAACATCCTCGAACCGATAGCGACCGTCCTCGCTAGCGGTGTCGAACTCCAGCAGGACCTCGTTACGGTACAGCTCGACCTCCCAGCCCAACGGCAGATTCCCCTCGAGGGTGATGCGGTCGAATTCCTCGGGCGTATCCAGGTCCATGTTGGAAAGGACGGCACCGCGCCCGAGTTGCATCCGTGCGACGAGAGGGACCTCGGGAGTGAACACGTCGCCGACGGACGCTTCGCGCACCCCCAAAGCCCCAAGCGCTTGGCCGTCGGGGTCCTTGCGCTCCAGGCGGACCCGCATGTCCGAAATGCGGTCTTCGTCGCTGCCGGCGGCATAGATCTCGGAATTGGCGTATAGAAGCTCGCCGGTCATCAGTCCGCTGTAGCGCAACGCCGTACTGTTACCGTTCTGCGGGTCGTGCCGCCGGGTAAGCTCGGCCGACACGTCGACGACGGGCGGTCCCGCGATGGCGGCGGGGATGTCGACGCGCTCGTACTCCTTGCGTTCCGCGCGACCGGCGAAGGCGCGCTGGCGATAAAGGCCGCGGGCCAGACGCTCCTCGACCGGCAACGGTTCGCGCGACATGATGAACACCGTCAGGCTGGCGGTGTCGAACGAGAAGTCGACCGGAAACCAGCGGGCGAGTTCGCGGATGTCCACGAAAATGCCCGTCGCATCGACGATGATCAGCCGCCGGTCGATGTCGATCGGTCGGCCTTCCAGGATGACTTCGCCGCGCCCGACGTCGAGCGAGAAGAGACGGTTCTCGCGCAGGAACCATCCGCCGGCGCGACCCGCGCGGGGGTCCTCCGTAATGGGGAATTCGAGGGCCCGCGCCAGATCCCCGAGGGGCAACAGAAGACTGGCTCCCCTCAGCAGTCCGGAAAAAGCCTCGCTGAGGACGAGGTTGTTGAGGCGCAGCTCGAAGATCAGCTCTTCGGCTTGGGTGGCGTTGTCGTCTATCGGTCGCGCCACGGCGACGGCGGTTGGCGGAAGGGTTTGGGCGATGCCCGAGGAAGAAGCCGCCAGACAAATTGCCGCCGTGATGGGCAGAACCAGACGGCGGCAAAATGTCAGCATGAACCGTCACCGCGCCGCAACCCCTCGCGGGCGGCTACCTTATGTCGATTCCCGCGGTCGCCAACGGCGTGCGCGCCTCGGTCGCCGCCTGGTAGGTGACTTCCAGCCGCCCCTTGTCCAGTTGCACGCCTTCCGGCGGCGTCACCGGCACCACCACGCGGCGCAGGGCGATCTCGGGATAGACGGCCAGGCGAGAAATCTCGCCCACGACCAGCGGTTCGGCGCCGTCCCGCAGATAGCGCACGACGACGTCGCCGTAAAGCGAACCGATGCCGTCGCGATGGATGGTCGCGCGCAGGACCGTCCCCTGCTCCCCTTTTTCCAGGGCCACGTCGCTCAACCGCGCCTGGGCGTCCGGCACGGTGCCATGTCGCACGATGACCGGAATGGAGATGCCGAAAATGGGGATCAGCTCGATGGTCAGTTCGCCGCCCGTGCCCGGCGTGGCGGCGATGCCCGTCCCGCGGTTTTCCGGCGGCACCGCGCGCATGAACAGATGGGTGCGGTATTCGCCGTCGGCCAAATCCTGGGGCTTGCGAAGGGTCAGCCTGACCACCTGGGCGCCGCCCGGCGGGATCACCACCTGGCGCGGCGCGAAGCGTACGAAATCGCTTGCCGCCCTCATGCCCTCCGGCGGCGTCTCGACCTCGTTGAGGTTTCCGTCCTCGTCCATCGCCAATAGCGTGAGGGAGATGCGGAAGGTCGCCGTTTCCGCGCCGCGGTTCGACAGCATCACCTGATCGGTGGCATTGCGCCCTTCGAGGACAAGGCGCGTCGGGGTGACGATGAGATCGCCGAAACCTTGGGCGGCTGTTTCCGCCGTCGCCGCAACGGCCAGCGGAAAGGCGAGGAAGGCGGCCAAAAGAAGACGACCCACCACGAAGAACTGCCGGGGTCCGTTCCGAAAATTGGTCTTCATCGGTAAAATCCCCCCACATGGCGGGACTTGGTTGGTACATCCCCGCCTGACCGGCGGAATGCGACCGTTCCAAAGGGAACGTAAACATTCAACGCCTATCAGCTAATTATAGGAAATTAAAACAAAGATCAATTTGTCCAATTCATCGGGCGTCCCGAAAGGTACGGGCTTGCGGGTGGCGACCCATCGCGGCTCCGCCGCCGCGGCCTCGTCGTCACCGGCGACGGCGATGCCTTGCGAGGCGACGGCGTCCGCTGGAATTTCGAGATAAAGGGTTCCCGAATCGACAGAAGCCGTGGCGATGGTCCGGAAGATTTCCAGCTGGTCACGGT
The DNA here is from genome assembly GCA_034003665.1 of Rhodospirillales bacterium. Taxonomy (GTDB): domain Bacteria; phylum Pseudomonadota; class Alphaproteobacteria; order Rhodospirillales; family Shumkoniaceae; genus Shumkonia. The sequence goes on along the minus strand of JAVEYE010000250.1, from coordinate 2,568 downwards.
TGACGTCGGCCGTGAAGGCGATCCACACCGTGCCGTCGGGCCCGGTGCTCGGCGTATTGCCGCCGCTGTGGCGAAACTCGCGGAGTTCCAGCAGGGTGCCGTCGACATCCAGAATGACCTTTCGCGGCAGCGATATGGAGAAGGCCTGGCGCCGCTCTCCGCTGACGACGATTGAACCGGGCATGTTGTCGCTTCCGGACACCAACTCGTCTTCGGCAATCGAAACGCTTCCCGTCCCATCCGGCGCGCCGCCCGGCTGTCCCGGCAATCCCGATGGAAGCCCAGGCTGTGCGCCGGGCAAGCCGATCATGGAAAAGCGGATCCCGGTGGCCAGCGAGATGGCGCTGAGCGGGCCGGTGATGGTGACTGATACGGTACTGTGTGCGGTTGCCTGCGCCGCTTCCGCAAGGACCGGCGCGGCAAGGGTGGCGCCGAGAAAACAGGCGAGGATTGCCGTGCGAACGGTTTCGAGGATGGGGAGAACGGCGCGCATCGTCGGCCTAGCAATTGGTGAAGACGACCGTTGCCGAGAAACCACCCGCGTAGTGGCCGGCCGGCAGTCCGACGGGGATAGACAAGGTCGCGCCGACCTGGAAGGAAAACGGCTGTCGTCCCCGCAGCGTGATGGAGGCGGGCCACACTGTGAAGTTGGTGAGGGTCGCCGTTTGCCCGCCTCGCGTCAGCGTCGCGCTGGCGGGAAAGATCAGGGTTACGACGCAGTTGTTTGTGCCCGGGCCGCCCCGTCCCGAAAACCGCGCTGGGTGCACATCGCCGCCGAAGAACGTGATGCCGCCGGTTGTCGTCACGCCGCCGGTAGCGGCGTCGATGGTGACGGTGCCGGGCGAGGACAGGCTGCTGGCGACGATGCCGAAAGAAATGTCGAGATCGGCCTGGAATGTGCCGCTGAACTGCGGTTCGTCGCAGGCCCGGGCGGCAATTCCGGCCCATCCCGCCGAGACGAAGAGCACGGCCGCGAAAACCGCGGCGAGAAGCGGCCAAATGGATCGGCTTTCGGACCGACGGTTCTCGATGGGCCCTTCTGGATCGTCAAGGAATGGCATGACTGAAAGGAAACGGAGGCGGCGGCGCCCCATGGGCGTCGCCGCGTCGCGTTTCAGTTGTAGTTGACCGACACGTCGAAGGTGCCGCTATAGGCGCCCGCAGCCTGGTTGGCGCCGACGCTCAAGGTCGCGCCGACCGAGAAGGTGCCGTTTCCGGAACTGTCCAGAGCTGGCGACGAGCCCGCGCTGTGAGTGAAGGTGCCCGCCGTCATCGTCGTGGATCCCGGTCCGGTCAGAGTGGCCGTTGTGGGCAGGGCGATCGCGTATGCGTTGCTCGCGTACCCGGTCACGCTATAGGCCGCCGCGGTGACCGTGCCGCCGAACTCGCTGACGCCGCCGCTGACGCTGCGGACGCCGGCGGCCGAAACCACCACCGTTCCCGCCGTGGCGGAGGGAACGACCATGCCGAACGACAGATCGGCCGTCTTGGTGACGGCGATCGGGGCGGCGATCGTCACGCTGGCGCCCGTCGTGGCCGATGCGCTGGTCTGGGCCTGGGCCGCCGTCGCGGCCATCGAGCCAAGGGCGAAGCCCGCCGCCACCGCCACGATCCGTTTCGCGACGGTATTCCAAATCGAATGTCCCGCTGAACTGTTCATTGCATTTTCCCCGTGAATCAACCACCTCCGCCCGGTTCACGATCCAGAACCCGACGGACCCTACTGCCTCAAAAAAGTCGAGGTCACCCTCCCCTCAGAGGGTCGAATTCATTCCAATTAACCTAAAATTTTATCCATGTAAAGTGTATAGATTTGCTCGGGCTTTCATTTGCCCGAAGAGGGTGAGGCGAAGAAATGTTTCTCCCCTTAAACGGGCATCTGGGCTCAAAAATGACGCCCCGGGCCAGTTTCAGGGTGCCGATTCCATCGGCGGCTGTCCCGCGTCCTGGCGGCCGTAAGTCTTGAAGATTTCCAAGATCCGCGTCATCTCGGCATCCTCCAGGATGACCGGTTCGCCGGCCTGGCGGGCCAGGATGTACTGCCGGCACAAGGTTTCGACCTCGGCCATCAGGGCCAGGGCCGCTTCCAGGGAGCGGGCGAAGCCGACCGCGCCGTGGTTGGCGAGCAGGCAGGCGGTGCGGCCGTCGAGCGCGCGGAGCATGTTGGCGGCCAGTTCCGGCGTGCCGTAGGTGGCGTACTCGGCGCACCGCAGCGAGGGGCCGCCGGTGACCGCCATCATGTAATGGAACGCGGGGATGTCGCGCCGCAGGCAGGACAGCGCGGTGGCGTGCGGCGCGTGGGAGTGAACGACGGCGCCAGCCTCGGGGCGGGCGGCATAGATGGCGGCGTGGATGCGCCATTCCGACGACGGCCGCCAATCGCCTGACCAGCCGCCGTCGCGGTCCATGGCGACGATCTGTTCGGGAGCGAGACGGTCGTACGGCACACCGGTCGGCGAAATCAGGAAGCCCGCCTCGGTCCGGGCGCTGACGTTGCCGACGGTGCCCTGGTTGATGCCCGTCGCGTTCATGCGCCGGCAGGTGTCGACGACGGATTGGCGGAGCGCG
>JAVEYE010000249.1:0-5808 GCA_034003665.1 Rhodospirillales bacterium | reverse complement strand
CGACAGCGCCCCATACCGCTCATCAAGATCAAAAAATCCAGGCTGACCCGACATCAACGCCTCCGTCTTCGTCCAGAGGCCAGTGAATCAGATCAGGGCGGAAATGACCAGTTTTTAGAGGCGTCCAAGCACATCGTCGCCTTCTACTCAAGTACTCTAGGCACTGAGATCGAGACCCGCAGAGCCTCCACCCCGGAGTCCCAGGCCGTGCAAGTCTCCCAGGTGAAGCCGAAACTTGCCAGCCAAGCCCAATCCAACGTCGGGGCAAGCTCGAACTGCCAACGGACTCTACTTCAGATTGAAGGAATTTTCACTCAGTCGGTCACAACCCAAGAATATTTTTTTGAATCCTTTGAAAGAAGGAACTTAATTATCTTATTGCGTGCTTCAGTGGTAGATCTACTGAGCATCCTTTGTATTTCAATTTTATGGTCGCGAGGATTTGACCCTAGTCTATCTGATTCATCAAAGTACTTATCGCCTTCAATGAAACTACCCTCTTCATAAAGAATTGCACCCATTAAATTGTGTGGATGAAAGCTCATAGGAGAAATGCGAATAGCATCTAGCGCAGATTTCTTTGCTTCTTCAATATTATTCAAATCCCGCAAGGCCCCACCGCGGGTAGTAAGCAGGGCACTGAGCACCTTTTTATCTCGGGTGTTTGATGACGATACATCGCTTGTTATCGATAAGACTTTTTCCGGAAGGCCCGCCTTTCGGAGGAATTTGCAAGCTTTAACCAACAACCACTGATCGTCATTTTCTTTGTAATTTCTGAAATAAATTGTAGCTAATAGGTTGTTTTGCTGTTTATGTTCAAGCCAATCTAATTCCTGTGCATCTAACTGTTTGTGACATTCAAGTTTTTTAAGAATTGGCCCTAAAGGAGATATTTCGTTGTTTTCTAATAATAGATAATCTTGTGTGTTGTATTTACGTACTAGTGGTGCAAATTCTTTGAGAATACGATTTTTGTATTTTTTGATCTGTTCTTTGTTGGCTTTTTCGTCGGCTAGTGCCCTGAGCCATTCTTCAACACGCTTTGCTAAACCAACATCCACCAATACGGACGACTTGCCATCGAGGAAGCTGTCTGAATTGAAGAGGCTTGCTTCGTTGCCGAACTTAATACGGATGAGCGGAATGTAGTTAGGTCGTTGCTCTACACTCAAAATTTCGCCAGACCCAAGCTCAACATGCGTGACTTTGCGCCCGACTAGATCAGACCAAACGTGTAATTTGTCCGAGGCAAATCGGGCAAGATCTTTGCCGTTGATGGCTTGTGTAGGCAGAGTCATATCTCACGAGACTAGCATGGTGCGATTTGAGTGTCACTTCCACAGTTCAGTGCAGCAAAGTCGTTGCTAGCCAGTTCCAGGGCTGGCAACGCCCGCACAAGTGGGGCAAAATCGCAAGTTGTGTGAGCGATGATGCTCGAACAAGTCGTTCTCCATCGTGGGAGCCAATCAGCAACATAATCCAATAATTCCCATTTGCCGATGACGGACCGCAGAGTAGTCAGATTTCGGCGCAACCGAAAGGCGGAATGGCGTGATGATAGAGTCCGTCATTGCATCATCTTCGCCCCGACCGCTATGACTGCTCCCAATGGCGCGATTCCGGCCCAATTTGAGAACGCGCGGGCGCACTTCGACTTTCGCTCATCTCGTGCGGTCTGCCCGAGCCGTCAGCATGGCGCTGGTTTCTGTGGTCAGAGGTCATCAATCATGTCGAGGATGCCGTTAAATATGTCGCGAGGCACGGCGACCTCGGCCATCTGGAAGATGGCGTAGCGGGCGTGGGCGATGACCTTTGCGCCACCCTTCACCACCTTCTCGCGGCTTGATGTCAGCAACCAGCTTTCCATTTCCTCAGGCAAAGCCCGGGTGCGCAGAAGGTTGGACAGATTATAGGCCAGCGCTTCCGTGCGCCATCGTTCGATCCTCCATCTATCGATATCCGACCTAGCGGGTCAGGGTGTCCGGTTTGGTCACATCATTGGGGAAGTATGTTCGGTGACGGGATCCTCGGGTTGCGGTGCTGAAGTTGATGAAAGCCCTTACCAACAACGATCCGCAGCGTGTCGGATCGTTCCTCAGGCACGGCGACGCCCCCCTGCAGCTTGGCCTGTCGCTCTCGGGCGGAAGTTGCGATGTTCCCGCGTCGTCGGCTCCCTCGTCCGGTCGCTTCACGGAGCAAGGACTGGTCGTCGAAAAAGGGGGAGTGCGCCGGGTTTATGGTTTCTGGTCGACTATGTTCGGGTGCTGGGAGACGGATCTTGTGACCGGCCGGACGCGAGAGATCATTCCGAACGATGTCTTGCCGAGTGAACGGGATATTCAGGTCTGCGGTGATTCGGAGCGGCTCGATCGGGTCCGTGCGCGTACCTCACGCGGGTGCCGAAAGTCGGGCTTCGAGGCGCGGATTGCCATGGCTGCGTTCTTGGCTGATGTGCCGGTGGAGATCCGTCAGCTGACCGGCTCATTTGGGCCCCTTCGGTGGCTGGCGTTGGACCTGATCTGGCAGGTACCGGGTTTTGCGGATTTTCTGGAAACGGAAACGGCGCAGGGCCACCGCCCGTACGTTCATGCCTGTCTGGCTCTGGCGAACGCGAGCGCCCTTTCACGTGCCGGCCGCTGCCGACTGGGACGGGCGATTATGACAGCCAAGCGTGCCGACCTGTTGGCGCAACTGAGTGGTTGCGCCTGGCCCACGTCGGCGGTCGCCGCGCTGTATAAGCTTGAAGCCGGCGATTTAGAGGCATCGGCCTACAGGAACCTCGCCCGTGCCATGACGGTCCCGAGCGCCGCCAAGGTTCTCAGTCATGTCCGCAACATCGACGCCGGCCTGCCGGGCCTTCTGCTGCGTCTGCCCAACGTCCTGCACTTGCCGGGCCTGTTCAGGCTTTGCGGCAATGGCATGGCGTCCTGGACCCTGATGGCCAGGGTGTTTGACGTTATGAAAGTCCAGCGGAGTGTGGACCGGCCGGGGTGCCTGCAGGCGCTGGTCGCCGTACACGAGCCCGGCGAATTCGAAGCGTGGCGGTGGCGCTGGCGCTCGATCGCCCTCGACCGGCAACCGTTCCCGCCGCCACCGTTCGCCGGCGATGACCTCCTGCGGCCAATCGCCGACAACGAGGACTTGCGCCGCGAGGGTCGGTGCATGGGCAATTGCGTCGCCGAGCTGGCCGGTTCCGTCCTCGATGGCGAGGCCTACTTCTACCACTGGGCGGGGAAGGACCCGGCCACCGTGATGCTGGAGAACGACGAGGAACGCGGCTGGATCCTCGGCGAGGCGCTGGGCCTGTTCAACCAGGCGCTCTGCGCCTGGACACGCTACCTGATCCGCAGGCGGATCTGGACCTGGCGCTTCCACCTGCTTGGTGTGCGGGGAGATCCGGCGCCACGAATTCCGGGATACTTGACGGCAAATGCCTCATGTCCTCTCGCTCATGGAAACAAACCGGAGGGCGGTATAGTGAACGCGTAGTTCCGCAGAGTGTCTGACGTCAGCGCCCATGGGACAGATCGGGGGATTGGCATAGTGGAGGATTTCTGGTTCATCGGAGTAACCGAAGGGAACGAAGATGAAGTAGAAATCGCAAATCTTGAAAGAGCCGGCCGAGCTGGCCGTACGGGATCTCCAGAAATACATCTGGAACGGCAAGCCGCACCTGTCGCTCCGCGACCTGTGGGAATACCTCAACCGCTATACCTACCTGCCGCGCCTCAAGGACCAGCGGGTCCTAGTGAAGACGGTGCAGGCCGCGGTGGCCGGCACCGTGCCGGACCCCTTCGCCTATGCCGAGCGCTGGGACGAGGCTGCCGGCCAGTACAAGGGGCTCATCATCGAGGCGACGCCGAGCGCGCTGGTGGTGATCGACAGCGACAGCGTGATCGTCAAGCCGGACGTCGCTGTGGCCTATCGGCCGAAGCCGGCGGCGCCGGCGGAACCCACGCCGGCCGAAGGCGGGGACGGGGGCGGGGTTTCCGAGCCGCCAGCCGACGACGGGCCGAAACCCGGGCGCGAGCCGAAGCCCAAGATGCCGCACCGCTTCATCGGCACGGTGATGATCTCGGCCGACCGTCCGGCGCGGGACATGCACCAGATCGTCGAGGCCATCGTCGAGCAGCTGACCACCCTTCCCGGCAGCGAAGTTTCACTGAAACTCGAGATCGACGCCGAGGTGCCGGGCGGCCTCGACCGCGGCAAGGTGCGCACGCTGCTGGAAAACGCGAACACGCTGGGGTTCATCGACAAGAGCTTCGAATAGGCTGAGCAGGGAAACCAATAATCCCGCTCGGATGCTGGGGGGTGACGGGTCCGATGCTGGTGCCCAATTTCGCAAGGATCAATGGGCGGATCGTCGACGGGCTTGCCGGGCTCCATTCAGCAAAAAGCAGAGGGAGCAAGGGCGCGGCATTCCTCGCCGCGAAAGGCAGGGCGCGAGTCTGGCCATCGCCTGACCCCGCGTGTCAAAAACGTGCCACATTGCGCGTCAATTCGCGTAATGTTCCGTCAATCTTGCGGGGGCGTCGCCAGATGTGGCTTGGAGAAAAGCGCGGGAATCCTGGGGAAAAGGCTGGTGCCGCCGGTGTGAATTGAACACACGACCCCGCCCTTACCAAGGGCGTGCTCTACCCCTGAGCTACGGCGGCACCGGGAAAGCGGGGCGCACCATACGACAGCGGACCGGCCAACGCAAGCGCCCTTGACGTTTCCCCTTGCGACGACCAGGATGCCCGCAAAACCAGCGTTTTGGGAGGGCTGAAGCCGATGTCCGACCTGTGTCGGCCGAAGCGTCCGGTCAGGGCCGAGAAGTCGCGTCAACGTATCGAGGAGCGCCGCCGCCGCCTGGCCGCCGCCCTGCGCGAGAACCTGCAACGCCGGAAGGATCAACTCCGCGCCCGCCGGGCCGAGTCGGCGGCCACCGGGTCTCGACCAGAACCCGACGCCGACTAGTTGCGCCCGGCGTTACCCGACACTTGAGGCGGGGCCCTCCATGAGCTAAAACCGGCGGCGGCGAAACGCGTCAGTCCGCACGGGCCGGCTGCATCGGCGCCGTCCCGGCCGGTGATTCCGGCGCACGAACACAAGGACTTCCCCATGGATCGCATCGTCGTTCGCGGCGGCAGGCCCCTCGATGGCGTCATTCCGATCGGCGGCGCCAAGAACGCCTCGCTTCCCCTGATGGCGGCCAGCCTGTTGACCGACGAGACGCTCACGCTCTCCAATCTGCCGCATCTGGTCGACATTACCACGATGGCCCATCTTTTGGCCGAGTTGGGGGTCGACATCGCCATGAACGGCCATGCCCCCAACGGCGGCCACGCGGGCCGCACCTTCGAATTGACCGCCGGCGCCATCGCCCACACGACGGCCCCCTACGACTTGGTGCGCAAGATGCGGGCCTCGGTGTTGGTGCTGGGGCCGCTGCTGGCCCGGGCCGGGGCGGCTCGGGTGTCGCTGCCGGGCGGCTGCGCCATTGGAACGCGCCCCGTCGATCTCCACCTTACCGCGCTTTCCAAGATGGGCGCCGTCATCGACATCCGCGAAGGCTATGTCGAGGCCACCGCGCCGAATGGGCTCAAAGGCGCCAACATCGTCTTCCCGATGGTCAGCGTGGGGGCCACCGAGAATGCTCTGATGGCCGCCGTCCTGGCCGACGGCGAAACAACCCTGACCAACGCGGCGCGCGAACCCGAGGTGGCCGACCTCGCCCGCTGCCTCGTCGCCATGGGGGCCGACATCGAGGGGGTTGGTCGAGGCACCATCACCATCCGTGGCCAGAAGCGTCTGCATGGC
>JAVEYE010000248.1:0-5808 GCA_034003665.1 Rhodospirillales bacterium | reverse complement strand
CAATTATTGTTAACAATTTGATATCGATCCTGAACAATTCAGGAATCATTGTCAACATGTGTGAGGGGTGAGAGGCGTAACCGTCGCGTGCTTTCGATGCGGATTCAGTTTCCGTCAGAACAGAAAGGTCAGGGCGATGGACCCAAAATGGTCGCCGCCGTTCTGGCCCTCGAATTCCTCCGTCCGGAGGATCTGGGTGAACGACACGCGGAACTGATTGAAGGTGGCCACCGCGCCGAACTGAAGGTCGCCGGTGAAGTCCTTGCGGTCGACGCCGGGGCTGTCGGAAAAGGTGTTGCCATCAAGGAAGATGTCGCGGGCGACTGCCCGCCCCTCGATTCCGGCAAACAGGTACCAGCCCCATTCGTCGCGCCGCTTCACCAGCCCGGCCCCAGGCAGGCTGGGGCGGATGAAGGGCGGACCATAATCGAGATCAAGGTTCTGACCGACGCGGAGCGAAGCGCCGGCCGCGCCGTAAGTGAATATGTTGCCAAGCGCCACCCCGGCCTTCGGCGTGACGTCGACCTCGATGCCTTCGGTGACGGCGGCGGTGAGGGACTGCCGCATGCGGGCTTCATAGGTCAGGACGATGCCGGGCTCGTTATCCAGTTGATGGCTCCATCCGTGCGGCTTCGGCGATCCAATAAGCTTGTGCCACATCTTTTGCGTGGGGCCGGCCAGTGAAAGGGGGCCGACAACGCCAAGATCAAGGGCGGCGTTGTGAAGCAGGTTGCGCTGCGCATCCTCGACGGCGACGCCGACGGTGCCGTATAGCCAGCCGGCGTATGGGCGGTCGGCCGGGTCGGGGTTGGAACGCGAGATGTCTTCGGGTGTGTACATGTTCTGGCCGACGGCGAAGACGAATGTCAGGCGGTCTTTCGCATCGATACCGGGAATCAGCAGAAAACCGTCGCGTACCCAATCGGGTACTTTGTCGGGGGAGGGGAGCCAAGAAAAGCGCATGCCTTGCGTGTAGTGACGGTCCGAGCCGCTGCCGAACAGGTCGTTCTCCACCTGAAGGGTGACGGCATCCGGTTGCCCGGTGCGTTCCTCGGCCGATGCCGGCGAGAGTACGGCAAGGAGCGCTGCAGCGGAGAGGAACGCGGCTTTCGCCATTCCCGCGCAGTCTGTTGGCTTGCCGCCCGCGTCATCCATCTCTTTTCTCCGGCCGTCCGTCGTTTCTACCATCGTAGCATTTCTCTGCGTCGTCGGAACTAAAGGCACATAGCAGCGGATTGAGGCAAAATCCAGCCAGGAGCGAATTCATGTCGTTTAAGCAAGGGAAAGGCCCCCGCCTTGCGCCGGGGGCCTTCCGTTTCGTCTTGGACGTTCGTCCTAGACCTTGACGATTCCGCCTTCGTTGCTTTGCATGCCGGCGTCTTGCAGACCGGAGGGATCCTTGACCCGGCATTCTGCCAGGGCGTCGTAGTCGGGGGTGAAGCCGAGGCCGGGGGTATCGGGGATCATTACCTTGCCTTTCTCGGGGGCGGGGGCACCCTTGAAAAACTTCTGCCCAGCCTGCCACATGCCCCAGTGGAATTCGACAAGCCAGCCGTTCATCAGGCCGGCCATGGTGTGCATGTTGAAGATCGGCCAGCCGGCGCCGTTGGCGATCCTTACGTTATATGCCTGGGCCATGTGGGCGGCCTTGACCGTTTCCGTGTAGCCGCCGTTGTAACAGCAGTTGGGCTGCAGGATGTCGACCGCGTGATGTTCGATCAGTTCGCGCAGCCGCCAGCGGTGGCCTTCCATCTGGCCGCAGGCGATCGGCACGTTGGTGCGTCGGCGAAGATCGGCCAGGGCGCGGGCGTCATTCTGATGCAGCGGCTCCTCGAACCATGTGAGGTCGCAGTCCTCGACGGCGCGGCACAGCATGAGGGCTTCGTTGGGTGGGAAGCGATAATTGGCGTCGATCATCAGGTCGACGTCCGGACCGACCGCCTCGCGAACCGCGCGAACGCGCCGGGCGTCCTCGCGCCAGCCGCCCTTGTCGTTGGCCACCACCATCTTGAGCCGGGTGTGGCCCTCGGAAACGAACTTCTTGGCGTATTCGATCAGTTGATCGATCGAGAAAAAGGGATAGCCGAACGTGATATAGGTTTCCGCCCAGTTGCGGTGACCACCGAGGAGTTGCGCCACGGTGCGCCCGGCGGCCTTGCCGTGGATGTCCCAGCAGGCGATGTCGACCGCCGAAAGGGCGTTGGAGACGACGCCGGTATAGGCGCGTGGGTTGACCTTCCACCACACGGCGTGGTGGATAGCCTCGGTGTCGCGCGGATCCAGATCCTTGATGACCGGAAAGATCTCGTGCTCGATGGCGGCGACGGTCGCCCACGGCAGGAACGCGCCGGTGATACCGCAGCCCTTGAGGCCGTCGTCCGTCTCGACCTCGCAGAAAACGAGGACGCGATGCTCCATCGGCTTGTCGATCATCGGCAGATAGATCGGGAACTGATGGACGCTCGCCGTAATCTTTTTAATCTTCATGCCATAATGCTCCGTGATGTCAGGTCGGCGAAGGTTTCCCTTCGCAATGGGCCAAACTCTCCGGATCCGTTTCCAATGGTTGTTTGTTTTCTGTCGGTGGCGACATTTTTCATTCCAATGTAAGAAGCGAGGTAAGCCGACGAACGTCGTCAAGGCGTTCAAGGTGGCGAACAGTTTCAACCACCCGCTGGGCTTTCTTCACCGACCAGCCGGCGAAGGCTGCACATTGGGCAAATTTCTCGGCCTCTTCGTCGTAGGACATGGGGTTGGCCGGGCTGCCCTTGCCGAAATCGGCGCGGCCGGACACGGTGCGGCCGTCGGTGAGCACGATGTCGATGATGGTCGTCATTTTGTCGTAACCGGCCGCTTCGGCCTCGGGATGGACGCCGAAATCGATGCGCCGCACCATCTCCTGCACGTCGCGCCGGTTGACCACCTCGTCGGTGAACTCGGCAAGTCCCGCCCTGCCCTCGATCAACAGGATGGCCACGCAGAACTCCATGCTGAACTTGGCTTGAAGCTCGTTGGCGGGGCGGTGATGGATCAGCGCGTTCGGCATGTTGTGATTGGTGCCGACCCTGACGGAACGCACGCTGTCGGCGGTGATGCCGTGAGCCCTTATGAGACGGGCCATTTCGGTCATGCCCGGATGGGTGAGCGATCCCGACGGGTGCGGCTTGATCGACACGCCCGGGAACTGGAATGTCCACGGGTTGCCGAGTTTACCCTGGATGGCGTCTGCGTCAAAACCGCCGCCATGGGCCTGGAAAAAGCCGCGCGGTGCCTCCAGGATGCGATCCGCCGTGGTCCAGCCCAGCGCGGCGAAGTCGGCGGCGACGATGCCGCTTTCGGCGGCGCGGCCGGCGTGGAACGGCTTGGTCATGCTGCCGAAGTTCTCCCGCAGGCCGGCCGATTGGCTGCCAGCGAGGGCCAGCGCCCGGCGGGTCGCCTCGGCGTCGAGCCCCTTCAGCCTGGCGGCGGCGGCGGCGGCGGCGAAGGGGCCGCAGGTCGCCGTCGAATGGAATCCGTGTTGGTAGTGGCGCGGCGAGATGGCCTCGCTGATTTTGCACTCGACCTCGACTCCGACGTGATAGGCAACCATCAGGTCCGCGCCCGAGCGGCCGCCGGCTTCGGCAACCGCCAGGGCGGCGGGAAGGCAGGGGGCCGTCGGGTGGGTCAGCAGGCCATAGACACGGTCCTTGCCGACCGCCAACTGGGTGTCGTCGAAGTCGTCGGCGTGGATGGCGGTGCCGTTGGCGAAGGCGGCGAAACGGCACGGAACCTTCAGCCGGGTGCCGAGCACCGAGGCCGGGCCGTTGAGGGACATCGACGACAGATATTCCGCCATCAGTTCGCCGCTCTTGGCGACCGTTCCCGACAGGGCCAGCCCCAGCCCGTCAAGGATGGATTTCTTACCCAACTCGACAAGATCCTCGGTCAGATCGGAAACTTGCGTGTCGGTAATGAAGGCGGCGACCTCGTCGGTCAGGCCGCGGCCCTTCGCGGGGTCGATTTCGGGGGTGAATTTCCGGATTGGCGTTTCGTTCATCAAGACCTCGTTCGTTGCGGACGAATTCCCCGGGGAGCCCCGGTCTCGGTGACGGATCAGCCGGCGGCGACGAGGTCGGCCGCTCGTTGGCGACGGATCTCGGCCATCCGGCAGACCAGCAGGAATGCCTGGCGCAGCCCTTCCGGGTTGGCGATCCCCTTGCCGACGATGTCAAAGGCGGTGCCGCTGGCCGGCGTGGTGATCGGGACGGGCAGTCCGCCGCTGACCGTGACTCCCCGCGCGAATCCCATAAGCTTCATGGCGATCTGACCCTGATCATGATACATCGTCACCACCGCATCGAAATGGCCGTCCCGCGCCTTGACGAAAACCGTGTCGGCGGCGAACGGCCCGTGGGCGTCGATGCCGGTGGCTTTGGCCTGCTCGACAGTAGGCGCGATGACGTCGATCTCCTCGCGCCCGAACATGCCGCCGTCGCCGGCATGGGGATTGAGGGCGGCGACGCCGATGCGCGGGCGGGCGTAACCGGCGCCGCCCAGGGTATCGTGGGCCAAGCGGATGGCCCGCATCACCCGCTCGGCCGTGATGAGCCCGCAGACGTCCTTGAGCGCGATGTGGGAGGTGACGCGGGTGGTCCACAGCCCTTCGAGGACGTTGTGTTCGCAGAATGGGCCGTCGAAGTCGAGTTCGTGGGCAAAGAAGATGTGTTCGTCGGCGACAGGGCAGCCGCCCAGTTTGAGGGCGTGTTTATTGAGCGGGGCGAAGCAGAAGCCGTCGATGGCGCCGCGCTTGGCAAGGGACAATGCGGCGCGCAGCGCGAGGACGCACGAACGGCCGCCTGCCGCGGTGGCCTTGCCCGGCGTCACCTCTTTCGGGTGGATCCCGGGCACCTCGAGGAAGGGTAGGCCAGTCCCCGAGAAATCGGCTTGCTCGATATCGCTTATGGAGCGGACCCGCACGTGGCGGTCGGCCACGGCCTCGCCGCTTCGCAGAACACCCGCATCGCCGATAACCACGACATCGGCATGTTGGCGGAGGTCTTCGGAAACCAGCAACTTGACGGCCAGTTCAGGACCAACCCCGTTGGGGTCGCCAAGAAGCACGCCGATCCGCGGTTTCATGTTTTCTTCTCCTTGCTCTTCAGAGCGATTCCGGGCAGCAGGATCGATCGCCGTTTGATGGGGGACCGGAAAGTCCCGGTCGGCAGCGGCCAACCTTCGCATTGAACGTTAAAGAGGGTATAAACTCCCGACGAAATGTGTCAACATCAAAGTGTCGACAATCTGCACATTTAATCATTCCAATACGCGTATCGTGCAAATGAGCTTGCTTGTCGGCGGGGTCTGACCGAAAAACCGCAGGCGGGATTGGACGCTGGAGGAACTATGAAGGTCTTTGTGCTGGATGCAATCAATGTGAAGGGAGTCGACGTTCTGCGGCGGCAGGCGGAGGTTGTCCTCTGGGATGATCCGGGCGTCGCACGCTGGCGGGAGGAGGCGGACGGCATCATCTTGCGCGGCAACACGCCGATTACCGCGGCCGATTTCGCCGCGTCCGTTCGGCTCAAGGCCGTGAGCAAGCAGGGGACCGGCGTCGACAAGATCGACTTGGCGGCGGCCCGCGCCCACGGCGTGCGGGTGATGAACACGCCGGCCCTCAACGCCGAGGCCGTCGCCGAAATGGCGATGACGCTGGCGCTGTGTGCGGCGCGGCAGGTGCCGATGCTGGACCGGTTGCTGCGATCCGGTGCGCCGGTAGCCCGCGAAGACTTCGACGGCAGCCGGGCCGGCGGCGCCCACGGGTTTTGGGGA
>JAVEYE010000247.1:0-5826 GCA_034003665.1 Rhodospirillales bacterium | reverse complement strand
GATTACAGCCGTGGCGCCGCCGGCTTCTGGATCGAAAACGGCCAGTTGGCCTATCCGGTCAGCGAAATCACCATCGCCGGAAACCTGAAAGACATGTTCGCCCGCATGAGCGCCTCCGACGACCTGGTATTCCGCTACGGCACCGACGCGCCGACCGTGCGCATCGACGCCATGGCGCTGGCGGGACGGTAGGCGGGCTTAAGAAGTCATGGATGTCCGGAACAAGCGCGGGCTTCCATGTCGCCCTCAACTTGGCCGCGCCCAGCCGCCCAATCTTCCGGCGGGGCCACCACGGAGAGGGTTTTTTCCGACAACCCTGCCGTCAGCGGCACGCGGCCGATGATGTCGCCGTCGCCCTGTACCGGTTGGCCCGCCGGGCCCTCGATGGTCACCTTTTCGCCAGGCAGGATCAGCGCGTCGTCCAGCCGCTCCAGCCGGCCCAGCAGCAGCCACAAACCATATCGCAAGGCATGGAGAGGCCCGGGCCTAAGGAACAGGCAGATGTAAAGCAGCGGTTCGCCGAGGCGGGCCAGCGGGGCGCAGGAGTGCCGCCCGGCGTAAAAATGGCCGTTGGCGATGACGGCGGATGCCGCCCCGTGCGTCTCGCCGTCGACCGTCACCCGATAGGGGCTTCGCGAAAAACGGTAGAGGCCGGCCAGGAACATCAGAACATACGCCCCCTTGCCCAGTCCCCGCTTGAGCCAAGCCGGCATGGCCTCGACGACGCGGGCGTCGAAGCCGACCCCCGCCATCATGACGAACAGACGACCGTTGGCCTCTCCCAGGTGGATGTCCCGGATCGGCGCTTCGGCAATCACGTCGGCGATGGCTTCGGGGTCGCTCGGCATGCACAGCTCGGCCGCCACTACGTTGGCGGTGCCCAGCGGGATCACCGCCAGCGGCAACGCATGGCCGTAGAGGCCGTTGACGGCCTCGTTGATGGTGCCGTCGCCGCCCGCCACCGCCACCACGTCCCAGCCTTCGGCGGACGCCGCGCGGGCCAAGGTTTCGGCATCGCCCCGCGCCGCGGTGGGGCGTACGGTGACCTGACAGCCGGCCCGTTCCAGATGCCGGAGCACCGCCGCCAGTGTGCGCCGGCGCCGTCGGCCTGCGGTGGGGTTGAAGATGACCAGCACCCTGCGGCCCGCCGCCGATAACTTTGCCGTGTTCATGGCGCCAGCCGGTCGAAGCCCGGAGCGACGCCTTCGACTCCACCGGTCGGTACGGCATCCGTCGGCCGTTGGGTTTCGAGCGCGATGTCGAGGCCGCGCCGCCGCCCTTCGGTCACATAGGAACCGGCGGCCAGGCGCAGGGCGTCCCGGGGCGTCACCCGGATGGCGGCCGGGCGCTTGACCGGGCAGGCATTCTCGCAATAGCCGCAGCCGGCGCACCGCGCCGCCTCGACATGGGGTACGGCGACCGGCCGATCCGCCTCCAGCCTGAAGACGACGGCGTCGAACGGACACACCTCGTCGCACACCATGCAGCGCTCGCCGTCGGCCCAGGCGATGCAGCGCTCGAGGTCGATCTCGGCTGTCCCGGTCTTGGCCCACAGGCGCTCGTCGCCGGCCAACTCGCGGATGGCGCCGGTCGGGCACACCTCGCCGCAGCGCGCGCAGTGGGGATCGCACGGCCCGCCGGCCGGCACCAGCCCCGGCGTGAAGACGCCGGCCAATCGCCTGGCCGCGTAAAGCGGCTGCAGGGCGTTGGTCGGACAGGCGGCGACGCAGGCCTCGCAACGCACGCAGCGGGCCAGATAGTCGGCCTCGGGCACCGCGCCTGGCGGCCGCACGGGCGCGGGCGGCGCGGAAACGGGCGCGGCCGCCGCCCCTGACAGACCGAAAGCGGCGACACCGAACCCGGCCAGACCGCCGACCAGAAGATGTCGGCGGGCCTCGGCGAAGGCCGGCGCGGGCGTCTCCGCCTCGTCGTCGCCGCCGAGGAAGCTGACCGAGCTTTTCGGGCAGACATCCTGGCAGGTACCGCACAGCAGGCATTCCTCGTGGCGGGTGATGCGGAAATTGGCGACGTCGATCGCCCCCACCGGGCAGACGTCGGCGCACAGCGCGCAACTGCCGCACCGGCGATCGACCCGCCGGCGAATCAGGGGTCGCCAAGCGGCGAGGGCCAGCAGGGCGCCGGCCGGGCACAAAAACCGGCACCACAGGCGCGGCGCCGCGAAGGCCGCCGCGGCCAGTCCGCCCGCCAGGACCAGCAGGAAAAGGGTCGTGTCGAAGGTCGGCGTGCGGACCGTGGCGAAGGTGACCGCGTGAAGGTCGACGAGGCCGGCGAGCGGGCGCACCAGGGCCAAGGCACCGTCGGCGGCCTTGGCCAGCAGCGGATAGATCAGCAACCCGTAGAGGCGCGTCATCAGCGCCATCGGCGAGCCGAGGTGGACCAACGACAGGCCAAGCAGCGCGGCCCCCAGCAAGGCGCCCAGAACGGCGTACTTCAGCCGCCGTGCCGTCCCGCCGGCCTGGCGGCGCGGCGCCCGGCGCCGGGCCAAGGCGTCCAGGCCGTCCACCGTCGTCCCCATCGGGCAGACCCATCCGCAAAAGCCGCGCCCGATCAGCGGGCCGATCGCCAGCAGCACCACCGCCGGCAGCAAGGCCGGCACGAAGGTCCTGGCCCCGATGGCGGTGGGCAGCGACAGGGCCGGGTCGAGGCCGAGGACGAACGTGAAAAGCGTGGCGTCCGCCGCCGTCAGGATGGCCGCGGCCAGCAGTCCCAGAAAGGCCAGCAGCGAAACGGTCTGGATTGTCCGGCGGATCATCCTAGAGCGCCAGTCTCTCCACCCTCAGGTTCTCGACGTCCATGCGCCCCAGGCCGCGTTCGGCGGCAAGGCGGACGTGGCCGACCTGACGGGGCTGGAAGCGCTGGCCGTACCACGGGAAGGCCGATACCGTGTAGGCGTCGGCCGCCACCATGTCGTTGGAGGCGATCACCGTCTGCTCGTCAAGCACGCGGCCAGGCCCGCGCGGCCCGCCGGTCGAAAGCACATGGGTGGCGTCGATGACCGTGAGATGGGCCTTGAGCAGCAAGCAAAGGTCGACGATGCACTCGTCCAATCCCCGTCCATGCAGGACTCCGCGATCGGCGATCAGCCCCATCATGCCCTTGAGCGACAGGCTCACCCCGGTGCCGGAATGGGACTTGGCGGTGGGCGCCGCGATCAGCACGTCGGCCCGCAGCACCTCTCGGGCAACGGCCGAGCGGGCCAGCGACCGGCCGCCCGGAATGGCGACGTCGCGATAGAGGCCGGCGTCGTCCATGGCGAAGACCATGCCGGGGCGCACGGCGGACGCGGCCTCGGGAATGCCCGAGGACTCCAGGCACAGCCGGCTCGGGGCCAGGGTATTGTCGAGGATGAGCACGCTGGCCGCCCCGGCCTCCCAGCACAGCGCGGCCAGGGCCTGGACCACAAGCGGGTGGGTATTGGCCCCCGCTTCGGCCGGCGAGGCGAAGCTCATGTTGGGCTTGATGACGACGCGATGGCCCGGCTTGACGAAGGCCGCCATGCCACCCAGCAGACCGACGGCGGCCCGCGTCGCCGCCGCGGGCTCGCCCTTGACGACGGCGACATCCGGGCCGGCGGCCGCCAGAAGGCCGCCCGGCATCAAAAGACCGGCCGCACCCACCGCCGAGGTTCGCAGGAATTGCCGCCGGTCCATGCCGCCTCCGTCCGGGCGCGCCGGCGCCCTCCAGTTTGAAATCAGTATAAGGTAGGCACCGCCCGGTGGTCCATGACCTCCCGATCAAATCCTCCGCGCCTTTCTTTCCGCACCGCAAAAAATTACGGTTGCGGCCGGCACCGCTCTGCTAGTCTGGCCGGCGTTGGTCCAACATTCGTCGAGGTCAGGTCATGGCAACCGTCACCCGCATCCCCGAATGGCAAGCCCTCGCCGCCCATCATCGCCAGGCGGCCTCCGTCTCCATGCGCGACCTGTTCGCGGCCGATCCCCAGCGCTTTGATAACTTCTCGCTGAGCCTGGGGGACCTGCTCCTCGACTATTCCAAGAACCGGGTGACCGGCGAAACCCTGCGCCGGCTGGTCGACCTGGCGCGGGCCGCCGACGTCGAAGGCTGGCGGGACCGCATGTTCGCCGGCGAGAAGATCAATTTCACCGAGGGCCGCGCCGTGCTGCACGTGGCGTTGCGCGCCCCGCTCGAGTCCGCCTTCGTGGTGGACGGCGAAGACGTCATGCCCAAGGTTGGCGCCGTGCGCGCCCAGATGCGCACCTTCACCGAGGCGGTGCGGGACGGCCGCTGGAAGGGCGCCACCGGAAAGACGATCAGCGACGTCGTCAATATCGGCATCGGCGGCTCCGACCTCGGCCCGGCGATGGCGACCGAGGCGTTGACGCCCTACCACCCGGCCGGCATGCGCTTTCATTTCGTGTCCAACGTCGACGGCACCCATATCGCCGAGGCGCTGAAGCCGCTCGATCCGGCGACCACCCTGTTCATCGTGGCGTCGAAGACCTTCACCACCCAGGAAACGCTGACCAACGCCCGCACGGCGCGCGACTGGCTGACCGCCACCCTGGGCGAGCACGCGGTCGCCAAACATTTCGTGGCCCTGTCGACGAACGCGAAAGCCGTTTCGGCCTTCGGCATCGACACCGCCAACATGTTCGAGTTCTGGGACTGGGTGGGCGGGCGATACTCGCTGTGGTCGGCCATCGGGCTGCCCATCGCGCTCGCCGTCGGCATGGATCGCTTCGAGGAGATGCTGGCCGGCGGCCACGCCATGGACGAGCACTTCCGCACGGCGCCGCTGGCCGCCAACATGCCGGTCATCCTGGGGCTGCTCGGCATCTGGTACGCCAACTTCTTCGGGGCCGAGACCCATGCCGTGCTGCCCTACGACCAGTATCTGAGGCGCCTTCCCGCTTACCTCCAGCAGCTCGACATGGAAAGCAACGGCAAGTTCGTGAACCGCGACGGCGAGGCGCTGGATCATGCCAGCGGCCCCGTCATCTTCGGCGAACCCGGCACCAACGGCCAGCATGCCTTCTACCAGCTGATCCATCAGGGCACCCGGCTGGTGCCGGCCGATTTCATCGCGCCGGCGCTCAGCCAAAATCCGGTGGGCCAGCATCACGCCATCTTCCTGTCCAACTTTTTCGCCCAGACCGAGGCGCTGATGATGGGCAAGACCGAGGCCGAGGCCAGAGCCGAACTGGAAGCGGCCGGAATGTCGGGCGACGCCTTGAAAAAGGTCCTGCCGCACAAGATCTTTCCGGGGAACCGGCCGACCAATTCCATCCTGGTGCGCCAGTTTGATCCGTTCACCCTCGGCATGCTGATCGCCCTTTACGAACATAAGGTCTTCGTGCAGGGCGTCATCTGGCGGATCAATTCCTTCGACCAGTGGGGAGTGGAGCTGGGCAAGCAACTGGCCAAGGCCATCCTGCCCGAATTGGAAGGGACGGAGCCGGCCACCACCCACGACGGCTCGACCAACGGGCTGATCAACGCCTTCAAGGGGATGCGCGATGGCAAAACTCAAAAAGCGTGACAAGCCGTGCTCGGAAGGCGACGACTGCTGCATGACGAAGCCCTGCCAGCGGAAGGACGAGAAGGACAAGGGCGACAAGAAGAAAAAGAAAAAGGACAAGAAAAAGAAGGACAAGAAGTAGTCGGATTGACCCGCAGAAACCCGCCGATCGCGCCATGACCATTCGCCTGTTGCCCGAAAACCTCGTCAACCGCATCGCCGCCGGCGAGGTGGTGGAGAGGCCCGCCTCGGTGGTCAAGGAGCTGGTCGAGAACAGCATCGACGCCGGGGCGCGGCAGATCGACGTCGTGGTGCGCGACGGCGGC
>JAVEYE010000246.1:0-5873 GCA_034003665.1 Rhodospirillales bacterium | reverse complement strand
CAGGCGGGCAAGGACGCCGGCACGTTCGGCCGCATCCTCGAAGCCACCGAGGACACCGCCCTTATGCTGCGTCTGCAGAGCGAAGGAAAGCTGAAGATGGTGCCCTTCACCGAGCGCGACAAGCTGGTCGCGGCCACCGCGCCGATGGTCGAGAAGTTCTTCGCCGGCGTCGGAGCGGCCGACCTCTTCAAGGCGATCCAAGACGTCAAGTGACGTAAGGGATAGACGATCCTTTCGGCGGAGGGGCCGGCGGCGACGATCGCCGTCGGTCCCTTCGGTCCGTCAACTCATGAAATCGCTCGTCGCGATCCGTGTGGGAATGCACCTATGAGACGCGCCATCGAGTACTACTACCGATTCCTGAAGCTCGCCCTGACCATCCTGATGTTCCTGCTGATGGTTCCGGTGTCGCTGCAGATCTTCTCCAGCTACATCGGGTTCATCCCGCGCTACATCTGGACCGAGGAAATGGCCCGGTTCTGCTTCATCTGGATCATCCTGGTCGGGTCGATGATCGCCGTGCGCGACGGCACCCACTTCACGGTGGACCTGCTGCCGCCGACCGTCAGCAAGCGCACCGAGGCCCTGCGCAACCTGTTCGTCGATCTGTGCATCGCCATCGCCGCCGCCGTCTTCATCCTGTGGGGCGAGCATTTCGTCGCCTCCAGCCTGCAGCAGACGTCAGAAATGGCCGACATGCCGATGGTGTTCATCTACATCGCATGGCCGCTGGCCGGCGTCAGCTATCTTGTCTTCCTGGCCGAGAAGACGGTCGACAACGTGAAATTGTGGCGGAGTGCGAACTGATGTCGGCTTGGGAAGTTTCCTCGATTCTTTTTCCGGTTTTCCTTGGGCTCGTGCTCCTGCGCGTGCCGGTGGCGTTCGCCCTCGGGTTGGCCTGCGTTCCGGTATTCCTCCTGGAGGATCGGCTGACCCCGTTCCTGCTGATGAACGAGATGTACAAATCCTACAACTCGTTCGTACTGCTGGCCGTGCCGTTCTTCCTGCTGGCCGCCAACCTGATGAACGCGGCCGGCATCACCGATCGCCTGATCGCCCTGTCCCGCGCCCTGGTCGGCCATCTGCCGGGCGGTCTCGGTCACATCAACGTCATGGTCAGCATGCTGTTCGCCGGCATCTCGGGTTCGTCGACGGCGGACGCCGCCGGCATCGGCTCGCTGCTGATCCCGCAGATGAAGAAACAAGGGTTTTCGACGTCGTTCTCGGTGGCCATCACGGCGTGCTCGTCGGTGATGGGCGTGATCATCCCGCCCAGCATCCTGATGGTGGTTTGGGGCGGCCTGATGACGGTCTCCATCGGCGGCCTGTTCCTGGCCGGCGTCATCCCGGGCGTGCTGCTCGGCCTGTCGATGATGGCCACCGTCTACGCCTACGCCAAGATCTACAACTATCCGATCTACCAGCGGTCGAGTCTCCGCGAGGCGGGGTCGGCGATTGTCCGGGCCATCCCGCCGATGATGACGCCCCTGATCATCGTCGGCGGCATCGTCGGCGGACTGTTCACGCCGACCGAGGCCTCGGCCATCGCCGTGATTTATTCGCTGCTGCTGGGGGTCATCGGCTACCGCACGCTCAAGCTTCCCGACATCCCGCAGGTGTTCTACGACTCGGCGCGCTTCGCGGCGATTTCGCTCTTCTGCGTCGGCACCGCCTCGGCCTTCGGCTGGCTCCTGGCCTACTACAAGATCCCGGTCGCCCTGGTCGAGTTCCTGAAGCCCTTCGGCGTCGGACCGGTCAGCACCGGCCTGATCGTCATGGCGGCGTTCCTGGTCATCGGCATGTTCATCGACGCCATTCCCGCCATCATCATCCTGGGCACGGTGTTGTGGCCGTTGGCCGACTTCGCCGGCATGAACCCCATCCACTTCGCGATCATCGGCGTCGTTTCGCTGGCCTTCGGCCTGGTCACCCCGCCCTACGGCCTGTGCCTGCTGATATCGTGCGCCCTGGGAGAGATAAAACTGACGAAGGTGATGAAGGACGTCGGCATCATCCTGGCGCCGATGTTCGGCGTGCTGCTGTTGATCGTCTTCCTGCCCAACCTCATCCTGTGGCTGCCGCGTATGATCATGCCGCAGTTCGTCGGCTGACGCCGGCCGGCGTTTCGCCAAGCGAAAGCCCCGGAGCCGCAAGGCTCCGGGGCTTTGTCGTGGTCTGGGGCTGGGCCATCAGCCCATTTTCAGGGAGATCGTCCCCTCCCCTCGTGCTACCTTGCAGACCCGCCGACGGAACGCTCCGTCACAACGAACAGGGATGAGCGACTCATGCTGTTTCCGACCGACCTCGCGTCCTTTCTGGACATCATGGCCCAACACGGCGATGCCGCCTACAGCCTCGTGTTCGCCTATGCGACGTCGCACAGCCTCCTGCTCACGCTGTTCGCCGGCTACGCCGCCCATGCGGGTGCGTTCAGTTTCGGACCCCTCGTCGTCGTCTGCTGGATCGGCAGCTTCGTGGGCGACGCGTTCCGGTTCTGGATTGGTCGACGCTTCGGGACCCGTTGGCTGGGCCCCTTTCCCCGCCTCCAGCGCGCCGTCCAGGTTGCCGCAAGGCTGGCGGACCGCCACTTTCTGTGGATGATTCTGCTTCATCGCTATCCCCACGGCATTCGCGGCGTCGCGGGCTTCGCCTATGGGATGTCGTCGCTTCCATGGGCGCCCTTCCTGGTGATCAATTTTTTCGCCGCGGGCTTGTGGTCGCTCGCCATCGTTTCAATCGGGTATGCCTTCGGGCAGGTCTCCGAATCGCTCATGAACGATGTGTCGTCGGGCCTGGGGGTCGGCATGTTGATCGCGTTCCTTGGGCTCTCGTGGGTTTTGAGCCGGAAACTCGAACGGGCCGTCGTCCGAAACTGACCCGATCCCGGCAACGCTGGGCAAGAACGTCGCGCGACGGCGGGTCCGTTCGGCTCCATCGGTCAGGAACCGGCCGGTGACAGTCTCAGCAGTTTTCCGTTCGCCTGGTCGGTCAACACATAGACCGCGCCGTCTGGGCCCTGGCGCACGTCCCGGACGCGGCCGCCAAGCGGGATCCGCTCCTCGCCGACGACCCGGCTTCCGTCCAGCGTCAGGCGCACGATGCCACGCGAGACGAGGCCGCCGACCAGAAGGTCGCCGCGCCACGCCGCGAACAGATCGTGCGTGTAAAACGCCATGCCGGATGCGGCGATCACCGGCGTCCATTGATGGATCGCGTCGGCCAGATCGGGACGGGTCGGCGGATCGGCGATGGGCCTGCCCGAGTATTCGGTCCCCCAACTCACCAGCGGCCAGCCGTAGTTGCGCCCGGCTTCGACGATGTTGATCTCGTCGCCGCCGCGCGGGCCGTGTTCGTGCTGCCACAACTCGCCGGTCGTCGGATGCAGAGCCGCGCCCTGCCCGTTTCTGTGGCCGTAGGACCAGATCTCGGGCCGCGCATCGGCCCGCCCGACGAACGGGTTGTCGGGCGGTATGGCACCATCCGGCTCGATGCGCACAATGGTGCCGATGTGGTTGGACGGATCCTGGGCCGAATCTCCCTGGCCCCGATCCCCCAGGGTTACGAACAAGCGGCCGTCGCCGGCGAAAACCAGCCGCGAACCGAAGTGCCGTCCGCCCGACACCTTGGGCTGCTGGCGGAAGATGGTTTCGACATTCTCCAGCGCGCCCGCCGCCGCGTTCAACCGCCCGCGCGCGACCGCGGTCGAGGAACCGCCGTCGCCCTCTTCGGCAAACGATAGGTAGACCAGGCGATCCTCGGCGAAGGTCGGGGACAGGGCGACGTCGAGCAACCCGCCCTGCCCCGAAGCGTAGACCTTGGGCAGGCCGTCAAGAGGGGCCGAAACGGCCCCTCCGCCCGAGACCACCCGCAGCCGCCCGGGACGTTCCGTCACCAGCATCCTGCCATCGGGCAGGAACGCCAAGCCCCAGGGATGCTCCAGTTTGTCCGCCACGACATCGACGCGGACCGCTCCGTTCCGCGTTTCGACCACGGCCGGTTGAGCCATCGCGACGACAGGAACAAGCAGGGCGGCGAACACGGCGACGAATCGCCCACCCGCAGCGGCGGGTGGTCGGTACCGGACAGGGGGTCGTCCCGCAGCGCACGCCTCGTTCATCTTGGATCTCCTTCTGCCAGCCCGCATGAATGTGGGGACGCCGGCGGGTATCGGAAAGTGGCGACGTGGATCCGATGCAACCGCGCCTTGACAACAGGCCTCCTTCTCAGGCATTCTAATTTACGGAACTTAGTTCCAATAATGAAACAAGCGGCTTTTAGGGAAGGGGCCCTGTTCAGGCCCGTCAGTTCGCGGGCCGCCGACAAACCGATCGCCAGGACACCCCGGCGCCGCGTCGCCGGAGGCTCTCGCAAGGTGCGTCGCCACCCGGAAACGGGCAGGCCGAACGGAGCGGCGTTCCCTCTGAAGCCCGCATCGAGGAGGCAAGGACATGTTGAAGGGAATGCTCGGCCTGCTGGGCACCGTGTCGCTCGTCGCGGCGTTGGCCACCCCGGCTTCGGCCGTCGAACTGAAACTCGCCCACTACGCACCGATCGACCACCCGGCCAGCAAGGCCGCGCAGATGATGGCAGACGCCATCGCCAAACGCACCAACAACGCGGTCACCATCAAGCTGTATCCGGCCAACCAGTTGGGCGACGGAAACGAAGTCCTTGAGCAGCAGATGAAGGGCGCCATCGACATCACGCTGCCGACCCAACCCATGCTCGACAAATACGGTCCGGCCGGCGACAAGCCGTTCGGCGTCGTCATGCTGCCGTTCGTCTACAAGGGCTACGAGCACGCCTGGCGCGTGCTGGACGGCCCCTTCACCAAATGGGTGGCGCCCCGTTTCGACGAGATCGGCCTCGTCCATCTGGCCAACTGGGAGTGGGGATTCCGCAATCTCACCAACAGCAAGCGGCCGATCAAGACCCCCGATGACGTCAAGGGGCTGAAGATCCGCACGCCCGGTGAAATCCAGCTCCAGGCGGCCATGGAGGCGGCCGGCGCCGTGGTCACCAAGATAGCCTTCCCCGAGCTGCCGATGGCGCTGAAGCAGGGCGTCGTCGACGGCCAGGAAAACCCGCTCGCCGTCATCAACTCGCTCAAGCTCTGGGAAACCCAGAAACATTTGGCGCTGACTTATCATTCCTACAACTCGATGGTCGCCGTCATCAGCAAGGCGAGCTGGGGCAAGTTGAGTGCCGATCAGCAGACCATCCTCAAGGAGGAGACGCAGAAGGCCGGCCAGTGGTTCCGTGACGAGAACCTCAAGGCCGAGAAGAGCCTGGTCGCCCAACTCAAGGAAAAGGGCATGGAAGTGACCGAACCCGATCTCGACGCCTTCAAGGCCAAAATGCCGCAGGCCTATGAGGCGATCGCCGCCTATTCCGGCAAGGCCAACGTCGACGCCTTCCTCAAGATGGTCGCCGAAACCAAATAGGCCGACGGTCCAACGAGAACCCGGAACCGGGATGGAGAACGGACCATGCTGACGCTTGCGATCTTCAGCGCCCTGGTGGGCCTCGTCCTGCTGGGCGTGCCGATCTTCGCGGCGATGGGTTTGACGGCGGCGGGAACGCTCGTCCTGGTCGGCGAGGCGTCGATCCTGCCGCTCATGGCCCAACGCATGTACGTGGGAACCACGGGATTCACCCTGCTCGCCATTCCGTTCTTCATCCTGGCCGGGAACCTGATGAACTACGGTGGCATCACCCAGCGCGTATTCGACTTCGCCCGCGCCCTGGTCGGCCACATCCGCGGCGGACTGGGACACGTCAACGTGGTCGCCAGCATGATCTTTTCGGGCATGTCGGGCGCCGCGGTGGCCGATGCCGCCGGACTTGGCGTGGTCGAGATGAAGGCGATGACG
>JAVEYE010000245.1:0-5915 GCA_034003665.1 Rhodospirillales bacterium | reverse complement strand
CAAGCTCGAGCCCGCCGCCCTGGCGGCGGCGCTCGACGCCCCCGATCACGGCGTCCATCACGTCAGGGCCGCCGCCGTCAGCCTGGCCCAGGCGAGCGAGGCCGGCACCGTCTACACGCCCGACGAGGTCAAGGCCATCGCCGATCTTGCCCACGGACGCGGCCTCAAGGTCCACATGGACGGGGCCCGCTTCGCCAATGCCCTGGCCAGCCTCGGCTGCAGCCCGGCCGAGGCGTCGTGCCAGGCGGGGGTCGACATTCTCTGCCTCGGGGCCAGCAAGAATGGGGCGTTGGCCGCGGAAGCCGTCGTCGTCTTCGATCGCGGGCTGGCCGAGACGCTCGCCTACCGCCGCAAGCGGGGAGGCCATCTCTTCTCCAAGATGCGGTTTCTGGCCGCCCAGTTCGACGCCTACCTGGACGGCGATCTGTGGCTCAGGCTGGCCGGCCACGCCAATGCCGCCGCCAAGCGCCTCGCCACCGGGCTGGCCTCGTTGCCCGGCGCCGCCTTCCGCCATGCGGTCGAGGCCAACGAGATTTTCGTCGAGCTGCCGGAACCGGTGATCCAAGGCCTGCTGGCCGACGGCTTTTCGTTCTACCGCTGGCCGGGCGAAGGGGCGCGGCTGATCCGCCTGGTTACCGCGTTCGACACCCGAGACGCCGACGTCGACGCCTTCGTTGCCTCGGCCCGTCGTCACGCCGGAATCCCGACGGCTGTCTAAAGGTCTTGATCGGGGGCGGCGTTTCCCTTAAATGGAGGGGTCCTCGCGCGTCCCCTTCGTCTAGAGGCCTAGGACATCGCCCTCTCACGGCGACAACAGGGGTTCGAATCCCCTAGGGGACGCCAATTTTTTCAAAGAGTTACGAGCCGCCGACAGGCGGCTTTTTTGCTCTCTGCGAGCATCAATTGGCCTTCCCCAATTTTCGGCGATACGCTAGGGTGACCTGCCTTGATCGGCATCCTGCGGAGGTGTAGCGCGCCAATTGGTTTTGCACCCAACGTCACTCGGTTTTGAATAGCGCGACTTTTGCGCGGCGGTGTCGAAAGGCAAAAAACCATGCCTTTTTTCGACGCCGCATTTTGTGCTCAGAACCGAACAATCTTCGCAATCCCGTTGCTCCGATTCAACTGGCCGCGAAAGGCAGTTGGAGCGTCACTATGGTCGTTGAAACCCCGCCCTGGAGTCGATGATGACCACCGACGAAACCGCAATCACAGCCAACCTCAAGTCCCTCGCCGAGATACTCGGCGACGTTGCCACCCGCGCTGCGGAGGCCGCCGAGGCCATGAAGGCCGGAGAACGCAATCAGGCGATCGGCACCGCCATCGGAATAGACGAGGACCTCCGGACCGCCCTAGCCCTCCATGGCGCCGCGATTGCCCTCCACCGTCGCTGACCCCCCATCCCTCACGAAGACCGCCGCCCCTTGTCGGGGCGGCTTCTCGTTCCGCCTCCCGTGATGATGACCTCGCCGACCCTGCTTCGCGCCCCGGATGCCCGGCCGATGGAATAGGTGGTCTCGACGGCCTCGATCGGGAACCTGGCGAACGTCTCGCGGACCTCTGAGCGGTCGTTCAGGGACATGATAAAGCGCCCTTGAATGGTGCTTAAGATGTCCGCCAGAACCTCGAAGTCCTCCCGCCCGAACAACCCCTTCCCGTAGTCGTTCTCGCATCCCCAGTAGGGCGGGTCGAGATAGAAGAGGGTCTCGGGGCGGTCGTAGCGGCGAATGAAATCCGCATAGGGCAGGCACTCGATCACGACGCCGGCGAGCCGGCTGTGCAGGGCGTCGAGCATGGGGCCGAGCTTGGTGATATCAAACCGGCCGGGGCTCCCCGGCGACACCCCGAACGTCCTGGCGGCGACCTTCCCGCCGAACGTCGTCCTCTGGAGGTAGAGGAAGCGGGCCGACCGCTCGAGATCGGTCAGCGTCTCCGGGTCGGTCCGGGAGAGGCGCTCGAACTCTGCCCGGGTGGTGATCTGGAAGCGCATCATCTCCATGAAGGCGACGTAGTGGCGCTGGAGGATGCGAAAGAACGTGGCGACGTCCCGGTTGGCGTCGTTGATGACCTCTGCTTGCGCCGCTTGCCTGCGCCGCAAAAATACGCCACCCATCCCGACGAACGGCTCCGCGTAGGTTCGATGGGGACAGGCGTCGATGAGGTCGATGAGCCGCCGAGCGAGGTTGCGTTTGCCCCCGATGTAAGGGGCGACCGGTGAAACGAGAGTCGACTCCATGAGCTATACCACTTTAGGATCGTCCCGCCGGTGATCCGGCGGCGGGACGGCCGCGAGGCGGCCGATTGCGGTTCGTGGGAGCCATCACTCCCGGTTCGGGGTGTTGGCGCACCCCGACCCCCGCCGATAATTTGCTGGGGGATTCGATATGGCAGGGAAAGAGAAGGACAGCGTCTACATCCGGCCCTTAAGGGAAAGTGTGAACCCGGACACAGACAAGGGGATGGCGTCGGTCAATCCCGAAAGACGGTCGATCAACCCGGACCGGATGGAAGCTCCCCAGAGCCCGCCCCCGCCACCGAAGCCTGACAAGTAGCCGTCCCGAAACTGATCCTCACGCTTCGGATCGAGCTCTTCGGTACATAGGTGATATGGGCGCGGCCATACTGGTCGACGGGGCGTTCACCATCAAAATCCTCGATTTCTCCGTTGGCGCGGACGAGGCGGGTGACGTAGAGGGCGATGTTGCCCTCGGTATCAACGTCGGCCGCCTGGAACGGCAGGCCCTTTGGCAAAGCAGTGATATTGCATTCCAGCCTGCGGTCGTCGACCAAGTCTACGGAAAGATAGGTCCACTTCAGGCGAGCGTCGATGATGCTATCCAAGGTGCTGGGGGCAAAATTTTCCCTCGTGACCTTCATCTTTCTCAGGACCCAGACCACCGCTTGTTTCCCGAGCGCTCGCCACAGAGCCGCCGCCAGAAGAGCCGAGCCTATCCCTGCCGTGACCGAAACGGGGAGTGGCAGGGCCGCCTCCTTGCCAGCGTTGTGCACGAGGTAGGAGATCGTTCCATAGACGAACACCTGAAAAATGACGTCCGTCGCCCGGTGCGACCGATCCAGGCCAGCCGTCGCGAGTCGGTAGGCCAAATATCCGGCGGCCAAGACCGCCTGGATTTCGAATGGTAGTTGAACCAGATCATTAACGTTCATGGCTTTCTCCCATCGTCTCCGCCGAGCTTAACGCCAACGATGCGGCTCGGCGATTCTCGTCATTGTTCCTCATCAACGCATCGTCAGCACCAGCGGCACGCAGGCCCAGAAGGTGCCGCCGAGCACCAGCTCGCCGACCGCCGTCCAGCCGTCGACGAGGGGTGGCCGGTTCCAGGCCGATTGCCAGAACTTGAACGCCAAGGGGTAGCCGAGCCCGAACGGCCCGTAGCGCCTGACGGCGCCCCACCCGTCGACCGTATGTCGGGCAGCGAAGAAGCAGGCGATGCCCGCGGAAGCGGTGAGCGCCACCCACCAGGGAAGGGCCAGGAAAAGCGGCCACAGAAGGACCGGCAGGGCGGCGAACCGCCACCAGCGCCGGCCACCCATCCAGCCGCCCAGCCAGCGCCGCCACAGGGCGCCGGCGACGAAGAAGGCGAGGCAAAGGAGGACGATCATCGTCATGCGTCCGAGATCGCCGCCTTGATCGCCGCGCAGTCGGCGTCGTAGGCGGCGAGCTTGGCGCCGTCGCCGCCGCGGGCGTCCTGCTCGGCCTCGCGCACCATCGGCTCCGGCCAGAAGTGCATATAGGCCATGCGCCGCTTGGCGCCGTTCGAAAGATTGGCCGGCAACGTGGCCGCAAAAGCCTGGATCTGTTCGGTGGTCAGCATGGTCAGTTCTCCACATAGAGGGCCGGCGCCGCGACGCGCTGGCTCTTGGTGTTGTAGGTAGAGATCCGCATGAAGCAGTCGGTGCCGGTGGGCTGGCCGGAGACGTCGGCCCGGGCGCCGAGGAATGAATAGCTGCCGTCGAAGGCCGCCAGCAGTTCGAGATTGCCCTCCGTCCAGGTTGCGCCGGCGTCGCGCGAGAACTCGGCCTTGATGTCGGTGCCGAGAACGCAAGTGCCCAGTTCGTCCTTCCACAGGAAGAAGCCGGCGAGGTTGGCCGGTGGGGAGGCGACGGGAACCGCGGCCGGGTGCACCAGCGTCATGTTGACCGCATGATTGATGGCCATCATGTTGACTTCGGCGATGCCCACGACGGAGCCGCCGGTCGCTGTCGTGTTGATGCTGTAGCGAGTGACCGTGTCCGGGTTGTCGAAGATGAAGGTCTGAGCGACGCCCGTCGACCACGTGATGCCAGCGTAGGTCGCCAGCGCCTGATAGGACGCGCCGTTGTAAAGGTCGATGGTGAAGTCCCGGGGGGCATTCGAACCAGCCCCCATCGGCGTGATCACCACCTTGCCGATCCTCTTAGGAGTGTCGAACTCATACTCCAGCCGCGCCGCCGTGACCCCATTCTGGGTCTCCCACCCGGTATTGAGATCGGGGTTCTTGTCGAACGCCTTCCAGGCAGGCCAGAGCCCGTTCTCATTGCTGGCGCTCGCCACACCGCTGGGGGTGTTGGCGCTTGTCATGGTGGGGATCTGGTCAACCGTATAGCCGCCGCCGTTGCTGTAGTAACCGGGCGCTCCCCCGGTGGGGGCCGTATAGGTCTCGTCGGACGACGTTGCCCCCCACTCGTCGCTGGCCAGCTCCCACTGATAGCCGGCGATCAGGGCGCCGGATGCGACCGAGGAGGCCAGCATGAGGCGGGCATTGGTGAGGGCCAACTGGTCGAGGATGGTGTCCGAAAAGGCCGGGATAACGGCTGGGTCGAGCTTGCCCGTCGCCACCAGGACCTCCGGCACGTTGCCGGCCGCCGTGCCGACGTCGCGATAGGCGGACGAGCCCAGGTTCTGCGCTGCGATGGCAGCCAGAACCGCCTGGCCAAGCTGGGTCAGATCACCGCCGTCGGGCACCAACCCCATCAAGAGGATGAAGTTGACGATCTCGCGCGCCGGATGCTCGATGATGGCCGCTGGGACCGCCGAGCCCTCCTGGCCGACGGCCGGGTTGGCGTCAATGTAGGGATCGTCGGGATCGCCGCCGATCGGGGGTACGTATTCCATGGTCAGGCTCCCTCATAGGAAACGATGCAGGTGGTGTGGGCGGGCTTGCGGCGGGCCAGCAGGCATTCGAGATCCTCGGCCCGGGTGATCTTGCCGAGCAGGTCGCCGGCCTGGCTGGCGCCGGCGCGGAACAGCGTGACGCGGGGCTCCGTGATCCTCACCCGCCAGGTATGGCGGACCGAAGGCGCGCCGTTGAGCCGGTCGCCGCAGCGCGACGTGCCGCAGATGAACGGCCGGTACTCCTCGATCTCGGCCTGGTAGCCGAGGGCGGCGATCATGCTGGCGAAGTAGGCGATCGACTGGCCGCCGGTGGCCGTCAGGCGGGCGACGACGGCGGCGCGGCGCTCCTGCAGCGTGGTGGCGATGCCGGCCGAGCAGGCGTCTGGCAGGCCGGTGACCCGTTCCCAGTCGGCGAGCAGCTCGCTGGTGGTCCGCGGGTCGGCCTCCTCGATCAGATTGCGGGCCCGGTTGTCGACGCGGGCCAGCTCGGCGGCAAGGCCCTGCAGCAACTGCGTCAGGATGGCGTCGGCCTCGCGCGGCCAAGCGGCGCCCGGCGGCAGCAGGGCCTGGAACTGGGAGAGGTAGTCGGTTGCGGTCGCCATCGATCAGCTCCAGGTGATGCCGCCGAAGACGGCGATCTCGCCGGTGTCGTGCGCCAGGTCGGCGGCCGGCGCCGCCAGGGCATGATCGTACTCGCCGGCGGCGATCGAGATGGCCTCACGGATGTGCGACAGCAGGATGGTGCCGCCCGGCTCGGCCTCGCGGCGCAGCAGGTCCCGGATCTCGGCCTCGATGGCGG
>JAVEYE010000244.1:0-5926 GCA_034003665.1 Rhodospirillales bacterium | reverse complement strand
AGCGACGCGTTGCGGTCTAGAAAGGCGGCCAGCGACATTGCGGAATCCACCTTCTGCAACCGACGAAACCGACCCAACCCCTTGAACATTCTTTTCTTTACCTCGCTGACGGCCGCTCCACCCGCATGGGTTGACACATATTGCATGTGTGGTTTGATAATGATAGTCTTCAATGCAAATAACTATAATTACCGAACTATGGGGCAACTTCACGAGGCGGGGCAACCGCTAACTTCCGCTTCAGTCGACGGCGCCATTCCAGATGATTATGGCGGTGCCGGCAGGAGATCTGTAGCTGGAATTTCCAGGAAAGCTATACAACCGCAGATACATGGAGCAGGCGGTATGATAGACGCAAGTCAGATCAGTCCAGAAAAGCGTGTGGAGCATTGGAAGAAGACGTCACGGCTGATGTGGACCCTTATGTTTTGGTGGTTCGTGTTCAGCTTCGGCGTCCATCTTTTCGCCGTCCAACTGAACGGCATTACCGTGTTTGGTTTCCCCTTGGGCTTCTACATGGCCGCCCAGGGGTCGCTCATCGCGTTCGTCGTCCTCTGTGTCTGGAACGCCATTGCCCAGAACCGGCTGGACGAGGAATACGGCGTGGCCGAGGATTGAGGGGGGACTCACCGTGGCTGTAACTTCTACGATTGGCGCAAAGAAGGCCGGTTTTCTCGGCAACCTGGGAAAAATCTATGGCGGGTACGCGGGGGCCTTCATCGGCTTCACGCTCGTACTTGCCGTTCTGGAACAGATGGGGCTGGCCAGCAAGATCATCGGCTATGCCTTCATGTTCCTGACCATCGCCGTGTACGCCTACATCGGCTACCTGTCGCGGACGATGGAACTCTCGGAATATTACGTGGCGGGGCGGGCCGTTCCCGCGCTTTACAACGGCATGGCAACCGGTGCCGACTGGATGAGCGCGGCGTCGTTCATCTCGATGGCGGGCGGGCTCTACCTCGCCGGATACGGCGGGCTCGGCTACGTCCTCGGGTGGACGGGCGGCTATGTGCTGGTCGCCGTTCTGCTTGCCCCCTATCTGCGCAAGTTCGGGCAGTTCACCGTGCCGGACTTCCTGGGGGTGCGCTACGAGGGCAACACGGCGCGCTTCATGGGCGTCGTCGTCCTCTTCTCGGCGTCGTTCACCTACATCGTTGCGCAGACGTACGGCATCGGGATCATCACCTCCCGATTCCTGGGAATTCCCTTCGAATTCGCCATCTTTGCCGGCCTCGTCGGCATCCTGGTGTGCTCGATGCTGGGCGGTATGCGGGCGGTGACCTGGACCCAAGTGGCCCAGTACATCATCCTCATCATCGCGTATCTGGTGCCGGTGGTGTGGCTGTCGACCAAGATGTACGGGATCCCGATCCCGGAATTCACCTACGGCCAGGCCCTCACCCAGATCGCCGAGCTCGAGGCGCAGCTCGGCATCGTCAAGCCGCATACCGCCGCCTTCGTCGACGCGGCGGGGCAGTTCAGCTGGACCGAATTCCATAACTTCTGGGCATTGGTCCTCTGCCTGATGGTCGGCACGGCATCGCTGCCGCACATCCTGATGCGCTACTTCACCACACCCAACGTGCGCGAGGCGCGTCTGTCGGTGGCCTGGAGCATCTTCTTCATCTTCCTGCTGTATTTCACGGCGCCGGCCTACGCGGCGTTCGCCAAGCTGGAAATCTACTCCAACGTCATCGGGCAGCCGATCGCCAGCCTGCCGGCCTGGGTGCAGAACTGGTCGCAGGTCGGCGGTCTGCTGACCATCACCGACGGCAACGCAGACGGAATCCTTCAGCTCAAGGAGTTCGTCATCAACCAGGACATCATCGTCCTGTCGATGCCGGAAATCGCGGGCCTGCCCTACGTCATTTCGGGCCTGGTGGCGGCGGGCGGTCTGGCCGCCGCGCTGTCGACGGCCGATGGCCTGCTGCTGGCCATCGCCAACGCGCTCAGCCATGACGTCTACTACAAGATGATCGATCCGAAGGCCAGCACGGCCCGGCGCTTGATTGTCGCCCGCGTGCTGCTCATCGGCGTCGCTCTGTTGGCGGCGGTGGTGGCGGGTACGCGGCCGTCCGGCATCATCCAGATGGTGGCCTGGGCGTTCTCGTTGGCGGCGGCGGGCCTGTTTGCTCCGCTGGTGCTGGGGATCTGGTGGAAGCGGACCTCCTCGACCGGGGCCATCGTCGGCATGATGGCCGGCTTCGGCGTCTGCCTCTATTACCTGATCGCCACGCGGTACTTCGACATGCCGCTGTGGTTCGGCATCCGCAACATCTCGAGCGCGCTCTTCGGTCTGCCTGTCGCGTTCGTCGTGACCTGGCTGGTCAGCCTAGTCACGCAGGCG
The DNA here is from genome assembly GCA_034003665.1 of Rhodospirillales bacterium. GTDB lineage: Bacteria > Pseudomonadota > Alphaproteobacteria > Rhodospirillales > Shumkoniaceae > Shumkonia. The sequence goes on along the minus strand of JAVEYE010000244.1, from coordinate 3,576 downwards.
CCTTCCAGGCAGATGCAGGAGTTCGTCGACTCGATCCGGACGCCACGCGGCCAGGTCGCGTGGGCCGGTGCGGCGCACGAGTGATCGTGATAAACTCCTAGACGCCAAAAGGGGGCGGAGCCTTCGCGGGCTTCGCCCCTTCCTTCCCAAGCAGGAACGGATGTTTCATGTCGGGTCAGGACATCTGGTGGACGTACTGGTACTTCCACCTGCCGAATTACGCATTTTCGGTCCTCTTTTACACGCTTTTCGGGCGTTTTCTTCTCGGCCTCTTCCTTCCGGCCGATTCTCCCAACTACATCTACCGCTGGTTCCGGAGGCTGACCGGCTGGCTCATGCGGCCGATCGATTTCATCACGCCGGCGGTGATTCCGCGGGGGGTCCTGGCACCGGTTGCGGCATTCTGGGTGGTGGTGTTGCGCATCCTTTTTTTCATGGTGATGTTCGCGGCCGGATTGACGCCGCGAATGGCCGGCGCGTCCTGATCGCGGTCGCCCATGATCACCCGTCAAACCCTGTTCGTCGTCGTCATCGGCCTATGCGTGGTCAATGGCTTGTTTTCGCCCTATCTGCAGGTCGCGGTGCCGATCACCACGGTGCTGCTGCCCGAACTTTTTCCCAAGACCGTCGAGTGGGTGCTGATGTTTTCGTCGATTCTGGTGTCCACGGCGACCCTTCTGGGGTCGGGGGTGCCAGCCGCCTTGTGGGAAAGGCTGGTCGAGGGCAGTCCGCAGAGCCTTGCTTCCATGTGGATATGGCTGGGGTCCGCCACGCTGATGACCCTCCCCGCACTTCAGGTGCTCGGGCGCCCCTAGCGGGGTGATCCGTTCGATTTCGTGCGGCCGGGGTCTGATCCGCGTTTGACGTGGTCGGCCGGAGCGCTAATATCCGCGCTCCCTTGGACCGGCGGCTCTGGCCGCCGGATAGCGTCGCCCAATCCCACGAGGATCGATCCGTATGACCCGCCTCCAGGCCAACTTGGTGCTGCTCGTCACCGCCTTCGTCTGGGGGACGACCTTTGCCGTTCAGCAACTGGCGATGACGCACGTCGGGCCGATGATCTACACTGGCGCCCGTTTTCTGCTGGGGGCATTGATGGTTCTGCCGATCGCCCTCGTCCAAAGCCGCCGTCTGAAGCGGAAGGCGGATTGGCGGCTGGGGCCGGCCGACCGGGTCGGGTTGACCCTCCTCGGGTGCTGCCTTTTTGTCGGTGCGTTGCTGCAGCAGATCGGCATTACGTCCACGACGGTGTCGAACGCAGGTTTCCTCACGGCGCTCTATGTTCCCCTGACGCCGCTGATCGCCCTCATCTTTCTTCGCCAAATTCCACACTGGGTGGTGTGGCCCGCCGCCGCCGCCTGCACGGTGGGCGCCTATATCCTGGCAGGCGGCGACGTGACGGCGATCCGAACCGGCGACCTGTGGGTGATCGCCGGCGCCTTCTTCTGGGCGATTCATGTGCTGCTGGTCGGTGCCCTGGCTCGGCGCACAGGGGCGCCCTTTGTCGTCGCCTGCATCCAGTTCTTCGTCTGCGCCATCCTCGGCCTAACCTGGGGTGCGGCAAGCGAGCCACTTGGCTTGGCCGCCGTGGTGGCCGCGGCCCCGTATATCGTATACGGTGGGGTGATGTCGGTCGGTATCGGATTCACCCTTCAAGTGGTGGGTCAAGCGCACACCCCGTCGCCGGACGCCGCCATCATCCTGTCTTCGGAAACGGTGTTCGCGGCCTTGACCGGCATGATCTTTCTGGGCGAACGCCTGGGCGCCGTCGAGTTGCTCGGGTGCGGGCTCATCCTGGCCAGCGTGGTGGTGGTGGAAGTGTTGCCGGCGCGGCTGCCCTCCCGGCACGCCGGCCCGGCGTCCGTCGGGCATTGACATGATCTTTTTGAAGGAGGAATGTGCGGCCCGCACGGCCCCGCAGAAAAGCCGAGGGAGAAGACGCAATGACAGTGAATCCGGCACCGATTTCCAAAGTTCTCGTGGTTGGCTTCGGGGTGTTGGGCCGTGGAATCGCCCGGCTTTTTGCCGGGGCGGGATTGACGGTTTCGGCCCTCGATCCCTACGTAAAGGATGACGGCACGCTGCCGGCAGGCATCCGCCTGGTGACAGAACTCCCCACCGAGGCTCCCGATCTTGTCGTCGAGGCGATTGTCGAGGTGCTCGATGCCAAGGTCGCCGTCTTCCGGGACCTCGAGGCGGCCTATGGCGCGGGGCCCATCATCGCCAGCAATACCTCAGGCCTGCCGCTCCAGGAGATGGCCGACGCGCTGGCTCACCCGGAGCGTTTCATCGGCATGCACTTCTTCACGCCGGCCGACGTGACGCCACTGGTCGAGGTGGTACGCGTGGCCCAGACCAGGGACGAGGTGATCGAGCGGGCGGTCGCCGCCCTGGAAGCGGCGGGGCGCGAGGCCATCGTGCTTTCGAAGCCGATCATCGGCTATCTGTGGAACCGCCTGCAGCACGCCATCTTGCACGAGGCCTATCACCTGGTCGAAAACGGCATCGTCAAGCCGGAAGATGTCGACAAGGTGGCCAAGAAATTGCTGGGGCCGCGCTTCTGCGTGACCGGCCTGCTGGAGGGCAAGGACATTTTCAATCTGGAGCCCCATATCCTGGCCCAGCGATCCATCGTCCCGCACCTCAATCTCAGCAAGACGCCCTGCGCCATTCTGGACCGCAAGATGGAACGCCGCGAATTCGGCATTCGCACCGGCAAGGGCTTCTACGACTGGCACGGTAGGGATGCCGCGCAGGTGGCCGCCACCGTCGGGCGCAAACTGAGGCGGCTCGGTGATTTTCTTGAGAATGATCTGGAAAAGGACGAACCTGACGTTTCGCCGATGGGCTCGCTGCCGATGGACTGATTGGCCGGCCGCGACCGGAACCGGATGGGATCATTGCCATGAACCATGTTTTTCACCGCTACCCGAAGCATGACCTTCCCTTGGCTGTCGGCGGCGAGGGGCCGTATTTGATCGATGCTCAGGGCAGGCGCTATATCGACGCCAGCGGCGGTGCCGCGGTTTCGTGCCTGGGCCATGGCCATCCCAAGGTGATCGCCGCCATCAAGGATCAGGTTGACCGGATGGCTTACGCCCATACCTCGTTCTTCACCAACGAGCCGGCAGAGCGCCTGGCCGACATGTTGATCGAGGCGGCGCCGAAGGGCATCGAGCGGGTTTATTATGTGTCGGGCGGGTCAGAGGCGGTGGAAACGGCGCTGAAACTGGCCCGCCAGTACTTCCTGGAGATAGGCCAGCCGCAGCGCCGCTATTTCGTCGGCCGGCTGCAGAGCTACCACGGCAACACCCTGGGCGCCCTGGCGGTAGGTGGCAACATGTGGCGGCGCAAGCAGTTCGAGCCGATCCTTATTGCCGGCCACCACATTTCGCCCTGCTACGCCTATCGGGGCCGGCGCGACGACGAGAGCGAGGCGGAGTACGGCCAAAGGGTGGCCGACGAACTGGAAGCGAAAATCCTCGAACTGGGGGCGGATTCGGTGATCGGCTTCATCGCCGAGCCGGTGGTCGGCGCCACGATGGGGAGCGTTCCTTCCGTTCCCGGCTATTTCAA
>JAVEYE010000243.1:0-5958 GCA_034003665.1 Rhodospirillales bacterium | reverse complement strand
CATGACACTTCGCGATTTGACCCCGTGGCGCGCCCGCTCCGTGCCGGCGCCGCTGCCCTTCGAGAGTGGTTTCGATACCCTGCGCCGCGAGATGGACCGCCTGTTCGACGGCTTCTCGCGCGGTTTTGGCATGCCGTCCCTGGCGGATGGCTTCAGCGACGGCGTCTTCCTGACGCCGCGCCTCGACGTCGCCGAGACCGACACCGCCTACGAGGTTTCGGTCGAGCTCCCCGGCATCGAGCGCGACGACCTTGATGTCACCGTCGCCAACGGCGTGCTGACCATCAAAGGCGAGAAGAAGGCGGAAACCGAGCAGAAAGAGAAGGGCCGCCTCTACGCCGAGCGGTCCTACGGCGCCTTCCAGCGCTCCCTCTCGCTACCGGCCGATGCCGACGCCGGCAAGGTCGAGGCCTCATTCAAGAACGGCGTTCTGAAGCTGACCATCGATAAGACGGCCGCGGCCAAGGCCGAGGTCCGTCGAATCGACATCAAGTCGAAGTAACGACTTTCAGTCGCTCGCCGGCGGCGGCGCCTTGGCGCCGCCGCCTTCCTCCCATGGAATGAGACCGTTCGCTTCGAGCGAACCGATCCCGCGCACGACCGATTGTTGGGCCGCCAGATCGGGGCCGTTGAGCACCCATCACGCGGCCCCAACCCGAACGACGCGCCAGGGGGCATCGAACGAGATCCATTTTCCTCGGCCATCGGGGCGCCGATCTTCCTTGGCAACGGCGGACGGTTCTGTATGATGCCGTGCCATCTTTCAAACGGAGGTGGCATGAACATCCGCGAAGCCCTGACCTTCGACGACGTGCTGCTGGTGCCGGCCGAATCGAGCGTCCTGCCGTCGGGAACCGACACCCGAACCCGCCTGACCAAGACCATCGAACTGGGCATCCCGTTGCTGTCGGCCGCCATGGACACGGTGACCGAAAGCGCGCTGGCCATCGCCATGGCCCAGGCCGGGGGCATTGGCGTCGTCCACAAAAATCTGACGCCCGAAGAACAGGCCGCCGAGGTCCGCAAGGTCAAGAAGTTCGAATCGGGCATGGTGGTCAACCCACTGACCATCGGCCCCGACGCGACCCTGGCCGAGGCCAAGGGAATCATGGAATCCCACCAGTTCTCCGGCTTGCCGGTGGTGGAACCCGAAAGCGGCCGGCTGGTCGGCATTCTTACCAACCGCGACACCCGCTTCGCGACCAATCCGCGCCAACCGGTCAAGGAACTGATGACCCCGCACGCCGCCGAGCGCCCCCTGGTGACGGTGCGGGAAGGCGTTGAAATGGACGAAGCCAGGCGGCTTCTGCACAAGCACCGCATCGAAAAGCTGCTGGTGGTCGACGACTCGTTCCGCTGCATCGGGCTGATCACCGTCAAGGACATGGAAAAGGCCCAGAAGTTCCCCAATGCCTGCAAGGACGAGAAGGGGCGCCTTCGGGTCGCCGCCGCCACCGGCGTGGGCAAGGACGCCGAGCGGCGCAACGAAGCGCTGATCGACGCCGAAGTCGACATGATCGTGGTCGATACCGCCCACGGCCACTCGCGCGGCGTGCTGGACGCGGTGGCCCGCCTCAAGGCGCTGAGCAACTACACCCAGGTGATGGCCGGCAACATCGCCACCCCCGAGGCGGCCCGTGCGCTGATCGACGCCGGGGCCGACGCGGTCAAGGTCGGCATCGGGCCGGGCACCATCTGCACCACCCGCGTCGTAGCCGGTGTCGGCATGCCCCAACTTTCGGCCATCTTGGAAGTCTCCGAGGTGTGCCGGAAAGCGGGCATTCCGCTGATCGCCGACGGCGGGATCAAGTACTCGGGCGACGTCGCCAAGGCAATCGCGGCGGGGGCGGATTGCGTGATGATCGGCTCGCTGTTCGCCGGCACCGACGAGAGCCCGGGCGAGGTTTTCCTGTTCCAGGGACGGTCGTACAAATCCTACCGAGGCATGGGATCGCTTGGCGCCATGGCGCGGGGCTCGGCCGACCGCTACTTCCAACAGGAGGTGGCCGACACGTTGAAGTTCGTTCCCGAGGGGGTGGAGGGCCGAGTTCCCTACAAGGGTCCGGTCAACGCCGTCATCCACCAACTGGTCGGTGGCCTGCGTTCGGCCATGGGCTATACCGGCAAGCGCACCATCGCCGAGATGCAGCACGGCTGCGCCTTCCGGCGGGTGACGTCGGCCGGGCTGTCGGAGAGTCATGTCCACGACGTCACCATTACCCGGGAGCCGCCAAACTACCGGGTGCGGGATTAGGGTGCTTACGCCCGTCGACGTCGACATGGCGGAGTCCCGCCCGGGCGTCCTCGACCTTGCTCCGCCATTTGCCAACCCGCGGATGCCCGTGACACGGATGGGCATGACGAAAGCCGGCGGCTGGGAAGGCCGCCCCTCCCGATGACCCCCGGCGCCCGCATCGCCGCCGCCATCGACCTTCTGGAGTCCATTGGTCTCGCCCATCCGCCGATCGAGCCCGTGATCGACGGCTTTTTAAGGGCCCGACGTTACATGGGCGCCAAGGATCGCCGCGCCGTGCTGGACCGCGCTTTTGCCGTGCTGCGCTCGACGCGCCGCCTGGACTGGCACATTGCGCGGATCACGGGCGGCGAGGCGACGCCCCGCCGGCGCGTACTGGCCGGCCTCATTCTCGCAGACGGCCTGGGTCTGGCCGAGGCAGCCGCCCTGTTTTCCGGGCAAGGTTACGCCCCGCCCCCCCTTGACGCAGCAGAGACGACGCTGGCGGCGGCGCTCGTCGAGCAGCCTCTCGACCATCCCGCCATGCCCGCGCCCGTCCTCATGGAGCATCCTGACTGGCTGGAAGGCTCCCTCCGACGGGCCTTCGGGCCTGCGCTAAAGGCTGAATTGACGGCACTGAACGTTCCCGCCCCCTTGGATGTGCGGGTCAATACCCTGAAGACAAGCCGCGAGGTTGCGCATGCCGCCTTGCTCGCCGAGGGCGTGGCGAGCGAACCGACGCCGATCTCGCCGATCGGCCTGCGCATTGCCGGCCGGGCTTCCCTGCCGGCGACCCGCGCCTTCCAGGATGGGCTGATCGAGGTACAGGACGAGGGCTCGCAACTGGTGGCCCTGTTGGCTGGGGTCCGGCCGGGCCAGACCGTCGTCGACTACTGCGCCGGCGCCGGCGGCAAGACCCTGGCGTTGGCCGCCGCCATGGGCGGGGCCGGTACCCTGTGGGCACTGGACGTCGAGGGTCGGTTCCTGGAGCGGCTGGCGGCACGAGCGAAAAGGGCCGGGATCAGGGTGCGCACTCATGCCTTGGCCGACGAGTCCGACCCCTGGCTCGCCGCCCACGCCGCAACGGCCGATGTGGTGCTGGTCGACGCCCCCTGCTCGGGGACCGGCGTCTGGCGTCGCCACCCGGCGGCCCGCGCATGGCTGACACCGGATCGACTGGCCGAGGCGATCGAGCGCCAACGAACAGCCCTGGCCGCCGCCATGCCTCTGGTCAAGCCGGGCGGCCGGCTCCTCTACGCCACCTGCTCGGTGCTGGTCGAGGAGAACGAGGAGCGGGTGGCCGAGATGTTGAGCGCCCATCGCGACTTCCGGACGGTGACCGTCGTCGACGCTTGGGCCGCCACGTTTGCCGCCCCCTGCCCGGTCGAGGGCCCCTGCCTGCGCCTCAGCCCCATCCGCTCCGGCACCGACGGCTTTTTCCTGGCGATCCTGGAACGAACGTCGAAATAACGAAAATTCAGTCTTGCCGCGAGAGGATCATCACCGCCCCTCATCCCGCCCGCCAGGGCGGCACCGGGGTGAATTTTTCGTCAAGAAAGTCGACGAAGGCGCGCACTTTCAGGGGCAGATGCTGGCGATGCGGGAATATGGCGTAGATCGGCAGATTGTCGTCGTTCGTGTACTCGGTCAGCACCGGCGTCAGACGACCGGCCTTGATCGCCGCGCCGGCAACGAATTCGGCCAGCCTGATCAAACCGGCCCCGGCCATCGCCATGCGCACCAGCGTTTCGCCGTTGTCCACCATGATGTTTCCCTTCACGGTGATGACCCGACCGCCGTCAAACTGCCAGCGGTTCAGGTGACGCTGCGGATTCCACCACGTGACGCAGTTGTGGTGCGCCAAGTCCTCAGGCCGCTCCGGCGCCCCGTGTTGCCTGAGATAATCGGGCGATGCCACCACCAAGCGGCGATCGTCGACCAAGCGATGGACAATCAACGACGAATCCGGCAGGTTGCCGTGCAACACCCCGACGTCTGCACCGGCCTCGATCACGTCCATCTTGCCGTCGGTCAGCGCAACGTCGGCGTGGAGGTCGGGATGGCGGGCCAGGAACTCGGGGATGAGCGGCGCCAACTGATAGTTGCCGAAAGCCACCATTGAGATGACCCGGAGCGTGCCGGCCAACTCCACCTTTGCGCGCGATACAGCGGCTTCCGCTTCCTCGATGTCCTGGATGATGGCGCGGCTCCGCTTGTAGAATTCCTCGCCCTCGGCGGTCAACTTGAACTGCCGGGTGGTGCGATTCATCAGGCGCACCCCCAGCCGCTGTTCCAGACGCGTCATGACCTTGCTGATGGTCGACGGCGCCAGGTTCAGGGTTCGGGCGGCCGCTGACAGCCCCCCCTCCTCGACCACCCGAATGAAAATGCCCATCTCGTGTGATCGTTCCATCGCGCCCTCACCTTATGACTTCGTTTCATAGATGATATGCCTCTTGGGCAGGTTATGAATCAAGGAAAAGGGGGTAACCTGAACCGTGGAAAGCCCTTTGTTCCCTTTTTGGGAACGCTCCGACGATAAGGACAACGGGCATGGCACGTTCGGTTATGATTCCCCGTCCCGCGATTGATTCGCGTGAACCGAACCTCTGCATGGCCCGGGGGACCTTCGGCGAATGGCCGGTTGGCCGCTCTTGCGGCTGCTCAGCCACCCTGTCCATCGGCCCCTTCAGAAAAGGGAGGGCGTCGGCCGCGTAAAGCCTTGCTGCTTTAGCAGTTCTCCGGTTTACCCCTCAGGTTAGGCAAACCGGTACCGCCGCGTTCTCCGTTGCCTCGGGACGCGGCGGTTTTCTTTTCCGGCCGCCACTTTTTTCGACGGCGCCTTTGGGCTGGCGGGCAATACAGCTTTCGGTTATCGTCCGCAGCGATTTCAACCGAGCAGCGGAATGCCGGCACCCGTCATGACCGAACGCGTCCTTATCGTCGATTTCGGCTCGCAGGTGACGCAGTTGATTGCGCGGCGCGTGCGCGAGAGCGGCGTCTATTGCGAGATCCATCCCTACCACAAGGTCAACGGCGCCTTTCTGGCCGCTTTTGCGCCCAAGGCCGTCATCCTGTCAGGCGGCCCGGCGTCGGTTACCGAAACCGATACGCCGCGCGCCACCCCCGAGATTTTCGCCCTTGGAGTCCCGGTCCTTGGCATTTGCTACGGCCAGCAAATCATGATGGCCCAGATGGGCGGCCGGGTGGAGGGTTCAGACCTACGCGAGTTCGGACGCGCTTTCATCGAGGTGGATGGGACATGCGCGCTGTTCGACGGCGTGTGGTCGCATGGCGATCGCCACCAGGTGTGGATGAGCCACGGCGACCGTGTCATCGAGCTGGCGCCCGGCTTCCGCCCGGTGGCTGTCACCGACGGCGCCCCATTCGCGGCGGTGGCCGACGACGACAGGAAGCTCTACGGCGTGCAGTTTCATCCCGAGGTCGTGCACACGCCGCACGGCGCCGATCTTCTGCGCAACTTCACGCATCGAATCGCCGGATGCCGCGGTGACTGGACGATGGCGGCCTTCCGCGAACAAGCCATTGCCAAGGTGCGCGCCCAGGTCGGCAAGGGACGGGTCATCTGCGGGTTGTCGGGCGGAGTTGATTCCTCGGTGGTCGCGGTCCTGCTCCACGAGGCCATCGGCGATCAGTTGCTGTGTGTCTTCGTCGACACCGGGTTGTTGCGGCTCAACGAGGCCGATGAAGTGGTTGGACTGTTC
>JAVEYE010000242.1:0-6000 GCA_034003665.1 Rhodospirillales bacterium | reverse complement strand
AGAACGAACTCGATCGACGGGCCGGTCTCGACATGGTGAGGATCGACAAGATCGCCGTCGAGAACGGCGACTTCGAAAAGCGCTTCGACCCCAGGCATCCGGGTGCCGACGCCGACGGCTACGTATTGGTACCCAACGTCAACAGCCTCATCGAGATGAACGACATGCGCGAGGCGCAACGATCCTACGAGGCGAACCTCAGCGTCATCAAGACGTCGAAGGCCATGCTGACCGCCACCATCGACATCCTCAAGTAGCGGCCGGATCGGACTCAACGGGTTTAACGGAGCAAGGGACAGATGGTTTCACCGACAGCAGGCATCAACGGCGCGGCGGCGGCCTATGCGAACGCCGCCAAACGGGTCGGCTCCGGCCTTGAGGCGCGCGACGGAGCGGCCTCGGCCAACGGCGGTGACTTCGCCGACCTGGTGAAGAACGCTCTCGACGAGGCCCGTCGCATCGGGCAGCGCAGCGAGCATCTGTCGATGGAGGGCATCCGAGACAACGCCGACCTCAACCAGGTCATCACGGCGGTGGCCGAGGCGGAAGTCACCTTGCAGACGGTGGTTTCGATCCGCGACAAGGTGATCGACGCCTACAAGGAAATCCTCCGCATGCCGATCTGACGGCCCGGTCGAAGGAGGCCGTCTTGACCGAAACTGCCGTTCTCGATGTGGGGCGCGACGCCATGGTCGTCGTGCTCAAGCTTTCCCTGCCGTTGCTGATTTCCACGCTGGTGGTCGGCCTCGTCATCGCCTTGTTCCAGGCTCTCACCTCCATCCAGGAAATGACGCTGACGTTCGTGCCCAAGATCGTCGTCGTGTTCGTCGGACTGATCGTTTTCCTGCCCTTCATGATGCGGGTGATCGTCGAATTCGGCCATAGGCTGTTCGATCGCATCGTCGGGCTGGGCATCGGTTAGGAGCATGCTGCAGGACCTTCTCACCCTCAACGTCTTCGGCTTCTTCCTGCTGTTCTGTCGGGTTGGAACGGCGTTCGTCACGTTGCCGGGGTTCAGTGCAGCTTACGTGTCGGCGGACATCCGCCTGCTGATGGCCCTGGCCGTCAGTTTCGTCCTCGCACCGGTGGTCGTCCCCGGCCTGCCCGGGCCGCCGGCGACGCTGGCCGGTCTGATCGTGCTGATCCTCGGCGAGATGCTGATCGGCGGGTTCTTCGGCGCCCTGGGCCGCATCATCATGGGTGCCCTGCATACGGCGGGCATGCTCATCGCCTACGAGGCGTCGCTGGCCAACGCGTTCGTCAACGACCCCATCGCCGAACAGCAGGGCTCGGTGCTTTCGGGGTTCCTTACCACCGTCGGCATCGTTCTCGTCTTCGTCACCGATCTGCATCACCTTATGCTGCGGGCCGTGGCCGACAGCTATACTTTGTTCGTCCCCGGGGAGATGCCGGCGATCGGCGATTTCAGCCAGGCGATCAGCCGCTACGTGGCCGACAGCTTTGCTCTTGCGGTGCAGATCGCGTCGCCCTTCATGGTGGTGGGTACGGCATACTTCCTCATGCTGGGCATTCTCGGCCGGCTGATGCCGGCTCTGCCGGTGTTCTTCTTTGGCTTGCCGATCCAGATCGCCACGCAGATCGCCCTGGTCGCACTGAGCCTTTCGACCGTCATGCTGGTGTTCACCACGCGGTTCGGCGAGGGGTTCCGCGCGTTCATCATCTCCTAGGGGAGTCCGATGGCTGAAGAAGACGACTCCCAAAAAACCGAAGAGCCGACGCCGAAAAAGATCGAGAAGGCCCGAAGCAAGGGCCAGGTCGCGACGTCGCAGGAGATCAAGAGCTGGTTGATCCTGCTGGCCGGCGCGATGGCTCTATATGTCATGGCGCCGTCGATGATGGGCGACATCCGGCAAATCGGGCGCACCCTTCTAGAAACGAGTCATGCCATTCCCATGGATGCACCTCACCTGCGCCTTTTGCTGGCCGACGTGCTGCTGAAGGTGGGCATCATCGTGGCGCCCCTGGCGGTCCTGCTCCTGGTGGTTTCGGTTGCCGCCAGCGTCGGGCAGTCGGGACTGCTGGTCGCGCCGTCGAAGATCAAGCTCGAGACGTCTAAGATCTCTCTCGTCAAGGGCTTCAAGAACAAGTTCTCTCTTCGCCAGTTCATCGAGTTCGTCAAGGGCATCGTCAAGCTGTCGGTGGTGGCGATCGTGGCCGCGGGCCTTGCGGTGCCGATGCTCGATGGCATTACCCTGGCGCCGATGACCGATATTGTGTGGACCCTGCAGCGTCTCCACCGCATAGCGCTGTGGATCGTGGCGGGCACCGTGGCCGTGATGACGGCCATCGCCCTTCTCGACTACGCATACCAAAAATACAATTACATCAAACAGTTGAGGATGACAAAACAGGAGGTCAAGGACGAAAACAAGCAGGCCGAGGGCGACCCGCAAATCAAAGCGCAGATACGCCGAATTCGCGCCCAACGGGCCCGCCAGCGCATGATGGCGGCGGTACCGAACGCCGATGTGGTGATCACCAATCCAACCCATTTTGCCGTGGCGCTGCAGTACAAGATGGACGAGATGGCGGCTCCCAAGGTCGTGGCGAAGGGAGTTGATACCTTGGCCTTGCGCATTCGACAGGTGGCCGAGGAAAATGACGTGCCGATCGTCGAAAACCCGCCGTTGGCCCGGGCGCTGCATGCTGCGGTCGAACTTGACGAGGAAATTCCGCCGGAACACTTCAAGGCGGTCGCCGAGGTTATTGGGTACGTCATGCGCTTGCGTGGTAGACTGCCTTCGGCGACGGCCGGCTGAGCCGGCCCCGGGGCGAAGGGGAAGGGACACGATTGACGGTGGGCGACGACCATAACGGAGAGCCGACGGCCGCGGCGGCCCCAACCCGACGGTCGGGTGCCGCCGATCATTTATTCGTTCACTGGCGCGACTGGGCGGAACGTCCCCTCTTTTGGGGCGTGGTTGCGGTCGGCTTTGCCGTTGCCGCCGTGGGCGCAGTGGTGGCCGGCACGGTGTTTTTGGCTGCTCTCCTGGCGTTGGTGGCGGTGTCGGGCGTGCTGGCCTTGGCGTGGAGCATGGGGCGGCGACAGGGTCTCGACCGTGTTGCCCGGTTGTTGACGGAAGCCACGGAAACCGATCCGAATGCTTGGCTGATCACCTCTGCCGAGGGGCGGTTCGTGTATGCCAACGCCGCTTTCATGCAGTTGTTCTCGAAGGCGACGTCGCTTGACGCGCTGGCCGCCCTTCTCGACGAGGGTGAACGCTCGGCCGAAGCATTCCGCCGGCTTCGGGCGGCGGCGGCGGCTGGCGTTTCCGGCGCTGCCGACCTTCCCGTCAGGGCCGCGGACGGTGACCTCGAATGGCGTCATGTCTCGGTGCGGCCGCTGGCCGGCCAGCCTCCCCACGCCATCTGGCACGCCAGCGACATCACCGCCCAGCGCGAGATGGACAGCATCCGTCGTCGCGAGGAGGAAGCGCTGGCCGACTTCCTCGACAACCTGCCGGCCGGATTCGTTTCGGTCGATGCGGACGGCCGTATCCTTCATGCCAATGCCACGCTTGCCGGCTGGCTGGGCCTGCCGCCGGCCCGCATGCGGGCCGAAGGGATGGCATTCGCCGATTTCGTTGTGGCTTCCGGCGCCTCGTGGCAAGCCGAGAGCGATGAGCCGGCTATGAACGGCGAAGTGACGCTGGAGGCGTCCGACGGCACCACTTTCCCGGCGCTTCTCCTCCAGTCGATGCGGGCCGACGATACCGGGGCAATGCTTTACAGTCGCTCGCTGGTGTTGCGCGAAGTGGTGTGGCGGACCGGCGAGGGCGATTCCGTGGCGCTGGCCCTGTCGCGACTGCACTGGCTGTTCGACGAGGCGCCGGTCGGCATCGTGCTGCTCGACCTCCACGGCAACGTCACCGACTGTAACCGGGCCTTTCTCAAGCTGCTGGGCATCCACCGCGAGGCGGTGGTCGGACGACCGCTGGCCGAACGCATGAGCAAGGAGGATCGCAGCGACCTGTCGGTGCAACTGTCCAAGGTGGTGATGGGCACGTCGCGGGCCGCCCATGTCGAGGTCCGCATGCCGGCCGTCGGCGGACGCGAATTGACGGTGTCGCTTTACGCGAGCCGGATGGAGGACAACGTTGGCGAGGTGTCCGGCCTGGTGCTCCACTTCATCGACACCACCGAGCAAAAGACGCTGGAGGTGCAGTTCACTCAGGCTCAGAAAATTCATGCCGTGGGCCAACTGGCCGGTGGCATCGCCCACGACTTCAACAACATGCTGACCGCGATCATCGGCTTCTCGGATCTGTTGTTGGCAAAGCATGGTCCCGACGATCCATCGTTTGCCGACATCATGCAAATCAAGCACAACGCCAACCGGGCGACCAACCTGGTGCGCCAACTGTTGGCCTTCTCGCGCAAGCAGACGTTGCAGCCGATCGACATCGATATCGGCCATGCGTTGGCCGACCTGTCACACATGCTGCGCCGGCTGATGGGCGAGACCATCGAATTGGCGATCGAATCGGCGCCCGACCTCGGCATGGTCAGGGTCGATCCCGTTCAGTTCGACCAGGTGATCATCAACCTGGCGGTCAATTCGCGCGACGCCATGCCGCGTGGTGGATCCTTGACCATCCATACGTCGAGCGTTCGGGTGGACGAGCCGATCAACCGCGGCCACGAAATGATGCCGCCCGGTTCCTATGTGCTGATCAAGGTCAGCGATACCGGTGTCGGCATTCCGAAGGAAAGCATCGGCCACATCTTCGAGCCCTTTTTCTCGACCAAGGAGAAGGGTTCCGGCACCGGGCTCGGCCTGTCGACCGTCTATGGAATCGTGCGACAAACCGGCGGCTTCATTTTTGTCGACAGTGCGCCCGGCGAGGGCACCGTCTTCGACATCTACCTGCCGGAGATCGTCGACGCCGCAGACTGGCGGCCGGCTCCGGCCGACCCCGTCGCCGCGCCCGCGACGGACGACGAGGACCTCACCGGCGGGGGGACCGTGCTGCTGGTCGAGGACGAGGAGGCGGTGCGGATGTTTGGGGCCAGGGCCCTGCGCAACAAGGGCTACAAGGTGCTGGAGGCCGACTGCGGCGAAGGTGCCCTCGACGTCATCAATTCGAGCGGCGAAACCATCGACCTCATCATCAGCGACGTGGTGATGCCGGGCATGGACGGCCACACGTTCGTGCGCTTGGTCCGCCAGGAACTGCCCGACGTGAAGGTCATCCTGGTTTCGGGGTACGCCGAGGAAACGGTTGCCGGCGACATCCAACGCGACCCGACCCTGCACTTCCTGCCGAAACCCTACAGCCTCCAGCAGTTGGCCGGGAAGGCGAAGGACGTCTTGACCAAGTGAAGCCGTAGGGAATTTTCCCGAATCGGCCTAAAAATCGAGAACATTTCCCGAACCTTTTCCGATAACCCATTTTAAATCAATGAGTTGATCAAGACCCTTGTCAACGAGAACATTTCATGTACATTCGAGCGCGTTGCATCCGGATCGCCCGTATGGAATAAGTGAGGCAGCCCATGTCGCAAAGCGTATTACGAGTTGTGGAAAAGGACGGTATGGACAAGAACAAGGCCTTGGAGGCGGCGGTCGCCCAGATCGAACGCGCCTTCGGCAAGGGGTCCGTGATGCGGCTCGGCCAGCGCGAGAGCGCCGTGGAGGCCGATGTGGTGTCGACGGGGTCGCTTGGTCTCGACATCGCGCTCGGCATCGGCGGCCTTCCGCGCGGCCGGGTGGTCGAAATCTACGGGCCGGAGAGTTCGGGAAAGACGACGCTGGCGCTCCACGTGGTGGCAGAAGCCCAGAAGAAGGGCGGCACCTGCGCATTCGTCGACGCCGAACACGCGCTCGACCCCATCTATGCCAGAAAACTCGGAGTCAATCTTGATGAGCTACTGATCTCGCAGCCTGACGCCGGCGAGCAGGCGCTGGAGATCGCCGACACCCTGGTCCGCTCGGGAGCCATCGATGTGCTGGTGGTCGATTCGGTCGCCGCCCTGGTG
>JAVEYE010000241.1:0-6071 GCA_034003665.1 Rhodospirillales bacterium | reverse complement strand
CGAGTAGCCTCCCGTCACCCCCATCGCGACGCCCCCCGCAGTGCTTATTCATGGCGATCCGCATTGACATTGCGGCTGCAATCAATATATTCGCACCCTTGTTCGAGCCATATCAAGATCCAGCCATAACCCAAGGGGCCTTCCATGCCGAAGATCCATCCCACCGCGCTGGTTGACGAGCAGGCACAAATCGCCGACGACGTCGAAATCGGGCCGTATTGCATGGTCGGCCCCCACGTCACCATCGGGGCGGGTTGCCGCCTCATCTCTCATGCCATCGTCACGGGGCACACCATCCTGGGCACGAACAACACGATCCACCCGTTTGCCAGTTTGGGTACGGATCCCCAGGACCTGAAGTTCAAGCCGGGGACGGCATCCTATCTGCGGATCGGCAATGGCAACACCTTCCGCGAAGGCTTCACCGGGAACATCGCCTCGGATCCCGGGGCCGAGACGATCATCGGAAACAACTGCCTGTTCATGTCCAACACCCATGTGGCGCACAACTGCCGGGTCGGCAACCGGGTGATCATGGTGAACAATGCGGTCATCGGCGGCTATGTGTCGGTCGGCGATTGCGCGTTGCTGTCAGGGCAGACGGCGGTGCATCAGTTCTGCCGGGTGGGCAAACTAGCGGTGATGAGCGGAATCTCGGCCATCTCGGTGGACCTGCCGCCGTTCATGATCGAGCACGGCCGGAACGGCCCGGTGCAGGCGATCAACCTCATTGGGCTGCAGCGCAACGGCTACAACGCGGAGGAAATCCGGGCGCTGAAGAACATCCACAAGTTGTTCTACCGACAAAAGAACTCGGTGAAGGCAGCGGTGGAAAAGATCCGCGCAGAAATCCCACTCCTGCCGCCGGTGGTGGAATTCATCGACTTCGTCGAGAGCAGCACCCGCGGCGTCCTCTGTGCCAAGAACTACCACGCCCGGCAGTACTGAAATTTGTCATTTCACGCCGTGGGCGCCCGCCGGCCGATTCCACAGGTCCTTGCCGGTCTCCTTGAACTCGAGTTCGAGCACCAGGCGGCGGATGGCGGCGGTGTCTGCATGCGCGCCGAATTCACGCAGGATGGCCCGGATGGACTCGGCCTCCGGCATGTCGGGATCCAGTTCAAGGGCCCGACGCAGATGGACCATGCTCTCCTGCGGGAAGTCGAGATACTGCAGATACAGGATGCCCAGGTTCTTGTGGCCCAGCATCCCGCGGGGTTCCAGCGAAACCGCCTTGCGGAACCGGCGCTCCGCCGTACCGTAATCCTTCCGGGCGATGGCGACCATGCCTAAATTGTTCCACGCCAAGGCTCTCTCCCGCGGAGGGGCATTCACCGCGGCAGCCCGAAAGGCGGCCTCCGCCTCGGCGAATTCGGCGCGCCGCAAGTAGATGCAGCCCAGCCGGTCATGGGCCTGGAAGAGGTCTGGGCTGAGGACGAGGACCTCCCGATAGGCACGGATGGCGTTGCCGTCATCGCCCGCCCCCTCATAGGCAAGGCCAAGGTTGTACCAGGCGTTGAGGTGGTGGGGATAGGCCGCCAGGACGTCCTCAATGAGCGGAATGGCCTCTGCAGGACGACGCAACTCCACCAAGGCGCGCCCAACATAGAGCTGGGTCGTCAACCGCCGGGGATTGGGCTTGATCCCGAGAGCCTGGGCTCCGTCACGGACGACCTGATCCCAGCGCATCTTGGCGTCGGCAGCCGCGATCCGCCGATGCAACCGGTCGGCACGCAGGAAATCCCATGCCCAAAGAAGATGGATCACCAGGAGCATGGCCACCAGGACGACACCGGCCGCGCACCACGCCCGCTGACGGGATCCGCGCCACGGGCGCAACGTCGCCTCCGGACCGGACGCGGCGACCACCGCCAAGAAGGCCGCCAGGATCAACGGCGACGCGGCCCGATACAGGGAGAAGCTGACATTGGCACTGACCAGGAAGCCGCCCGCCATCGCCCCGACCATCGCCCAGGTCAAGGCCGGCCACCCCGGAGAAATGCGCGCGAAGTTCGCCCGATACGCCCAGGCCACCGCCAGGAACAACCACAGCAGCAGCAACAGGCCGACCAGGCCGGTCTCCGCAGTCAGTTGCAGGAAGTCGTTATGGACATGGTACTCCAGTTGATGCGCCAGGTCCTCGTTGTTGTTGCGATACGGCGGATAGGCCACCTTGTGATTGCCCAGGCCGACGCCCAGCCACGGATGGTCTTCAACCAAGGCCAAGGTGTTCAGCCACATCTCGATGCGACCCGAACTGGCGATTCCCTTTCCGACGATGTGCTGCATGCGGCCCAGCACCTTTTGCTCGACTGCGGCCGGCAAATGCCGCCCCAGCGCCAAGCGTCCTGCCGGCAGGGACAGGACGGTGGCCAACGCCACTGCCGCCAGCGCCGACAAGCCCACCACCCATCTCGCGCGGCATGAAATCTCCCGCCGCCGCTGCGTCCACGCCCGCCACCCCAGATAGCCTCCCCAGAGGATCGCCTGGACCGCCACGCTCAGCCACGCCATCCGGCAGGTCATGGACAGGAAAAACAGGCAGGCCAAGGCGGCTCCCACCGCCAGCCATCGACGCCCGGTCCGCGGTTCGTCCAAGGCCCATCCGACGTTGACCGACAAGGTCAGCACCACGAAATCGGCCGCCATGTTGCCGTTGGCGAAACTTGCCGCCGGCGGCATGACCTGCTCCACCGGCGACCAACCGGTCAACGCCTGGACGATGCCCAGCAGCGACGTCAGCGCGCCGGCCCCGCCGACAGCCTGCAACACTCCCCGTCGCCACGCAGGTTCCCGCAGGACCGCCGCCCCCACCACCACAACCGGCAACGCCGGCAACCAGCACAACAGGGGCCAGCATCCCTCCATGGGGTTGTGCGCATACCCCAAGGTCAAACCGGCCCAGGCCAGGCATCCGACCAGGGGCAGCAGGACCGGCGAAGTTCGCAGGTTCAGCTCGCCCGACCATGCCGCCGCCCCCAGCCACCAGGCCACCAGGCACAGCGAGCCAAACTGGATCGCCACGCCCTTCGGCAGGTCGGTGAAGTCGTAGTTCCCGTTGAGCCAGACCAAGGGCCCGACCAGCACCAAGGCCGTCAGGAGACGGACCGACCACGGCGCATGCCCGCATCGCTGTTCCGACGACTCCATACCGCCAGGTCCCAACCTGAATGATTTTGTGCCCCCATCCGAGAAGGCTGCATGTGGATTTTCGCTTTCGCGCCCAACGGGCGGGCGGCAAGAGCCACGCCGACATCAATATAGACAAGATCTGCCGGATTGACAGGTTGGCCGACGGCATGCGGTCAATCAAACCCTTGCATCCGCTATGAATAACCGCAACACTTGATCAACGGGAACGCCGGCGGCATAGTATGCGCCATGGCATGAGAGAGAGATGGCCGGATCGAAAAAAGGGGAATGGCATGACCACCGAGACACACTCGCAACTTGCGATCTTCATCTGGAGCATCTGCAACCTGCTCCGCGGGCCCTACAAACGAAACGAATACCGCAAGGTCATTCTTCCCCTGACCGTCCTGCGCCGCTTCGACTGTCTGCTTGCCCCAACGAAGAATCAGGTCCTAGAGGAGTTCAAGGGCATCAAGACCAAACCGGAAACCGTTGTCCGCAGTCTTCTCCAGAAGGTCACAGGGCGGCCGTTCTACAACCTGGCCAAGCTTGACCTGAAGAAGCTTCTCGATGATCCGAACCAACTTGCACCCAATCTGAACAGTTATATCAATGGCTTTTCCAGGAACGTGCGCGACATCATGGAGAAGTTTGCGTTCGACCAGCAGATCACCAAGATGGCGGAGAAGAACCTGCTCTATGAGGTGGTGAAGAAATTCGCCGCGCTCGATCTGTCGCCCGAGAAGGTCGACAACGTCCAGATGGGCTATGTCTTTGAAGAACTTATCCGAATCGGGGCGGAGCAATCGAACGAGGAGGCCGGGGAGCACTTCACGCCGCGCGAGGTCATCAAGCTCATGGTGAACCTGCTGCTTTCCCCCGAGAAGGACTTGGCCCGCAGTCACGTCGTGAAGACCATCTACGATCCCGCTTGCGGCACTGGCGGCATGCTCTCTGTGGCTGAGCAGTACATCCGCAGACTCAACGCCGAGGCCAGCCCGATGGTCTACGGCCAGGACTGGAACGACGAGGCGTGGGCGGTCTGCAAGTCGGACATGCTGATCAAGGGCGAGGACGCCGACAACATCGCCCAAGGCGACTCTTTCACGAAAGACGGCTTCGCGCGCGACCGCGACGGCAAGAAGTGGATCTTCGACTACATGCTCGCCAATCCGCCCTTCGGCGTGGAGTGGAAACAGCAGCAGAAATACATTGAACAGGAACGCGACACCTTCGGCTACGAGGGCCGCTTCGGCGCGGGCTTGCCCCGCATCAATGACGGGGCGCTGCTGTTCCTACAGCACATGCTCGACAAGCGCCGCGCCCCCCAAGATGGTGGCAGCCGCATCGGCATCGTTTTCAACGGGTCTCCGCTGTTCACCGGCGACGCCGGCCAGGGCGAATCGGAGATCCGCCGCTGGATCATCGAGAACGACTGGCTGGAAGCCGTTGTCGCGCTTCCCGACCAGCTCTTCTACAACACCGGCATCTCCACCTACATCTGGGTCTTGACCAACCGCAAGGAGCGGGAACGCAAGGGCAAGATCCAGCTCATTGACGCCCGCAACTTCTGGGTGCCGATGAAGAAGAGCCAGGGCAACAAGCGGCACCGCATCGGCGATCCCGATGAGGGCGACGCCGACCATATTGCCGAAATCGCCCGCATTTATGGTGCATTCAAGGATGACGAGACCCGCACGTTCACGCTGGACGGCCAGAAAAAGACGCTCGTGGTCAGCAAGGTGTTCGACAACGAAGACTTCGGGTTCAACAAGATCACCGTGGAACGCCCGCTTCGGCTGAATTTCCAGGCCACCGACGAGCGAATCGCCCGGCTCGACGAGCAATCGGGATTCCGCAACCTCGCCGCCAGCAACAAAAAGAACGAGACCGTCCGCCAGCAGGAAATCGAGGCTGGCCAGGAACGGCAGGAAGCGATCCGCAAACGGCTCAAGGCCTTTGGCGGGAAGACCGGCGAAAAGCTCTACCAGGACCGCAAGGCGTTCCTGACCGACCTGAAGGCGGCTGACCGCGAACGCGGCGTGCATCTTAATGTCTCGGAACTCAAGGCCGTCCTGAACGCGCTTGGCGAACGCGACGAGACCGCCGAGATCTGCCGCGACCGCTCCGGCGACCCGGAGCCCGACACCGAACTGCGCGACACCGAAAACGTGCCGCTCAAGGAGAGCATCGAGGCCTATTTCAACCGTGAAGTCCTGCCCCACGTGCCCGATGCCTGGATTGACGAAGGCAAGACCAAGGTCGGCTACGAAATCCCGCTCAACCGCCACTTCTACCGGTACGAGCCGCCCCGCCCGCTGGAGGCGATCCAGGCGGACATCCGGAAGCTGGAAGGCGAGATCGTCGAGATGCTGGCCGAGGTGGCGAGATGAAGCCGACCTTCACCATCACCAACAAGGTGGCCGATGCCCTGACCCGGATCGAGCGGGCACGGGGCTTCCTGGAGGCGGCCAAGCTGTCCGAAGACTGGATCAAGGACATGGGGCAACGCGCGCTGATTCTGGAGGCGCACGCCACCACGCATATCGAGGGCAGCCGACTCACGCTGGAGCAGTCGGAACGTTTGTTGACCGGATACGGCGTTCCCGAAGCCGATCCTGACGACGCCCGCGAACTTCTAAATTACCGGCGCGCATTCGACTTTGTGGCTGAATACGTGGCAAGTGCCGGGCCCATGACCGAAGGATTGCTTCGGGAGATTCACAAGCGCCTGGTGGAGGGGGTGCGGGGTGGCAGTGCCGCGCCGGGGGAATACCGCCGAATTCAGAATTACGTTGTCAACTCGGCTACCGGCCAGACGGTATACACGCCGCCCGCCGCCTACGATGTTCCGATTCTCATGGGGGAACTGGTGTCCTGGATCAATGCCGGGACAGACATCCATCCGGTCCTGGCGAGCGGGATCGCCCAGTTTCAAC
>JAVEYE010000240.1:0-6096 GCA_034003665.1 Rhodospirillales bacterium | reverse complement strand
ACGATCCGGTGGCGTTGTGGATGCGCACCAGGTTGGCGAAATTGCGCCGCATGATCTATGTAATCCGGAATTCCGGCTTGTTGAGCAGACCGAACAGGCTGTCGATGCCGCTCATCACCGCCTCGTCGCCCGGCAGATCGGTCAGCAATTCCAGTTCCGGCGGCACCAGGCCGAAGGCGGACAGCAGGGTGCGTGAAGAATTGCCGGTGCCGTTGAAGGCGCAGACGCCGCCCTTGCTGTGGCAGGTGGCGCCGGCCAGTTCGTCGAGCAGGCGCCTTTTGGTGGCGGAGTCGACGAGGCCGAGGTTGAGGGCCCGCTCCAACTGCCCGGCAAAGGCCTCGTCCGAGGAGCACTGCAGGATGTAGTGCATGTTCTCCTCGATGTCCTCAGCGAGGTCGGTGTGGCCGGCGGCCCGCGCCGTGGCTCCGATCTCGCGCAGGGCCTTGGCGGTGGCGGCGGGAATGACACCGCCCCTCAGCACATGGGCCGGGGAGAACAGCGCCCACACCGGCGCCTGGTTGCCGCGATGGGCCCGCGCCACGTCGGCGGCGGCCAAGCCGGCCAGCACTGCCGACGGCGACTTGTCGCAGCCGGCCAGCACGTAGGCGGCATGGTAGCTGTGGCCTTCGAAGTTGACGTTGACGATGGCTGCGGTCTGGTTGCGCGACGCCAGCGAATAGCTTTGCCCGATATTGTTCTGGGCGGTGCCGTCGCAGATCACCGGAAACGAAAAGGTGAACGGCACGCCGCCGTTCTGCCAAACGCGCGCCGCCGCCATCAGGATGTGGTCGCGATCCAACAGGTGGGCCGGGTGGTCCAGGCTGCCGCCGATGATGGCGATGCGCGGCCTATCGTCGCGCAGGCGGGCCACCACCTCGGCCATCGTCACATCCTCGATGTGGGCCAGCGGGCTGTCGGCGGACAGCCGATCGCCGACGTCGGCCAGCAGCTTGAGCACGGTGATTGGCTCGTTGGCGAGTCCTTGGATGCAGTCGCGATAGGGATTGTGCGCTTCGTCGATGACGAAGGGGAAATTCGGACGTTCTACCATTCGGCTATGCTCCCGTCGGCGTGGCGCCATATGGGGTTGCGCCAGCGGTGGCCCTGGGCGGCCCGTTCGATGACGAACTCCTCGTTGATCTCGACGCCCAGGCCGGGGCCGGTCGGCGCGGCGATGTAGCCGTCGACGATCTTGAGCGGCGCCGGGTCGACCAGATAGTCCAACACGTCGTTGCCGACGTTGTAGTGGATGCCCATGGACTGTTCCTGGATGAAGGCGTTATGCGACACGAAATCGACGTGCAGCGAGGCGGCCAGGGTCAGCGGCCCCAGCGGGCAATGCGGCGCCAGGGCGACGTCGTAGGTCTCGGCCAGGGTGGCGATCTTGCGGATCTCGGTGATGCCGCCGCAATGGCTGACGTCGGGCTGCACGATGTCGACCGCCCCCGATTCGAGAATCGGTCGGAACTGGCTGCGATGGAACAGCCGCTCGCCGGTGGCGATGGGATAGCCCAGGCCCTGGGTGATGTGCGGCAGAACGTGTAGGTTCTCGGGCAGCACCGGTTCCTCGACGAACATCGGGTGGAAGGGCTCCAGTTCGCGCAGCAACGCCTTGGCCATCGGCCTGTGAACGCGGCCGTGGAAGTCGATGGCGATTCCGACGTCGGGTCCGACCGCCGAGCGCGCCTCGGCGACGCGGGCGACGGCGTCGTCGATCTTGCCGTGGCTGTCGACGATGGCCAGTTCGGGTGTGCCGTTCATCTTGAAGGCGGTGAAGCCCTTGGCGACCACTTCCCGGGCCTGGCGGCCGACGTCGGCCGGCCGGTCGCCGCCGATCCAGCAGTACATGCGCATGCGCTCGCGCACCAGGCCGCCCAGCAGGTCGTGGACCGGGGCGTTCAGGACCTTGCCCTTGATGTCCCACAGCGCCTGGTCGATGCCGGAAATGGCCGACATCAGGATGGGGCCGCCCCGGTAGAAGCCACCGCGATAGAGCATCTGCCAGATGTCTTCGATGCAGCGCGGATCGTGGCCGATCAGGTGATCGGCCAGTTCGCCGACCGCGGCCTCGACGGTGGCGGCCCGGCCCTCGATGACCGGTTCTCCCCAGCCGGCAATCCCCTCGTCGGTTTCGATCTTCAGAAACAGCCAGCGGGGGGGCACCTGCCAGGTCTTGAGACGGGTAATCTTCATCGACGGTTCCTCAATCCAGCATCCACAGGGCGACGTCAGGGTAGGCCAGCATCACCGCCAGCACCACCAACTGCATGACGATGAACGGCAGCAGCGACGTGAAGATATCCTTGAGCGAGATTTCCGGCGGCGCCACGCCCTTCAAATAAAAGGCGGCCGGCCCAAACGGCGGGCTTAGGAACGACACCTGCATGTTGACGGCGAACAGGATGCCGAACCAGATCGGATCGAAACCGAGTTGGGTGACGATCGGCAGGAAGATCGGTAGGGTCAGCATGGCGATGCCGATCCAGTCGAGGAACAGGCCGAGGACGATGAGGATCAGCATCATCACCAGAATGATGACGATCGGCGCCGCGTCGATGCCGAGGATCGTCGACGACACGAAGCGGTTGCCACCCATCAGGTTGTAGACGCCGACGAGGATGGCAGCGCCGATGCCGATCCAGATGATCATGCCGCAGGTGTTCATGGTTTGGATCACCGCGTCCTGAAGCAGGCGAATGCTGAATTCGCGGCGGATGGCGATGGCAATCAGCACGCCGAAGACGCCCATGGCGGCAGCCTCGGTGACGCTGGCGATGCCGGCATAGATGGTGCCCAGCACCATGAAGGCGATGCCGGCCGGCAGGACGATGGATTTCACTGCCTCGATCTTGCGGGCCCGCCTTTCCTCCGGCGGGATCGGCGGTAGCGGCGGCGCCAGCTTGGGGTCGATGATGCACCGGACCAGCACGTAGATGGCGTAAAGGGTGGCCAGCATCAATCCCGGCGTGACGGCGGCGACGAACAGATCGGCGATCGACACGCTGGCGATCAGGCCATAGATGATCAGCACGATGGACGGCGGAATCATGGTGCCGAGCGAGCCGCCGGCGCAGACCACGCCGATGGCGATTTTCCGGTCGTAGCCGAGGCGCAGCATCTGCGGCAGCGCCAGGATACCGAGCAGCACGATCTCGCCGCCGATGATGCCGGACATGGCGGCCAGGAAGACGGCGACAGCCAGGGTCTGCAGGGCGACGCCGCCGGGCAGCCGCCCGGCCAGCACCCGCATGCCGGAAAACAGGTCCTTGGCGATGCCCGAACGGTCGAGCAGGCTGGCCATGAACACGAACATCGGCACGGCGACCAGCGAGTACTCGGTGATGAATCCGTAGACACGGCTGGTCACCAGCGGCAGCGCGTTGGGGCCGAACCAGCCGAAGGTGAAGACCAGGGCGACCAGACCGGTGACGAAGGCCAGGGGCAGGCCGGTAAGCAGCAGTGCGAAGATGCTGCCAACCAGCACGTAGGTTCCCGTTTCGATGCCGAGAGCATTGAGGCCCATACCCATGTCAGTTGCTCCCCCTGGCGGCTTCGGGCTTGCCCTCGTCCGGACGGCTGCGCACGGCATGGACGAGATGCAGGACCGACTGCACCGCCATGACGGCGAGCGCGAACAGGATGATCCCCTTGGTCAGGGACGGGAACGGCGGGTTCCAGCTGGTACCGGACCGCTCCAGCGTCCAGCCCCCCAGCGGGTCGGCGACCGAGCGGTAGAACATGGTGTAGGCGGCATAGCTCATGCCGAGGGTGAAACCGAGCGTGAGGATGCCGTTGAGCACGTCGAGTCGGCGTCGCCACTTGGGCGACACCATGCCGTAGATCAGGCGCACGCGGATATGCCGGTCGCGGGCCATTGCGGCGGCGCCGCCCAGCGCGAAGAGGACGGCGATCATGAAGATCACCATCTCGTGCACCCAGGATGTCGGCGAATCGAAGACATAGCGCGAGATCACCTCGACCACGCTGATGGCCATGGCAATCAGGACCAGCCAGGCGACGATCTTGGCGCAGTAGTCGACGATGGCGTCGAAGCGGGTGCGGAGTTGACCCTGGGTGTCGCGTGTCCCGGGCTGCGGAACGCCGGACGGCTCGATGGGGCCCAGCGGGGCGGAAGTCGGTGAGGTATCGGTAGGCATGAAGACGCTCCTTGCGTCGCGACCGGTGCCCGGGAATAGGAAAAAGCGCAGGCGACGGATGTCGCCTGCGCCAACACGACTACATCAGATTCCGTTCCGTCAAGAACTTGACGGCGGCGTCATAAACCTTCTGGGTCATTTCGTTCTTCGCGGCCCAGACCTTCCATTCCTGTTGGGCGATCTGGCGGAACTTGGCGCGTTCCTCGGGCGCCATGTTGACCAACTCGATGCTGGCGTCCTTCTTGGCGTCCTGGATCGCCTTAAGATCGAGCTTCTTGAGGTTGAACACCAGGTCATAGGCCAGCTTGTCGACCGAGACGGTGAGGATGGTCTTCAGGTCCTCGGGCAGCTTGTCCCAGATCGCCTTGGTCATGGAAACGTCGACCATCGGCAGGCTGTGGAAGCCCGGATAGCTGGGATAGCGGGCGAACTTGTGGAATCCCTGGGCATGGTTGGTGGCGAACACCGTGTAGTCGGCGGCGTCGATCACACCCTTTTCGAGGCCGGTATAGACCTCGGACCCGGGCAGGTTCACCGGCGCGGCGCCGGCCTTCTGGAAAATGTCGTAGACCATGCCCTCGGGGGCACGAACCTTGAGGCCCTTGAGATCGGCCACGGTGCGGATCGGCTTCTTGGTGACGAAGGCCTCCAGGCCGGTTGCCGCGGAGCCGATCAGGTGCACGCCGTAGGGCTCGACCAGTTGGCTGTACAGTTCGTCGCCGCCGCCGTACTTCATGAACTCCAGGAACTCCAGCGGATCGCCCCAGGCGCCGACCAGGTTGCCCAGCATCGAGAAGGCCGGGTTGCGGCCCGAGAAGTAGCTGGGATCTGTGAGGTGGCCCTGCAGGATGCCCGAGCCTACCGCATCGAGCGTCTGGTTGTGCGGAACGACGGCGCCGGTCGGCAGGATCTCGATCTTGATGCGGCCGCTCGACATCTTGTTCACTTCGGCGGCCCAGCCTTGCTTGATCTTGAACTGCGGCTCGCCAGCGGTTTCGGATGTCTGGAACGACCACTCGTATTCGGCCGCAGCCGCATTTCCGGCCATCAGGCCGAAAACGGCAACAGCCGCACCGAGGGAACGAAGAAGACGGGAACCGGTCATGAAATTCCTCCTTGTTGTGGGGTTTTGGTGTGCCGGCGCCGGCGGTGCTGCCGAGGTGCCGGATTCAGGTCCTCTCCAGCGGTCGCGGGAGAAGTTCGGCATCGCCTCCGTTACGAAGGCCGAGATCGAGCCCGGTGCGGTCCATGACGCTCATGGCGGCATCGAAGGCGGCTTCGGGCTGCCGGAGGCGAATGCATTCCATCAGCTTGCGGTGACGTTCCAGGCTGTCGCGCAGTTCCAGGGCGGTGTCATTGCTCTTGCGGATCACCAGCAGGATCGACGGCCGCAGGATATGGGCCAACTGCGCCCATACCAGGTTGTGCGTGGCGCGATAAATGGCGGCGTGAAACTCGACGTCGGAAATGCTGAACTCGGGCAGGTCGACGGCGCTCCTGGCGTGATCGGCCCCCTCCAGCGCTTGTTCCATCGCGAGGAACGCCTCCTCGATGCCGGCCAAATCGCGGGCACTGGCGCGCCGCGCCGCCAGCGCCGCGATGAACGGCTCGGTGGAGCGCCGGAATTCATAGATTTCGCGCAGGAACTCGGGGTGCGGATTGGCGTATTGGCTCATCCAGCCGGTGACCAGGGGATCGAGCACGTTCCAGTCGCGATACTCGGTGACGATGGTGCCCTGCCCGCTCTGCCGGCGGACGATACCCAGCGACACCAGGGTCTGAAGGCCGCTGCGCACCGAGGCGCGGCTGACACTGAAGGCGTCCACCAGATCGACTTCCTTCGGAAGCAGATCGCCGGGTCGATAAGTCCCGGAAAACAGGTCGCTGGCCAATCGGGTGGCGACCTTGTAGCCAAGATCGTGCGGTTCGTCCGGGATCG
>JAVEYE010000239.1:0-6138 GCA_034003665.1 Rhodospirillales bacterium | reverse complement strand
GGAAGAGGTCAGATCGATGCGTTTCACCGAGTATACGCACCCCGACCATGCGGAGAGGGATGCGGAACTGTTCCGCGAAATGGCGGCCGGTCGGCGCGACGGCTATCAACTGGAAAAGCGCTATGTCACCCGGGACGGAAGCGTCCTTTGGGGCCGGTTGACCCGCACCGTGGTTCGCGACAAGCAGGGCGTCCCCAAATACTGCCTTGGCATGGTCGAGGACATCACTGGGCGCAAGCTGGCCGAGCAGGTGCTGCGCGAAAGCGAGG
The DNA here is from genome assembly GCA_034003665.1 of Rhodospirillales bacterium. Taxonomy (GTDB): domain Bacteria; phylum Pseudomonadota; class Alphaproteobacteria; order Rhodospirillales; family Shumkoniaceae; genus Shumkonia. The sequence goes on along the minus strand of JAVEYE010000239.1, from coordinate 5,869 downwards.
AGCGTTTTGCCAAAGCCTTCCGGGCCAGCCCGGCGCCAATGTCGATCTCGACCATCGAAAGCGGCCTGACATTGGACGTCAATGACGAATGGCTTTCGATGTTGGGCTTCTCGCGCGATGAGGTGATCGGCAGGACATCGGCCGAACTTGGCTGCTGGGGCGGCTCGCAGCGCGCCGCCTTCATCGATCGCTTGCGGCAGGAGGGGTCCTTTCGGGGGTTCGAGGCGACCATCTTCACCAAGGACGGCGGGGAACGAAGGGTGATCCTGGCCGGCGAGACGATCGACGACGAGCGCCTGCTTTTGGTCTTCCACGACATTACCGAGCGGTTGCAGATGGAAAGCCGTTTGGCCCACGCCCAGAAGATGGAGGCCGTGGGCCAGCTTACCGGCGGCATCGCCCACGACTTCAACAACCTGCTGCAGATCGTTCACGCTCGCCTGGAGATCATCGGCACGCTCCTTAAATCCGAGGAGCCGATACGGAGGCATGTCGACAGCGCCTTGGCCGCGGCGCAGCGCGGCGGCAAGCTGACCCAGCAGCTTCTCTCGTTTTCGCGGCGGCAGATGCTCCGGCCGACGACGGTCGATCCCAACCGTTTGATCGAGGGGATGGTCAAGATGGTGGGCCGCACCGTGGGGGACGCGGTCAGCATCGAGACGGCGCTGGAAAGCAGGGTGCCCTCGATCAGCATCGACCCGCATGGCCTGGAGAACGCGATTCTCAACCTCGCAACCAATGCGCGCGAAGCGATGCCCGAGGGGGGGCGGCTCACGGTAAGGACCAAATGCAAACGGCTGGAGCGCGACATCATCGTCGATGACGAATCGCTGCCGGCGGGCCCCTACGTCGAAATCTCGGTCGCCGATACCGGCTGCGGCATGACTCCGGACGTTCTCAAGCGTGCCTTCGAGCCTTTTTTCTCTACCCGGGAGGTGGGGGAGGGCAGCGGGCTAGGGCTCAGCATGGTCTACGGCTTCGCGCGGCAATCGGGCGGCCACGCCTTCTTGGAGAGCGAGGTGGGCAGGGGAACCACCGTGCGGATCCTGTTGCCCGTGAACGACGCCGCGGCGGCCCTCCCTCCGGGCAAGTCCCCGCGTGGCGACGCCGAGGCCGAGACCAAGGCCGTCGTGGTGGTCGATGACGACGCCGACGTACGGGCGACCGTTGCGATGGTGTTGAGGGGCGCCGGATACCGCGTCCACGAAGCCGATGACGGAGCATCCGCGCTGGCCGTCCTCGAGGCTCAGGAATCAATCGATCTGTTGTTCAGCGACGTTGTGATGCCCAGGGGCATGAGCGGCCTCGACCTTGCGCGCGAGGCGGCTTGTCGCCACAAATCCCTCAAGATCATCCTGACCTCGGGGTATCCCGAATCCGCGCTCGACGGCGAGGGATTGGCGAAAGGAGGCATCCGGCTGCTCCGCAAGCCTTATGCGAAGCACGATCTGCTCCAGGCCGTGGGTGCCACGCTGGCCGGTAACGCCGGCTAGCGGGCGTCGGCGGCGATTACGCGTGCATGGCGGGCTCATCAAGAGGGCCTGTCGATGGACGTGTCGTCGCCTGCGAGGGGCCCCAAAAAAGGGGGGCGGGCGGCAATCGCGTCAAGCAGCGTTTCGGCAGGCGAGCCGGGCCATCGCGGTGGGGTGCGGGGCTGTCCGTCCTCCGGGGTGTGGCACATGCGCCATGTCATCAAACGATCATGGAATGAGGTTCGCCGGCGCCTTGACGAACCGGGGCGGAGCGCGCACGTGAGGATCAACGGGCGGATCCGCGCCCGCCGACGGCAACCGCAAAGGAGTGGTGAGCCATGGACAAGAAGGTCATCGTGCTGGTGGCCCATGACGCCAAGAAGATCGAGCTTCTCAACTGGGTGAAGTACAACGCGCCCATGCTCAGAAACCACACGTTGTATGCGACGGGCACGACCGGCGGCCTCATCAACCGCGAATGTCCCGATCTCGACGTCATCCGCCTGCGCAGCGGCCCCCTCGGCGGCGACCAGCAGGTCGGCGCCATGATCGCCGAGAACATGGTCGATTTCCTGGTCTTCTTCACCGATCCAATGACGACGCAGCCGCACGACGTCGACGTCAAGGCGCTGACCCGATTGTCGGTGCTCTACAATCTGCCGATGGCCTGCAACAAGGCGACGGCGGACTACATCATATCGAGTCCGCTGGTCTTCGACCCCGGCTACCGGCGCGAGGTGCCCAGTTATTCATCCTATGCCGAGCGCGACGTCGAGCGCCATGAGGAGTGGAGGGCAAAGGCCTGACGGAAAGCCCCGCCGGGGTGCGGCGGGGCTTTCTGGCCGTTCATCTGGCGCCCGCAGCGCCGTGATCGGGCCCTGCGCGGCGGAACCCGATCAGTCCTGCCGTTTCTTTCCCAGCAGCCCACGGAAAACCATCGCCGGCCATTTGCCGGCCGGCGTGTTCTGAATGATCGACAAGACGGCGATCGCCAGCAGGATGGCCGAGATCGGGCTTTCCAGGAAGATCCAGAAGCTGCCGTCGCTGATCAGCAACGACTGGTGCAGGCTGTTGTCCAACATGGACCCCAGAATGAGGCCCAGCACCATCGGCGCCGTCGGGATCTTCAGGCGGTCGAAGATGTAGCCGATGATGCCGAAGATCAGCATCAGGCCGACGTCGAACACGCTGTTGTTGATGGCGAACGAGCCGATGATGCACAGCACGATGATGATCGGCGCGATGATCTTGTTGGGAATCTGCGTTACGTAGACGCTGATCCTGGTAAAGGCCAGGCCGACCACCAGCAGCGCGAAATTGGCGAACAGGACAGCCCAAATCAGGGTGTAGGTGACGTCGGCGTATTCCGTCATCAGGTTAGGGCCGGGCAGAATGCCGTGGACCATCAGGGCGCCCATCAGCACGGCCGTCGATGAACTGCCGGGAATGCCGAGCGCGATGGTCGGCACCAGGGCGCCGCCGACCACGGCGTTGTTGGCCGCCTCGGGCGCGGCGATTCCGTCGGTGATGCCGGTCCCGAACTTTTCCTTGAACTTGGAAAAGCGTTTGGCCTCGTTGTAGGCGAACCAGCAGGCGGTGTCGCCGCCGGCGCCCGGCACCAGGCCGGTCATGACGCCGATGCCGCTGGAGCGCACGATGTTGGGCAGCAGTCGGCGGAATTCTTTCAACGTCGGCAGCATGCGGTCCGAAACCTTGCTGACCAGGGATCCTCCGCCGTCGTCGGACTGGATCAGCCGGATGGCCTGCGGCACCGAGAACAGCCCGATAAGCGCCACGGTGAAGGGGACGCCGTCGAACAGGTTGATGATGCCGTAGGTGAAGCGGGGCGTGCCCGTGACGATGTCCATGCCGACCATCGAGATCAAGAGCCCGAAGACTCCGGCGAACAGGCCGCGGATGGTCGAGCCCTGGGACAGCGAGGCGATGATGGTGATGCCCAGCACCGCCACCGCGAACACCTCGACGGGCCCGAACTCGAGGACCAGCAGGCCGAGCGTGGGCGCGATGGTCATCAGCGCGAGGGCGCTGATGACGCCGCCGACGAAGGAAGCGGTCAGGGAAACGCCGAGCGCGGCCCCGGCCTTGCCGGCCATCGCCATCGGATAGCCATCGACGACGGTGGCGGCGGCGGCCGGGGTGCCCGGAGTGCGCAGCAGAATGGCGGCGATCGAGCCGCCGTACATGGCGGCCAGGTACAGCGAGGCCAGCATGCTGATGCCGGTGGCGGCGTCCATGCCGAAGGTCAGCGGCAGCAGGAGCGCGATGGCCATGGTCGCCGACAGGCCGGGCATGGCGCCGACGAAGAGGCCGAGAACGGTGCCGATGACGATGACCAGCAGGTTCATCGGCAGCAGGACGTTGGTCAGCCCGAGCAGGATGTTGTCGATCATTCCATGATTCCCATCGGCACCGGCAGGTCGAGCAGCCAGATGAACACGAAATAGACGAACACCGGAGCCACCCCGGCGATGATGATCGCCGTAAACAGGTGGCAGGCCCTGAGATACAGAAGCATGCCCAACAGGAAGGTCGGCGTGACGATGAAGTAGCCGACCGGTTCGAGCAGCACGACGTAAAGGATGGCGCCCCCCAGGAAGAGGACGACGCGGCCCAGCCGAATACCGTTAAAGAAGGGGACCAGCAGCGGCGCGGCGGCCTCCTCTTCGGGCGTCAGGACGGCTTCGGGCTTGTGCCGGTGCTTCTGAATGAAAACGTCGACCACCATGGCCGCCGCCAAGCCGAACAGCAGAACGACCAGGATGCGCGGCATCTGGTAGGCGGCCGGCTGCATGGGCAGGGACGATATGAAAAACAGCGTTCCCAGACCGCAGGCGGCTGCCGCGACGAGAATGTAGGGCATGAGGAGATCCCGTGATTCCGGGTGAATTCCCAAGGTCAGCCGGGGCCGGTCCCGTTGTCGAGGCCGGCCCCGTTCCGATTGATCGACCGGCGCCTACTTGCTACTTGGACGCGGCGGCCTCGCGCCTCTTGCTCTCCTCGACGAGCGGACGGTACTCGTCTTCCATGCCGTAGAGGAACTTCTTGTAGTCGTCCCCGACGATCGGGTCGATGTCCTGGGTCTGGCGCTCGGCCTCGGCCAGGAAGGCGGGGTCCTTCAGGATCTTGTCGAAGGCCTTGATGAAGGCCTGGCGCTTGTCCTCGGGAATGCCGATCGGGGCGCTGAAGCCGCGCGACGAGCCGTTGACCATGTCGTAGCCGAGCTCCTTCATGGTCGGGACGTCGGGCAGCTTGGGATGGCGCTTCTCCATGTAAACGACGAGGGCGCGCAGATTGCCGCCCTGGATCTGGGCCATCGTGCTGGCCAGGTTGTTGGAGCTGGCGTCGATCTTGCCGCCCATCGCGGCGATGGCCGAGGGGCCGTCACCGGCGAAGGGCACCAGCTTGAACTGGGCCCCGGTCAGGTTGTTGAGGGTGAGTGTTGAGAAATAGTCGTCGCCGCCAACCCCCGAGTTGCCGATGGAAATTTTTTCGGGGTTGGCCTTGGCCGCCGCCAGGAATTCCTGGAAGGTCTTGTAGGGGCTGTCCTTGCCGACGACCAGGATGCCCGGGTCGGTGACCACGTTGGCCAACGGCTCGAACTGCTTGACGTTGTACTTGATCTCATCGTTCAGCAGATAGTTGGCGACGATCATCGGCGAGTTGGTGATGCTGATGGTGTAGCCATCGTTCTTCGTCGAGTTGCCGAGCTTCGCCCAGGCGATGGCGCCGGCCGCGCCCGGGATGTACTCGTTGACGAAGGTGACGTTCATTTCCTTCGACAGGAACGGCAGCACCAGCTGCGCCAGCATGTCGGAACCGCCGCCGGGCTTGAAGCCCTGCAGGATCTTGATTTTGTCGCCGGGCTTGTAGCCTTCGGCGTTCGCCGTGCCGGTAATGGCTGCGCCCGCTACCAGAGCGGCCGCCAGAACACTCAGGACCTTGGTCCGCGTCATCGTGAAGTCCTCCGCAGTTGTTATTGATTTCGCCCACGCTAAAAAACGGGCCGAGTGATCTTGAAAGGACCCGGCCCGGCTGTCAACAAAATTGTCGCCAATCACTCCTGTCGCGTGAAGGAAATATCCTCGTCGGTCAGGACCAGATCGAGGCGGCCGATCACATCGACCGCTGGATCGGCAATCCCCGTGCGCCTTTGCAGTTCGGCCATGGCGCCGTCTTCGGGGCGGCCTTGGTGGGTCGCCTTGCGGGCGATGGCGATGACCTTGCGGGCGGTTTGGATAAGACCGTCGACAACGGGCTCGGGGCCGGCATTCGTTCGGTGCGCGGCGATGGCGGGGGTGCCGTCCGGCCGCGAGGAAGAGGGGCGCGGGTCCGTGGTTTTTCTCCCGCGCATGTCGTCGAGCTCGACGGCCACCTTG
>JAVEYE010000238.1:0-6160 GCA_034003665.1 Rhodospirillales bacterium | reverse complement strand
GTTTCTGGTCCTGATCGGAGTCGTCGAGGGGGTCAGCCCGGCCATGGAGGAGGCAGCCCAGACCCTCAGGGCCAGCCCCTGGCAGACCTTCCGCACGGTGTCACTCCCGCTGATCCGTCCCGGCCTGGCCAACGCCTTCCTGCTCGGCTTCATCGAGAGCCTCGCCGATTTCGGCAACCCGATGGTGCTGGGCGGCGATTTCGAGGTGCTGTCCACCTCGACCTTCTTCGCCATCGTCGGAGCGCAGAACGACCAGGGTCGCGCTGCCGTGCTGGCCATCGTGCTCCTGGCCTTCACGCTTTCCGCGTTCTACGCGCAACGCCGCTGGCTCGGCCGCAAGTCCTACACGACGGTCACCGGCAAGGGCGATTCGGGAGTTCATCCCAGTCTGCCCCGGGCGGCCACCTGGGTGGTGTATGGCACGGTCCTGCCGTGGGCGGCGCTGACCTTTGTCATCTACGCGATGATCATGTTCGGCGGCTTCGTCAAGCTGTGGGGCTACGACCACAGCTTCACGCTGACCCACTACATCGACGCCTTCGCCATCACCTGGGGTGAGCACGGCATCGTTTGGGCGGGTGCGGCATGGAACTCCTTCTCGACGACCATCCTGGTGTCGGCCGTCTCGACGGTGCCGACGGCGGCCATTGGACTGCTCACCGCCTATCTACTGGTCCGCCAACGCTTCCACGGTCAGGACGCCTTCGAATTCGGCACGATGTTGAGCTTCGCCATCCCCGGCACCGTCATCGGTATTTCTTACATCCTGGCCTTCAACGTGCCGCCCATCGAGCTGACCGGAACCGGCGTCATCCTGGTCATCTGCTTCGTCTTCCGCAACATGCCGGTGGGGGTGCGGGCCGGCATTGCGGCGATGAGCCAGATCGACAAGAGCCTGGACGAATCGTCGCTTACCTTGGGCGCCAACAGCTTCACCACGCTGCGGCGCGTCGTGCTGCCGCTGCTGCGCCCGGCCATGGTCGCCGCCATCGTCTTCAGCTTCGTGCGCGCCATGACGGCGATCAGCGCCGTCATCTTCCTGGTCAGCGCCCGCTACGACATGGCGACGTCCTACATCATCGGCCGCGTCGAGAACGGCGACTACGGGCTGGCCATCGCCTATTCGTCGGTGCTGATCCTGGTCATGGTGGCGGTCATTGTCGTCGTCCAACTGGCGGTCGGCCAGCGCAAACTCGGACGCCGCGACGCCGCCAAGGCGCAAGGCCGGCCGGCCTTCGAGATCGGGGGAATGTGAAACCATGACCGTCAAGGGAAATGCGGCTTCGGTGAAGTTCCGCAACGTCACCAAGACGTTCGGGACGGTGGTGGCCGTCAAGGACTTGACCTTCACCATCGAGGCCGGCGAGTTGATCACCTTCCTCGGCCCCTCGGGCTGCGGCAAGACGACGACCCTGCGCATGATAGCGGGTCTCGAGTTGGCAAGCGCCGGGCAGATCCTGATCGGCGACACCGACGTCACCACGTTGCCGGCGACTGACCGCGACGTTGCCATGGTTTTCCAGTCGTACGCGTTGTTTCCGCACATGACGGTGATCGAAAACGTCGCCTACGGCCTGACCGTCAGCGGCGTCGGCAAGGCAACGGCGAGGGAAAAGGCGCTGGACGGCCTGCACCTGGTCGGCCTCGACGGCTTCGACGAGCGGATGCCAAGCGAACTCTCGGGTGGTCAGCAGCAACGGGTCGCCGTCGCCCGCGCCCTGGTCCTGGAACCGCAGGTGCTACTGTTCGACGAACCGCTGTCGAACCTCGATGCCAAGCTGCGTCGCCACATGCGCGAGGAGATCCGCGATCTGCAGCGGACGCTGGGGCTGACCGCCGTCTACGTGACGCACGACCAGTCGGAGGCGTTGGCGGTGTCGGATCGCATCGTCGTCATGCGGAATGCATCCATCGCCCAGGTCGGCACCCCACACGACCTTTACGAGCGGCCCGTCGACGCCTTCGTCGCCGACTTCATCGGGGATGCCAACCTGGTTGACGCCGAGATCGTTGCTATCGAGGGAGCCGATGCGGTGGTGCGGATCGGCGGCATCGAGACCCGCCGGCCGCACCGCGGCGCGACACCCGGCGCGGTCCGTGTGGCCATCCGACCCGAGGCCATCCACCTGGAGCAAGGCTTGGCGAACGGCGGTCTTGAAGGCAGCGTCGTCAAGGCCATCTATCTCGGCAGCCATCTGGAATACACGGTGGAATGCCCCCTCGGGGAACTCTTCGTCATCGACCACGACCTCGATCATCCAATCCCCCGGGGAGCCACCGTGGCCATTCGTTTGACCGAACGCGGCGTCAACTTGGTAGGCAACGTCACCTGAGGTGCCGTTGCGGAGGCGGCCGCGAAAGTGATCGAGTTTGGACAAAACGCGCCCTTCCCATCGGAGAATGAAAACGGATGCCCATCACCAAACCCATCGCCGATTTCCACCAGGACATGATCGCCTGGCGCCGCGACCTGCATGCCCATCCCGAAATCGCCTTCGAGGAACGACGCACGTCGGATTTCGTCGCCGCCAAGCTGGCGGAGTTCGGCATCGAGGTCCATCGGGGCCTGGGTAAAACCGGCGTTGTCGGTACGCTCAGGAACGGCGACGGCCCCGCCGTCGGCCTGCGCGCCGACATGGACGCACTGCCCATGACGGAGGTCAACGACATCCCCCACAAGTCGACCGTTCCCGGCAAGATGCATGCCTGCGGACACGACGGCCACACCGCCATGCTGCTGGGCGCCGCCCGCTACTTGGCCGAAACCAAGCGCTTCAAGGGCACCGTGCGGTTCATCTTCCAGCCGGCCGAGGAAGGCAAGGGGGGCGGCCGCGAGATGATAAAGGATGGGCTGTTCGAGAAACTGCCCGTCGACACCGTCTACGGGATGCACAACTGGCCGGGCATGAAGGTCGGCTCTTTTGCCGTCAAGCCGGGACCGATGATGGGCGCTTCGGACGATTTCGATTTGTTGATTACCGGCAGGGGCGGGCATGGCGCGATGCCCCATCTCTGCATTGACCCCGTGGCGGTCGGGGCGGAGATCGTCGGCGCCTTTCAGAAGATCGTCAGCCGTTCAACCCATCCGGTCGATTCCATCGTTATCTCGGTCACCAATTTTCACGCCGGCGAGGCCTACGGCGTCATTCCCGAGACCGCGATTCTGCGCGGCACCGTGCGCACCTTCTGTACCGACGTGCAGGACGCGGCAGAGGCCGCAATGAAACGCATTGCCGACGGCATCTGCGCGGCGTACGGCGCCACGGCCCGCTTCACCTACAATCGACGCTATCCGGCAACAATCAATGACCAAACGGCGGCGGCGATCGCCGCCCGCGTGGCCGGCGCCGTGGTCGGCGAGGCCAACGTCGATCTCAACCCGACACCGACCATGGGAGCCGAGGACTTTTCGTTCATGCTGAACCGCCGACCCGGCTGCTACATCTGGGCCGGATCCGGCGAAACGACGCCGAACCTGCACAGCGCCACTTATGACTTCAACGACGACCTGCTGCCTATCGGCGCCAGCTATTGGGCGCAACTGACCGAGACCATCCTGAAGTAACGAAAAGGCCCGACATTACCAGGATAATGACTCCGGAATTGGCAGAAATTAGCGGCCGCGTTCAGGGCGCCATACGGAAGCCGAAGGTGGTGCCGACATCGAAGCCGATGACGCCGTCGCCCCAGGTCCGGCGGAAAAGGCCCATGTGCTTCTCCCCCGTGCAGTGCGACGGCCCCATGCGGCGGACCCCCATCTGCCGGAGGCCATCGACCACCTGCTCGGCAACCGCGGCCTCGGAGTCCTTGAGGTGAAAGCCGCCCAACACCGCGTCGATGGCACCCGGCACGATATCGTGAGCCCGCCTGACGATGTCGACGACACCGGGATGGGCGCAGCCGGTCAGCACCACGGCGCCGCCCTCGCCTTTAAACACCAGGGTCTGCTCGCGGCGGTCGGCCGGCAGACGTTCACCGCCCATTTGGCCGGTGGAGTGAAGTCCTTCGGTGATGTCGATCGGCTCGTCAACCACGTTGACCTTGGCGCCCAGCAGGGCGGCGTGGTCCCGGAAAACGGGTGACACGGCGCGAGGAATGAACGCCTCTATACCGGGGCGCGCCTTGTGCAGGAACGCAAACAAGCCCCCCGAGTGGTCCCAGTGGGCATGCGAGAGAACCACCATTTCCACCGCCTTAGGATCCTTCCCGAGAACCGCCATGTTGTCGAGCAGGATGTCGCCGTCGCCGCCCGTGTCAAACAGGATGGTACGGGACAGCCCCTCGATCAGGCAGGACAGGCCGTGAGCCGCCCGAAGCCTTGGATCGCCGGTGTTGTTGTTGTAAAGGACAGTGATGGTGACGTCGCGAGCCGGCATCGTTTCCTCCTGTTGTTGTCACACCGGGGCTTGCCGCCCGGCCGATTGGAGCTTCATAGGCTCTCGCAGTAGAAGTACCGGATGTCTTGTCGGACTTTTGAATGGACAAGTCCGTCGTTCAGCAGGGCTTCGAGATATTTAACCGTCTCGTTGCGGTTGATGCCGCTCAGGTGCGCGACATCGTCCAACGTCTTGGGGCCGCCCTGCAGGAGGTCGAGGACCCGGGCGCGGCCGGCCAGGAATTCGTGTTCCTCCATGGTGCCGGAAAAGCCGCAGATGACCTCGGCGTTCGATCCGAACAACGAGGCCAATTCAGTGAGCCGTCGGTGCGGTGGTGCCTTGGCGACCTCCTCGGCGGGCGGCCGCGATACCGTATTGAGTTGCACCTTGTCGGCCCGCACGCGCGCGGCATGGGTGGCAATCTTTCGGGCTTCCTCCTCATTGGCCGTCAGGCCGTCGAGCAGAAAGATCTCCAGCCACAGTCGACCGGTAAACGCATGCGAGAATGCCGCCAGTCCCTCGACCATGGCGGAGAAATCGACGGCCGGATGGGGACGGTTGATCTTGGCGAACATCGCCGCGTCGCCAGCGTCGAGGGAGGGAATGACCAGGTCGGCGGCCATCAGTTCCTCGCGGACCTGGGGGTCGCCCAACAGTGAGCTGTTGGTCAACACCGCCACCGGGATATGGGTCAGCGTCTTGATGGTCCGCAGGATGTCGCCGCAATCGGAATGAAGCGTCGGTTCACCCGAACCGGAAAGGGTGATGAAGTCGGCCGAAACGCCGGTCGCCAGCCTTTCCTCGACTTCCATCAGCACATCCGTCATCGGCACGTACTCGCGCCGCTCGACGGTCTTGAAGGTTGTCCGCCCCAACTGGCAATAGACGCAGTCGTAACTACAGGCCTTGGTGGGAACCAGATCGACGCCGAGGGACCGCCCCAGCCGCCGCGAGGGGACCGGCCCGAACACGTTGCGGATCCGCATGGAGGTACTTGCCCCTTTTTTAATTGAAGGATCGCGGCCGGTCCGATGGCCACCTCTTGAGGGTAGGGCCGGATCATCGATCAGTCAAACAGCTTGAGTGCAGGGCAAAATGCTTCAAAAAAGGCATATAACGTTTTGGAATTGACCGATATTTTGCAACTGCGAATGCCTATCTATTGCCTTTCCAGGCGTTGATCCCGCCACCAAAACGGGGTATACAACATCGACTCTATTGCGTTTCCGAGGACGAACGACCCCGGTGATTGCGTGGGGGCGGCAGGCGTCGCCCTGCAGAGCGAAAGTTCCAGTTGGCTGAATTAAACACGAGGAGTTCAAGAAATGGCCCTGATGATCAACGACGACTGCACGAACTGCGACGCCTGCGTCGAATCGTGCCCCAATGAAGCGATCAGCGAAGGCGACACCACCTACGTGATCGACCCCGAGCGCTGCACAGAATGCGTTGGCGCCGAGGACGAGCCGCAGTGCGCGCTGGTCTGCCCGGTCGACGCCTGCGTTCCCGATCCGAACCGCCAGGAATCCAAGGAAGTTCTCCAGGCCCGTTACGAGAAATTGCACGGCTGATTGCGACAGAACTTCGAAAACGAGCCCGGCGGTCTTTCCGCCGGGCTTTTTTGCGGGTGCCGATAATGGAATCCGCCCAACCGACGCCTAATCGCGGGCCGACGTCCCCCCGACGGAAGAGGCCGCTCCCACGACAGTCATGCCTGCAACCGACTGGGCTGCCGCCTTGGGCGATGGGTCTGTGCCGCGCCCGGCAGCAAGCAGCGACCCGAC
>JAVEYE010000237.1:0-6182 GCA_034003665.1 Rhodospirillales bacterium | reverse complement strand
CCACCCCTGCCCGTCATTGCGAGGAGACCGTCCGGTCGACGAAGCAATCTTGATGTAACCCCGAATTCCTATTCGGGGCTTCTGATACAGGCACAGCGCTACGAAGAAAAAGGCCTCGAATAGGAAATCGGGGTTACATTAAGATTGCTTCGTCGACCGGACGGTCTACTCGCAATGACGGGGCGGGAAAAGAGAAGCGCCGCACCCGTAGCCGGATGCGGCGCCTGCGAATTAGTCTTGTGATACTAGTAGCGGTAAGCCTCGGGCTTGAAGGGACCTTCGGCGTCGATGCCGAGGTATTCCGCCTGCTTGGGCGTGAGCTTCGTGAGCTTCGCGCCGAGCTTGCCAAGGTGCAGCGCCGCCACCTCTTCGTCGAGCTTCTTGGGCAGCGTGTATACCTTGCCCTTTTCGTACTTCTCGGTCTCGGTGTTGAGCGTGATCTGCGCGAGCGTCTGATTCGAGAACGAGTTCGACATTACGAAGGACGGATGGCCCGTCGCGCAGCCCAGGTTCACCAGACGTCCACGGGCCAACAGCACGATGGCGCGGCCGTCGGCGAAGATGAATTTGTCGACCTGCGGCTTGATGTTCAGTTCCTTGACGTCAGGGTTCTGCTCGAGCCAGGCAACCTCGATCTCGGAGTCGAAGTGGCCGATGTTGCACAGGATCGCCTCGTCCTTCATCTTTTCCATGTGCTCGCCGCGAATCACGTCGCAGCAGCCCGTGCAGGTGACGAAGATGTCACCCTGCGGCGCGGCGTCTTCCATCGTGACGATCTGGTAGCCTTCCATCGCGGCCTGGAGCGCGCAGATGGGGTCGATCTCGGTGACGAGCACGCGTGCGCCGAGGCCTTTCTTGGCCTGCGCGCAGCCCTTGCCCCCGTCGCCTTAGCCGGCCACGACCACGACCTTGCCGGCCACCATCACGTCGGTGGCGCGCTTGATGCCGTCGGCCAGCGATTCGCGACAGCCGTAGAGGTTGTCGAACTTCGACTTCGTGACCGAGTCGTTCACGTTGATGGCGCGCGTGAGGAGCGTGCCCTTCTGCATCATGTGATAGAGGCGATGTACGCCCGTCGTGGTTTCTTCCGAGAGGCCGATCCAGTTCTTCACGACTTCGTGCCAGCGGTTGGGCGACTCGGCGTGAATCTCGTGGAGCAGCGTGTCAACAACCCGGATTTCTTCGTTCTCGTTCGAGATTTCGGGAAGCTTTCCGGTGGTATTGAACGCTTCTTCAAAATAGTAACCACGGTGGATGAAAAGCGTGGCATCGCCGCCGTCGTCGACGATCAGCGTGGGTCCCTGGCCGCCCTCGAAAAGCAGCGACTGGTTCAGGCACCACCAGTATTCTTCGAGCGTCTCGCCCTTCCACGCGAACACCGGCACGCCGGTCACGGCAATCGCCGCCGCCGCGTGGTCCTGGGTCGAATAGATGTTGCAGCTCGACCAGCGGACCTCGGCGCCGAGCGCGGTGAGGGTCTCGATGAGGACCGCGGTTTGAATGGTCATATGCAGCGATCCGGTGACGCGCGCGCCCTTGAGGGGCTGCTTCGGCGCATACTGTTGGCGGATGGCCAACAGGCCCGGCATTTCCTTCTCGGCTATATCGAGTTCTTTGCGGCCCCAATCCGCCAGGCTGATATCGGCAACCTTATAGCCCAATGCCGCTTCGGTAATCGCCATGTGTCGAATTCCTTCCTGATTATTCCACGGTGGAGCGCATGCGCCCCACTCCATCCATTCCAGTAGACTTGCCGCAACCCCCATAAACACCGGGAGTATACCGGCTTATGCCAAGGGGGTCAATTTGGCTCCCAGGGGCAGCGAATGGGAAGTATGGGAGTAATGGGAGTAATGAACGCCTTCCCGTCCTTATCCATCAGGTCCATACGGTCCATCGGCCCTGGCCACACTGCCCGAGGCCGCTACACCTTCAGCGCTGTCGAGACCGACAGCTTCTCGACTTCCTCCGCCGTGACCTCGCGGTCGAGTGCGTCGGAAAGCTGGATGCCTTGGCTGACGAGCATGGTCTGAAGGGCCAGCTCCGCCGTGGGGAGCAGGGGTACGCGCCCCTGCAGCGACGCGACCCAATGGCGTTGGGCAGAATCGTAGGCATCGGGGTTGTCGAGAATTTGGTGTGCGCGCCAATCCGCACCCTCAAGGTCGAAAGTGGCGTCCATGGGAATGTCGCCAAGGTTGGTGTGGAAGCTGAAGGGGTCGAGGCACACGCCGCCTTTTGAACCCAGGATTGTGCTGCCTTCGAATGCCTTGCGATGCACAGCCCACGACTCGATGATGTCAATCGACACGCCGTTGCCGCACTTCACGAAGCCCATGCCCAGTTCTTCAACGCTGTAGCCGCTCGATTCGCGGCGGCGCGGGTCCATGTCGGTTTCCTGGTAGAGCTTCCCCGAGATGCGCTGCACCGTCGGCTGGCCCAGCAGGTAGAGCACCTGCGCGATGTGGTAGACGCCCATGTCGAACAAAGCGCCCGCGCCCGCGACTTCTTTCTGCACGAACTTCTCCGTGCCATAGCCGTCGACGAAAGGACGTCCGCGGCGACGGAATCCGCAGGACCGGCCATGATAAAGCTTGCCCAGGCGTCCCTCGTCGATGAGGCGCAGCGCGGCCTTCGTTTCCTTCAGGAAAAGGGTGAAGAGCTGAATGCTGAGACGCCGGCCACAGCGTTTCGATACATCCATCATGGCCTTCGCGTCGATGTAGGCCCCCGCCATCGGTTTCTCGCAAAAGACGTGCTTGCCCGCCTCCAATGCGGCGATCGTTACCGGCGCGTGCAGGTTGTTGTGCAGACAGACGTCGACGGCCTCGATGTCGTCGCGGTCCAAGAGGTCATGGTAGTCGGCATAGGCGTTGGGCACCGCTTGTAATTCCGCGACCCGCTTCAATTCCGGCGCGTCGATGTCGCAAATCGCGACCACCTCGACGTCGGACATCTTCTTGTAGCCTTCGAGGTGCTGCTTGCCGATTTGTCCTACGCCGATGATGCCCACGCGGACCGTGCGATACGTTGCGTCCACGATGCCCCCTTGTTACGCGTGCGGAATCAGCGGATTGTCGTCCGCCTGCAACTGCTGCCGGTACTCCTCGATCCCAAGTCGAATGCGCGACAGAACCCGCCTCACCTCAGCCAATTGGTACTCGACCTCGGCGTATTCGTTGCGGCCCGAGTGATGCTCGACGCCCCAATAGCCCGTATAACCGGCCTCGAGAAGAATGCGCATGGCCGATTCGAGCCGCGTCTCCGTGGTCTTCGCGTCGACGTGCGTGTGGATGGCCCACGGCGCGAGCCGGCGGTCGCCTTCCTCGATCGGGGCGTTCTCCCAATGGCCCAGGTGGAGCAGTATTCCGAAGCCTGGATGGTCCACGGCGCGCGCAAGCCGCTCCATGTTGTCGGGGACGAGTTCGGGGCCCCAGTGCGACTCCGGCCCTACACGGAAACCGGCATTCCAGCCGATCTCGGCGAACTCGCGCATGCGCTCGACGATGTGGTCAAACTGTTCCTCGGTCCAGGTGTTGCCTTGGCCACCGGCGTCGATTCGCACGGTCTTGGCGTCGATGGTCTCCGCGAAGTGAAGGTGCGCAAGGGCGGACTGGCGGTGCTTCTCGCGCAACTCCGGGTCGTCTTCCCAGACGTGGCACCCGTCGGCGTGGTAGTTGGCGACGGACATCTCGCGCTCGGCGAGTGCGGCGGTGAGTTTCTTGCGGTAGTCGGGTTGAAGGATGATTTCGTCGGGGCCGAGGATGCCGTTCCAGATGTCCGCCGTATCGAGGCCGTAGCGATACTTGACAGTCTCAAGGTAACCGAAGCCGTCCATCAATCCCGCCTCGCGCAACCCGTGGAACGAGTACGCCGCAATCGAAATGTCCATAAACCCTCCCAATTTGTCACCCGGAATCAGCCGACGTCGGCGCCCCAGTGTAAGCGAAGCGCGGGGGCCGCAACAAGACGGCTGGGAATCGACGGCCGGGAATCGATCTCAGTGCTCCCCAGTTTCCATTTACCTGCTGTTCGAGCCCGCTGAAGCGCGCTCGAACAGCAGGCAAATGGAAACTGGGAGCACTGAGGCAATGGGTATGACAGGAGGGGGTTGGCATCGGTGCTTCCCATCCTTGCCTACTTGTGTATAAAATGGACTGCGGGCAGGATATAGTGCAATGAAGATTGTTGGGGCAATCGGCATTCGGTATGGGCTGCGTTTGTTCTCCGCAGGCAGCGAGACGAGGGCTGGAAATGGCAATCGAGGAAGCGGAAGACAGGGAGCCGGTCTCCACGGGCGGACTTTCCGGAGTGTTCTGCGATGCCGCCATTGACGAGGAGCGAGCGTACTTTATTGAAGCGCCCGACTTAAGGCGGGTGGGCCCTTTGACGGCCAGTCATATTGCGGCCCTGATCCAATACCGTTACCTAAAAGACGGCGATGTAGTCTGGCCGGAAGGCTCCGAGGAGCCCATTGAGGTTGGCTTGAACCGGGACCGGTTTGTCAGGCGCCCGCCCGTTCACGGTTATCACGACACGGTCCTCGCCATGCTGCCCGCCGCAGTGCTCACGCGACTGCCCAGGAACATCGAATGGCGGCGCGGCCTCGTTAAGGGCGTCCTCGGCGCAATGCCGGATTTCTGCCTGTCCCTGTTCTTTCTCGTGGCGTATCTTTTTCCCTCCTGGTTCGACGCTTCGTTGGCGGCCGGGGCGGGATACATGGTTGCCATCGAGGTAGTGGCCCTATGGGGCGGGTTCTTTCTCGATGCCGCATACGGATCGGGTCGCAACCGCTCGTCGCGGGTCGCATTCGCGGCATTCTTTTTTCTCTACTACGGCGGGGTAATTCTCGGAATCGGCCTTCTGGGTCGAGCGGGAATCTGGCCGGCACTGTACGCGGTGTTCTCGCTGCTCCAGCGGCTGCCCCGCATTGTACGGACGTTGAATCCGAAGCACCGTCGACTGGCGCTGGAATGCGTCTTCCGCAGTCTTGGCGAATTCGCCTATTCCAACCTGATGTTCGTGGTGGCCTTCGTGGGCGCAGTCGATGTTCTGGGGTTCAGTGGACACGCTCCTACTCAGGCGCTTCCCTGGCTGCTGTTCCTCTACATCTACTTCTTCGGCCAGGGAGTAAGACGAGTCTTTGCGGGGCTCTTCGAGAACACGATATCCGAGTATGTGGATTACTGCGTTGCGTACAACATGATGGGCGCGGTGCGAAAGCGATAGCGGGGAGTGGGCGCCATGAACAGATCCACGGTGCGGGTCATGCTCGGTCTGGCTGTGTTGCTGGCGGCGGTGTCCGTCTTCGCGGCCGAGGGGACGGAGAATCAGGCGAAAGATCTCGTCAAACAGGCTCATGGGAAATGGCGGTCGGGCGACCTGGATGGAGCGCTGACCGACCTGTCCAAGGCGATTGAACTCGAGCCGCAATCGGCCGACGCCCACTATGCGCGCGGCAAGGTCAAGTTCGATAAGGGGGATCTCGAGGGTGCGCGGCTTGACCGTGAAAAGGCCCTGACGCTGAACCCTGAAAAGGAATATGCGCCGTATGCAAAACAGCAGCCCATCTGGATCGTACTGGTTTTCATCGGACTCATCTTTGTCACAGTCTCGGTGTTGGTGGTGGAAATTGGGCTTGCCTATTTCTCGTGGCGTCTGAGCGAGGGGCGGGTGGGCAACGAAGCCTGGGGTATCGAGCCGGACGATCTTCGTATGTTGCCGCTCTCGTGTCTGCATGCGGGCGATATTCGCGAAGCCGAACGCCTTCGGAGATTCGCCCTGCGCTACGGCGTGGCCGCCACCGCCGTGGCGGTTGTGCAGTACTTGCTCATTCTTCAATCCAGCGTGATACGAGGCTCGCTCCCCACGCTCCTGTTCTGCACCTCCGTTCCGGTGGGACTCATTATCGCCACCGTTGCGTGTTACCGGCGGGGCGAGGCCCTTCGCCAGAGCGCCAGGCGGCTCACCATTACCGACCGGAAGGTGACCTTCACCGAGCCCACTCCGCTCGGCGAGGAAGAATGGATCGAGCCCCTCGAAGCGTTCGAGGGCGTTTCGGGCCGGATCGAGACGCGCGGTTCCGGCGACGATACCTACAGCGTCTTCGTGGTGGAACTGGCGCATCCCGTCGAGGAAAAGACCCTGTGTCTGAATGAGAAAGCGGGGTTATTCGAGGGCTCCGT
>JAVEYE010000236.1:0-6193 GCA_034003665.1 Rhodospirillales bacterium | reverse complement strand
TCTTGAGCGACGCTGTTCCCACCTCTTGCAGGCGCAAGGCGAAGTTACCACACCGATTGTAGAAATGGATGGATGAATCGCGAATCTCAAGCAGCGCCTGTAGATTTTGCCAGGCTTTGGCGTCAAGGCGACCCTGCTCGACGAGCTTGATGGCTAAGTAGTCTATACTGTGGGTAAAAGGATTACCCGATCGCGTGAGCTTGATGCGGATCTTTTTGCCACGTTTTCCGCATTTGAGGACTATCCTCTCGCGAACGTAGAGGCATTTAATGTTGTTTTTATTGTCAACCAACCATTTCGCTTTTAGGAGTAGCTCCCAGCCATTGATGGCGAGGACGGCGAAAGTCTGCTCCCGGTAAAGGAAGTCCGGCTTATTGTAAATTTCGATTGCCGCAACAGTCGCCGCGATGGCACGGTCCAGCAATTCTTTGGATCGTGCTTTCATGCCTTCCCCTCGATGATCTTTACAGTATCCAGGGTTTGGAGCTTGTCCAGTGCAATTCGCAGGGGATGCGCGCCGTCGTATAGCTCCTCGAACTTCAGACGCAACGTCTTCAAACGCGATGCCTCGGGAACAGCATTGATGTCCGGAAGTTGGGCTTGGGCGACAAGGTCGAAGAGGCGCAGGCCGACGGCATGCACCTCGTCAGGAAAGTATAGTTCGTACACCAGCCCGTTCAGAATACGTTCCCAATACGCCAGCATTAATGGGTCGCGGGTGGTTGGGGAGGCGGGAGAGGAGACGGAGAAGTCGAAGGTTATCGTGATCAGCGCATTGACCACGACAGCAATCAGATCAGCCTGTGATTCGCCAACTTCAGGAATTGGAAGCAGCTTCAGGTATTCACCTTTGATCTTTGGAAATGCTTTTCGGTCGTCTCTGAATCGATTAGTCCAGTAAAAGCGCACGCACTGTGAATTAATGATTGCAAGAAGAACCCGTGAAACTTTTGGAATATTTTCACTTTGCTGTGGTAGTATCATGAATGCCGTGTTGAGCACAGCATATCCTTTTAAGTCTAGCCCTCCTTCTGGAAATTCTCCAATTTGACGAACGAGAATCTTGTCTGAAGCTGAGTGAACACTTTCGCTCCAACAGCCCCCTCTTTTAGCCTCGTAATTAAAGTTGCAATAAAGACCGCCGTAAATAACTGCGAACCTGCGTATATCGCGACCGGTGAGGCAAGGTCTGTGATGTCGCGTAATTCGTTTTTTTTCAGATTCTCCATTAATGACATCGCTAGGAAACTGTTTCCTGTCTCGGAGTTGCATCCCAAAGTTCACAGTAGCGATGTCGCCGAGAGTCTTTCTGCCCGTCTGTAAGGCTTCGAGAACGGCTCCTGCCTTGCTATCGCTTGGAGGAATTAGAAGCCCCTGCCCTTGTTGAATCGCATGTTGATCAAGAATCGCGATAAGGTCTAGTGTGAGTGCTCCAGAGTTAATGGCACCTTTGTAGAAGCCGATTTTCGTAGCACCCGAAGAAGAGCCTTTTGAAAGGAGAAAGACCCAATTGTTAACGCTCGCCTGGAACACGTTTTCATCGAAGGTCAGAAATTGCCGAATCTGTGAGACTCTAAGTAGAAAACTACGGAGAGTAACGCAGTAATTGTTGGTAGCAAAGTTTGACGGCGTAATGTAGGAGAGAGATCCACCGTTCTTGAGGAGTTTTATTCCACGTTCAATGAACAGGTGGTAAAGATCTATTTTGTAGGATGCTACCTCGTAGATGTTCCTAAATCGTTGAAGGCGTGGATCATTTCTCATCCCAGCCTGAATTAGCACATACGGTGGATTTCCGATGACGACATCAAAACCGGAATCGAATTCCTTTGTGGCGGGGTCAGGGAATTCCATTTGGCCTGGGGTTTCGTTGACGAAGGCGAAGTTGCCGAGGAGGGTGGCGGGGGACTTGTCGCCGACGTGGATCTTGCCGACCGGGAGGCCGAACATCCATTCGGAATCGAAGAAGGGGGCGGAGGCGTTCTGGTCGTAGGGATCCCAGGCGGCGAGCATGCGGGCAGCGTCGCGGGGGATGGCGTGCTCGCGTTCGAGGAGGGCGCCGATCTCCTGGCGCTTGGCGGCGTCGGCGTCGCGCCATTGTCGCTTGGCGTCGGGGCTGCGGGCGTTGAAGTGCCCGTGGCGGATGGCGGCGAGTTCAGCGCGGAGGCGGTCGATCTCGCCGGAGAAGAGGTCGCTCTCGGCCTTCTCGACAGGGATGAGGGTGTCGGCGGCGACGAGGCGGGTTTCGAGGTTGGGCAAGGGGCGGACGCCGAGATTGTCGGCCTGGGGATCGACTTTTTGATCGACGACGAGCGAGATGAAGAAGCGGAGCTTGGCGATCTGGACGGCGACGGGCTGGATGTCGACGCCATAGATGCAGTTCTCGATGAGGTAGAGCTTGCGGGCATAGTCGATGGCGTGGAAGCGGGTGTCGAAGGACTTCTCGATGTCGGCGATGCGAGTGTCGCAGGCGGCGACTTCGTCCTTGCCCGCGCCGGACTCGGCCAGGAGCTGGCGGTAGCGGCGGGCCTCGGCGAGGCGGTCGCGTTTCCAGGACTCGTTGTTGGGGTCGAGCTTCTGCAGGAGATCCACGAGCCGGTGGAGGGCGCCCATGGGGAAGGCGCCGGAGCCGCAGGCGGGGTCGAGGATCTTGATGTGGCCAATGGCGGCGATGAGGGCATTGCGGGCGTCGGGCCTGACTTCCTTGAGGGTGGCCTTGTTGGAAAAGAGGTCTTCGAGGGCACCCTTGCAGCGGGGAACCTGGGTGGCGAGATAGGACCTGAGGGACTCGTCGACCATGTAGGAGACGATTTCGCGGGGGGTGTAGAAGGCACCGAGGGCCTTGCGGGCGGTGGTGCGGGTATCCTCGTTGTAGGAGGCGAGCAGGTTCTCGAAGACCTTGCCGAGCAATTCGGGGTCGAGGGCGATTTCCTCCTCGAGCGGGGTGTTCTCCTCGATGGTGAACTTGTAGCGGGAGAGGATTTCAATGAGGCCGCGGACCTTGGCCTTCTTCGAGCGGGCGGTGCGCTTCGTCTCTTCGCCATAGTCCTTGGAGAGATCCACGGCCCGCTCGGGGCCGAAGAAAAGGTCGTTGGGCAGGTGGCAGGCGAGCTTGGGATTGTCGGAGAAGCCGTCGAGGATGAAGTTGTCCTGCTTCTTGCCGGTCTTGTCGTCGAGGCAGTCGAAGAGGCCGCCATTGAGAAAGGGGACGCGGGCGGCGAGGGCAAGCCAGTCGGCGGGCGTGCGGAAGTCGGTCTCGTGACGCCAGAGATTGGTGATGCCAAAGTTCTTGTCGTACTTCTCCCCGGCCTTCCTCTTCTCCCGGAACCCACGCTGCTCAAACGGCATGTTGAGGGTGCCGAAGAAGAGGTTTTGCAGGACGGTGTGATAGTAGGTGGAGGCGTCGGGAGACAGATCCTTGATGAGTTCCTTCAGGGAACGGTCGCGAAAGAGCCCTGCGGGCAGGAGGCGCTTCTCCACCAGGAACCAGCAGAAGATGAGGCGCGTGAGCAGGCGGATGAGGAAGAGGGATTTCTCCTGCTCGGTGTCGCAGTGCAGCGGCAGGCGAATGGCGCCGTTGTCCACCTGGTGATGCGCCCAGAAATACCAGTCGGCAATCTCGCGGTAGAAGTCGTTGGAGAGGGCATAGGAGCCGAGGCGCTTCTGCCAGGCCTCGTGGAGGCGGACGAAGTTCGGGACGCCGAAGTCGTCATCGAGGTTGGCCAGGACAAAGTCGTTGAGGATTTCCAGGTGGGCGCGGATGGGGTCGGCGCAGGCGATGTCCTTGATGAGGGTAACCTTTTCGAGGACATCGCGGCTCTGGTCGCGCTTGCTCAGGCGGCGGTGAATGATGCCGAGGGAGATGTTCTCGCCATGGCGGAAGAGGATCAACGCCGGCATGGGCAGCGGCTTGTTGATGGCGCGGACGAGGGCAGAGAGGTCGCCGCGGGCGTAATGTCCGGACGGCAGCTCGGCGGCGAAGAAGAGGTAGGACTCGATCTTGGTCGGTTGCAGGGATTCGGGATCGTCAAACAGGTCGCCGTGTGTGGCGAGTTCGGCGTCCGTGACCTGAAAGAGGAGATGGAGCGAGGAGAGGCGATCCAAGGCCTCGCGTTCACGGTCGGTGAGCTTGCCGCCGGGATCGAGCTGGGCACAGAACTGCTGGGTGCTGACGATGGGCAGGCGGCGCTCGGACTCATACCCGAGGGTGGCGAGGAGGTTTCTGGCGGCGTCGGCGAGGGGGCGTGTGGCCGGGGCAGCCTGCCCCGGTATTCTTTGGGGTGAAGACGAGGGGCGGGCCGCCCCTGGCACTACCAGGAATTCCCGGAGGGCTTCACGGATGGCTTCGCGCTGGTCAGTGGCGGTGGTCATGGGCGCGACTTCCTGGTTGATCGGTAGGCGGCGCGGGGCTCCTTGACGCCGAAGCCGATCGGCTTGCGCTCGGGTCCGGGGGGCGGCAGTAACAACGGGCGGAGCTTTTGATAGAGGTCCTTGAGGGCGTCGTCATGGACGAGGAGGACTTTCTCGATCTGGTCCAAGCGCTTCTCGAGATCATGGCGGGAGAGCAATGCTTGCCGCATGCGAACAAAGGCCTTGACAATGAACACGCTCATTTCCACCGCCTTCGGGCTGTTCAACACAGTGGCGGCCATGATCGCACCGTGTTCGGTGAAGGCAATCGGGGGATGCCCTACGTTCCTTTTCTTCGATGCGGTCACAATTTGTGACCGCATGCCGCCAGCAAGCTCAGCGGAACCGGTCGCCGCATGCGACCTCAAGTCCGCAAACTCCTCCGGCGTCAGGACAAACGCGAATTCAGCCGGGAACCGCCCGCGGTTCCGCTTCACGGCCTGATTCAGGGCCTTTGTCGCCACTCCGTACAGCCTGGCGAGGTCATGATCGAGCATGATTTTCTGTCCACGCAGGGTCAGAATCTTGTCTTCAATCAGCGTCAAGGATGCCATTTCCATGTCAGCGACGGTGGTCATGGGCGCGACGTCCTGGTAGACAATTCAGTCACGATGCCCTCCGGGAATTTCATGGCCCGCTTGCGATACCTATTTCAATACCTAATTCATTGAATGATACCTAATTCAATCGTCGCCATCGGGCGGACTGGCCGCGGCCCAAGCACTCGATTTGCACGCCTTTGAGGCGACCAAGCATCTTGCGGATCAGGTCCACGCCCACGCCGGGGCAGGCATCGCGGATGTCGGACACGGTGAACGGCCCATCTTGTTTGGCGATTGCAGCCTCGATCAGTGCAGTTTTTTCGCCTTTCCGGGCCTTGATCTGGCCGGCTCGCTCCGCGAACTCACCATAGGCCAGTTTGATGATGTAGAGAAGATAGCCGATGTAGGGCCAAGGGTTGTGCTTGCCCTCATGCCAGCCTTGAGAACTTTGCTGGAGCGTCTCGTAGTACCGCTCCTTGTTATCCTCGATGATCCGCTCCAGGCTGATGTATCGTCCGACCTCGATGCCGAGGTGGTAGGCGGTCAACAGCAGCAGCAGCCTGGAAACGCGGCCATTACCGTCACGGAACGGGTGAATACAGAGAAAGTCGAGATTGAAGGCGGCCATGACGATCAACGGTGAAATGCCGCGATCGCGGCTCTGGTCCTGCCAAAGCGTCGTCAAGATCCGCGTGAACGCTGGTGTCTCCGCAGGGGAAACACTCCGGAATCGGATACGCTCGCCGCCGTCGGGCAGTTTCTCGATAATGTCAACCGGCTTGTCCTTGTACTGGCCAGCGTCCCAAGCGGTGCCGCGAGAGAGCTGGTGGAGCAGCAAGATGGTTTTCTCGGATACCGGCAGCGCTGCGCCCCGGGAGTGAATGAGCTTGAGGGCGTCGCGATAGCCGGCGACTTCCTCTTCGTCCCGGTCTTTCAGCGTTGGCTGACCGAAGACCACCGTGCCGACCCGCGCCTGGTCAATTTCCACGCCTTCAATGCGATTTGACGAAATTGCGCTTTGCGCGATGGCATGTTCTCTCAGCACCTTGAGGCGCTGGGGAGACTGCCGCGTGAACAGCTCCTGCAACCCTTGGGCGTGGCCGATATCCGAAAGATACCATGACGCGGTCATGGGGATTTGCAGGCGACGTTCTTGGATGAGCTGGAGGGTCTTCACTTGATCACCAGCCAGGTGACGAGGTCGAAGTCGTCGCCGCTAGCGGTAGGCGACTCGGTGGTGG
>JAVEYE010000235.1:0-6371 GCA_034003665.1 Rhodospirillales bacterium | reverse complement strand
CCGATGGTTTAACCGATGCGGTTGCGGCCCGCCCTTCCCGGGCCGGCCGGTCTGCGTCGTCCGAGCGCCGCTGCACCGCCTCTGGAGCCTCGCTGGAGGGCCGAGTGACCAAGGGCTTTCGACAGACACGACAAATAATTGCATCGGAATCCACCCTGGCGCCACAGTGGGGACAATGACCTCCACGGCCAGGCAGCCCAAAACGTTCGGGGCGCCAGCTGCGTCCATCCTGGCGGCCTGCGGCCAGCGCCAGATAAGGCACCACGACGATTCCAAGAATGGTGCCGCCCAGTCCCCACAGCAGGGGCGACCGGCCTTTTGCGTGCGCGATCGCAGCGGCGACCACACCAAGTCCGCAGGCGGCAGCGATAAACCAGATGATCATTCCATCGGACGCCTTCTTCCTGACGTTGGGCGTCACGATTGAGCCGAACAGCGGAAGACACGTTACGCCGTTGCGCAGTTCGCCGCTGCGGCAAGATGTTCCGCCCCTCCCTGAGAGGACTCTTTGCGGTCTCGTTTATTCCCCGCCTGGTGCGGCAATTCGGCATCACAAAAAGACGCTCGTTTCACAGCGGGAATAATCCCAACGGCAATTCCGTCTGTTGATTCGAGGATCGCGTCGTTCACAGGTTGATCACGGCATATCAACCCATGATTGCAGCGCGGCAGGGGAGCGAGGTTGTGGCGCCTCGGGCGAGGCTGAACCGCAAGGGATCGCGAACGGTCAGACGGCTGTCCCACCGTTGTCCGGTCCGATTTCTCCCCTTCATGCGAAGACGGTGCCGACGACATTCCGGCAACTTTGCATGGGCGGATTGCAGGAGCATCGAAGCAAAACAGGTGATGTGATGAGACAAGCGTTGATCAATACGAATATGGACGCCCCGCCCTTCCTAGGACGGCCATCACAAACGTGCGAGCCATCGAGGTCCGACAGATCTCCCTCGATGATTCGATGGGCGAGTTCGGCTCCTCGCGTCGTGCTTATTCATGCCGACGACCAGTATTGCACCGCGCTTGCAGCCAGACTGCGCGCGCAGGAGATGTTCGTCCTCGAATTCGACGATCATCGCGCCGCCCTACAGTATGTGACGAACGGCAGCGGCATCGACGCGGTACTGATCGACGCCGACCTTCCTCAAATATCGGGGATCGATCTTCTGATCCGCTTCCGGAGCTTCGGCGTGATGCCACCCGCCGCCATTGTAGCTGCGGAGTGCGACGACGAGATCGAGGAAATGGCCCTGGAAAGCGGGGCGGCGGATTTCCTCAGCAAGACCCGAAGCCCGTCGATCGGGGCCAAACGGGTGCGCCTGCTGATCGGCGGCGGCAAGTTCATCCCCACGCCCGAGCGGCCGGCTCTCCACTCGGTGACGCTCGGTCACCTCGACCTCAAGCTGCAGAGCCACCGTGCCCTTTGGCGGAAATCGCAAGTTCCGCTGACCGTGACGGAATTCAAGATCGTTCGCCTTCTTGCCTGCCGGGCCGGAGAAGAAGTTTCTTACCGCGAGATTTACGACGTCGTGCATGGCGCCGGTTTCATGGCCGGCGACGGCCAGCATGGCTATCGCAGCAACGTGCGATCGTTGATCCGCAAGATCCGCAATCGGTTCCGCGCGATCGACGGCGATTTCTCGGAGATCGAGAACTATCCGGGCTTCGGTTATCGGTGGCGCACGACGCCTCGCGTCGAGGCCGGCCAGGCCGCTGGCGCGGCCAGGGCCTTCGGACTTTCGGGGCGTCACCCCGCCGATGCAATCGCTCCATCGGTGACGCCGGCAGGGTGAGGTCCCTATTTGGCCGGGTCATGGCGCCGAACCAAGGCAGAGGGATCCCCTCGGATGGATGACCTCGAGCCCCCCCCGAGACCTACGGTATCCATGCGGAGACGACAATGAACATCATTCTGTCGAATGAGCGGGCATCTCTCGGCCAGACCCAACATCTGTACCCGGTGATCCTCTGCGGCGGCGCGGGCAAGCGGCTGTGGCCGCTGTCCCGAAAAACCTATCCGAAGCAGCTTCTGGCGCTGGCGTCCGAACGGACGATGCTGCAGGAAACGGCGGAGCGGGCCCGCACCCTGATCGGCCTGCGCTCCCCCGTCGTGGTGTGCA
This sequence comes from Rhodospirillales bacterium, assembly GCA_034003665.1. Lineage (GTDB taxonomy): Bacteria > Pseudomonadota > Alphaproteobacteria > Rhodospirillales > Shumkoniaceae > Shumkonia. Next base: position 4,254 of record JAVEYE010000235.1, on the reverse strand, counting down.
GCGAGGACCATCGCTTTCTAGTGGTCGAGCAACTGTCCGCCATCGACATGATTCCGGAAGCGATCCTCTGCGAGCCGGTCAGCCGCAATACCGGACCGGCATTGGCCGCCGCCGCGGCCTATCTGCGGGAACGCGATCCCGAGGCCATCATGCTGGCCCTGCCCGCCGACCACTACATTGGCAACGGGGCCGCCTTCACCGAAGCGGTGTTCCGCGCCATCCAGCCGGCCGCCAACGGCCGGCTGGTCACCTTCGGCATCAAGCCGACGCACGCCGAAACCGGCTACGGCTACATCGAACGGGGATCCGCGCTGGATGGCGGGGGTGACGGCGTCTATGCGGTGGAACGCTTCGTAGAGAAGCCGGATCAGGCAACCGCGGCCCTGCTGGTCGCCGATGGCGCCCACTTTTGGAACAGCGGCATCTTCGTGCTGTCGGTCGACAGTTTTCTGGACCAGTTGAACCTTTACAGCGCGGCGGTCGCCACCGCCGCCGGCGAGGCCGTCGCCCGCCGCCGGGTCGAGGATCCTTACGTCCACCTCGACTCGCAGGCCTTCGCGGCCGCCCCCGATCTGTCCATCGACTATGCGGTCATGGAACATACCGACCGCGCCGTCATCATTCCCGCCGACATGGCCTGGAACGACATCGGGTCGTGGCGCGCCCTGCGCGACGTCAAGGAAGCCGACCACAACGGCAACGTGCTGCAGGGCAACGTCTTCGTGGAAGACGTCCAGAATTCCTACATCCGGGCCGACGAGCGGCTGGTTGCCGTGCTCGGGCTTGACGACGTCGTGGTGGTCGACACCGACGATGCCCTGTTGGTGACCCATGCCTCGCGCACGGCCGACGTGGGCCGGCTGGTGCAAAGGCTGAGCGACAAGCGGCTGCCTGAATCGTCCCAGCACAAGCGCGCCTACAAACCTTGGGGCCACTACGAGTCAATCGACCTCGGGCCGCGCTTCCAGGTCAAGCATATCGTCGTCAAGCCGGGCGCGCAGTTGAGCCTGCAGATGCACCACCACCGCGCCGAACACTGGGTCGTGGTGACCGGGACTGCCCGTGTCACCTGCGGCACCCAGACCCGCCTGCTGTACGAAAACCAATGGGTGTTCATTCCCATAGGGTCCCTGCACCGGCTGGAAAATCCGGGCAACATTCCGCTGCACCTGATCGAGGTGCAGGTCGGCACCTACCTGGGCGAGGACGACATCGTCCGTTTCGAAGACAACTACGGCAGGGCCTAGAACGCCATGGCGCGAACCATCCTTGTCACCGGCGGCGCCGGGTACATCGGCAGCCACGTGTGCAAGACGCTGGCGCGGGCCGGTTATCGCCCCGTCGTCTACGACAATCTTTCCGGTGGTCGTCGCGAAGCGGTCCAGTGGGGTCCCCTTGAGGTCGGCGACCTCGAAGACGAAACGCGGCTGGCCGCCTGCTTGGCCGAACACCGACCCGAAGGCGTCATCCATCTGGCCGGGTTCATCGCGGCCGGCGAGTCGGTGGTGGCGCCTGCCAAATACTATCGGAACAACCTCCTCGGTTTCCTGGCACTGCTCGAAGGCATGCGCCGCAACGGCATCGGCCGCATCGTCTTTTCGTCGACCGCCGCGGTCTACGGCACACCCGACAGTCTGCCCATCCGGGAAACCGCGCCGATCAGGCCGGTCAATCCCTACGGCCACTCCAAGGCCATGTGCGAGCAGATCCTCCAGGATTATGCGCTGGCCTATGGCCTCCGATCAGTGTCGCTGCGTTATTTCAACGCCGCGGGGGCCGACCCAGAGGGTGAACTGGGCGAGTGCCACGACCCGGAAACCCACCTGATCCCGCTCGTGCTCGAGGCGGCGGCGGGAATGAGGAACGGCATCGACGTATACGGGGACGGATACCCCACCCGCGACGGCACCTGCGTGCGCGACTATGTTCATGTCGCCGACCTGGCGGCGGCCCACGTTCTGGCCCTCCGCAAGATGGAAGGCCCCGCCGTCGTCGCCGCGTACAACCTGGGAAACGGCCAGGGCTTCACCGTGCTGGAGGTCATCGATGCCGCAGTGCGCGTCACCGGCCGCGCAATCCCCACACGTCGGCATCCGCCGCGTGCCGGCGATCCACCGGTTCTGTTGGCCGATGCCACGTTGGCCCGTGCCGAACTCGGCTGGACCCCCGCCTTCGAGACGCTCGAAACCCAGTTGGAACACGCCTGGGACTGGTTGTGCCGCCGCCATTCCACGGGACCGACGCCGCGACCGGCGATCCAGATCACAGGGGTGGCCACCGATTGATCACAGTCGCCAACCCGATCAGCCTGCTAGCATCGCCGAGAGGCTGCGTCTCGGTGGGGGGGGGGCCTTGAAACCGATGCGAGGACACCGATGACCCAGAAATCCTTCCGCCGCCCGCGAAGGTGGTGCCACCTTGTCTTGGCCTTCGCGATGGCCCTTCCGGTTGTCGCATGCCAAGCCCCCCCATCAATGGACCTGGCGGCCCCCGCCCCCACGCCGGCAGAATATCACCTGGGTCCGGGCGACAAGGTTCGCGTCCACGTGTTCGGCGACGTGACGCTCTCCGGCGAACACCAGGTCGATGGCAGGGGTGCCTTCACTTTTCCGTTGGTGGGTGCCGTCGATGCCGGCGGCTTGACATCGACGCAGTTGGAATCCGTTCTGGAAACCAAGCTTGAAGAGTACATGCGGGTCCCGAACGTCAGCGTCGAGATCCTGAACTATCGTCCGTTCTACATCGTCGGTGAAGTCAGGAAACCGGGGAGCTATTCGTATGTCGACGGCATGACCGTCGTCAACGCCGTCGCCATTGCCGGGGGGTTCACCTACAGGGCCCGCGAGAACGAGTTCTACATCCAGCGCAAGCCCGGCGGCCAGGTCGACGCCCGCCCGGCGACGCCCGTGCTGCCCGGTGACGTGATCATCGTGCGCGAAAGATTCTTCTGAGGCGCCATGAGAGAGATACGCCGAATTGCCGCCGGTTCCGCGTTGCCGGAAACCCCATGGAAGCCGCCCTACTACGACGGAGGAGTCCCCCCGCCGGGCCTTGTCCAGGAAGACGGCTGGGATGTCGTGCGCAAGATATGGCGCCGTAAGTGGCTGTTGGTGGGCGTCACCGTCACCTTCATCTGCGCCGGCGGCGTGGCCGCCGCGGTGATCACGCCACGCTATTCCGCGGAAGTGCGCGTTCTCATCGGCATCCCCGATCCCCACGTCGCCAACATCGAAGCGGTTCTCAAGAACATCCTGCCCAATACCGAAACGACGCAGAGCGAGGCGTACGTCATTTCGTCTCGCGAAGTGGCAAAGAAGGTGGCCTACAGGTTGGCCTTGGACGAATCGCCAGAGTTCAACCCGGCCCTGCAGCCGAAAGACGGCTGGCGACAAACCCTTTCGCCTTCCCGGCTTTTCGGCAAGCTGGTCGGGCTGATCGCGCCGAAACACACCGACGCCACGCCGGCAGATGACGCCCATGGGTCAGCGATCGGCGGCGCTCCGATGACCAAGGAGCAGCGCCTGTGGGAAAGGATCGAGACACGCCTGCTCAGCCGGGTCGAGGTGACGCCGCTCAATCGTTCGCACGTGCTCGGCATCTCGGTCGAATCCGAAGAACCAGTCACGGCGGCACGCGTCGCCAACACCTTCGCCGACGTCTACATCGAGCAGCAGTTGACCCGCAAACAACGCGCGACCGACCGCGCCAACGCTTGGCTGCAAACGCGGATTACCGAACTGCAACAGAATGCGCAGCAATCCGAGCGGGCGGTCGAGACGTACCGCCGCGTGAACGGCTTGTACGAAACCAAGTCCGATACCGTCATCGCGCAGCAGTTGGCTGCGCTCAATGCGGAACTGGTGGCGGCCGAGAACGCCAAGGCCGAAGCCGAAGTGCGCCTTGCCCAGGCGACGTCGGGTCTGGAGAACCCGACCAACGTGGAAAGCCTGCCTTCGGTTCTTCAATCACCCCTCATCGCCAACCTGCGCGGCCAGCAGGCGGCGCTGGAAAGCCAAGCGGCGGAACTTTCATCCACCTACACCAGCAAGCATCCCAGAGTGCGCGACATCCAGGCGCAAATCGGCGAAATCCGGGGCAAGATCCGCGGTGAAATCGAGAAGGTCGTGCGCGGCCTTCGGCACGAAGCCCGGATGGCCGATGATCGCTTCATGCGCATCAGCGCGCGCATGGAACAGATCAAGGGACAGATGGGCCAGTCCAACGAGAAGACGGTCCGGCTGCGCGAATTGGAAC
>JAVEYE010000234.1:0-6384 GCA_034003665.1 Rhodospirillales bacterium | reverse complement strand
CTGGTCGGCCGGGCAGGCCCGCATCGTTACTGGATCGCTGGGCGCCCCGGAATCGACGATCGAGGTCGAAATCGCCGTCGGCGGACTCGCCGACATCGAGTCGGCGTGGGCCCGTTTGGGCGAATTGCCGGCGCAGGGGCAGTGGGCCGACCAGCTTGCGCCGCTGGTCGTATCGGGGACCGCCCGCTGGTCGGTCTATCGGCTGCTCGAACCGGCTTGACGGCCGACCGCTAAGGCGCGTTCCAGACGACGCGGCCGGTGGCGGCAACGTCGTAGCCGCCCATCTCGGCGGCACGACGCGCAAAAGCAGCCGTACGCGTGAAAGCGAACAGTGCCTGGACCGGCGGCTCGAAGTAGTCGCGACGGCGAACCACCAGGTCGCAACGCTCCTGGCGGAGGGGCACAAAGTCCAGACGGAAGGCCCGGGCGGCGGCGGCCACCGCCAGGCCGACATCGGCCCGCCCTTCGGAAACCGCCTGTCCAAGGTCGGTTTCGCTGCGGGCCGGCGGTTCGTGGACGGTTAACTGGCTGGCGGGGATGCCCGCCTGCGCCAGAAGGCAGTCCAGAAGGATGCGGCTGCCCGCACCCTGCTGGCGCAGCGCGACGCGCAATCCCGGCCGCGCGAGGTCGGCGATTCCCCGGATCGCCAATGGATTGCCCGGTGCCACCACCAGCCCCTGCTCGCGCTTGGCCCATTCGATGAGAACGACGTCGGCGCCGAGTGTCTCAGCCGCCGAAAGGTTGTAGTCGCCGCTGACCGGATCGAGCACATGCAGGGCGCATACCATCGCCTCGCCGTCGGCAAATCGGCGCAGGCCGTCGAGGCTGCCGCCGGCCAGCGACGCCAAGTCGCAGCCCGACTCGCGCACGCACCAGTCGAGCAGGGGATCGTGACTCCCGACGATCACTCGTGGCGTTGGGCGGGTCCGGCGCGCGACATCATTGGGAAGGGCCGTGCCCTCGGCCAGCCAGGCATCGACCAGCCCCTTGGGAAACAGCCACTTGCCGGTGACGCGCGTACACGGAATGCGCCCTTCGTGCACGAGGTCATAAACCTTGCGCTCCTTAAGCCGAAGGTATTCGGCTACCTCGCGGGTATTCATCAGTTCCGCCATCGATCCCCACGCCGCTGTATTCCCTTGCACCATACTGCATCCATTTCGCGTCAAAACCCCAACAAAAATGAGGGAGACACGGCACCATCGGCTGACTATCTTTCAGTCGTGGCGGTAAGCGTCATCACCAAGGCTGTAGGCCGACCGAGAGTCGGCTGGGACAGATAGGTTTTTCAATGATCGATCCGTTCGGGCGCAGGATCACCTATCTACGCGTTTCGGTCACCGACCGGTGCAACTTCCGCTGCAGGTATTGCATGGCGGAGCACATGGAATTCCTGCCCAGAAAAGACCTGCTGACGCTTGAGGAATTGGACCGGGTGTGTTCGGTCTTTGTGCGACGCGGCGTCCGGAAGCTGAGAATCACCGGCGGAGAACCGCTCGTGCGGCGTGACATCATGACGTTGTTCCGCTCGCTCGGTCGCCATCTGGGTACCGGCGCGCTCGATGAGTTGACGTTGACCACCAACGGCACCCAACTGGCAAAATACGCTGGCGAATTGGCGGCCTGTGGCGTCAAACGAGTAAACGTTTCGCTCGACACGCTCGATTCTGACCGGTTCGCGGCCATCACCCGCGGTGGCCGTCTGGTGGAGGTTCTGGCAGGCATCAGCGCCGCCAAGGCCGCCGGACTTGCGGTCAAGATCAACACGGTGGCGCTCAAGGGCATCAACGAAGACGAGTTGGATGACCTTATCGTTTGGTGCGGCAAGGGCGGACTCGACCTCTCCCTTATCGAAACCATGCCGTTGGGCGAGATAGAAGGCGACCGTAACGAGTACTACCTGCCGCTTTCCGACGTGCGGGCACGGCTGGAGCGCCGCTGGACGCTGACGGATCTGACGCTTTCAACCGGCGGCCCGGCACGTTACGTCGGTATCGCCGAAACGGGGCGACGACTCGGCTTCATCACGCCGATGACCCACAATTTTTGCGAGTCCTGCAACCGTGTCCGCCTGACCTGCACGGGTAGACTTTACATGTGTCTCGGGCGGGAAGATGCCGCCGACCTTCGCGCCTCTCTACGCGTCGGCAAGGGCGACGACGCACTGGTGGCCGCCATCGACTCCGCCATCGCCCGCAAGCCGAAGGGGCACGACTTCGTCATCGACTCGACCACAAGGCGACCGGTGGTCGAGCGCCACATGAGCGTCACCGGCGGTTGACGCCTGTGACGGCCGTCACAGTTCGGTCCGACCATTGCCGACATGATGGAAGCGTAGGATGAAACGGAGGCCGTTTCATTTCTGCACGGAGGGTGACCATGCCCCCTCGTCGCAGAGCTGTCGTGCCAAAGGATTGCGTCGCGCTCCGTTGCCGCCGTCCAAGGGCATTCCGGCGTCCTGCCGGTGCATGGCCGTATCGAGGCCGGCGGGCTTGCCCCGCCGGCTTTCGATTTCGAGCACCCCCCGCCCGCCAAGCTGCCCGTCACAATCCACCGCATCGCGCCCTTCGGTGACCTGCCCCCGCCACGGCATGCGCATTACAACACCGGATGCGGCGCTTCCGATCGATTACGAAAAAGTGTTTTCTTTTTCGAACAAATAATCCCAAGATTGGGCCAACCAAAAGAATGGCCGGGACCACCTACAAGGAATCCGGCTCTCCTTGCAAAACAGAGAGAGGTGATGGGATGACTATCGAAAAGCAGCTGACTCATCGTCTGTTCGGCGCCATGTTGGCCGCCGGCTTCGCCATGGCCACCGTCGGCGCGGCCCTGGCCGACAACTGCAAGAACCGTGGCGAACTCGACGAGATGTACTGCGACGAGGACAAGGACCTGGTCGCCGACCCGCCGAAGGACGCGAGCAAGTTCAAGGATCCGAGCACACTGGTCTTCACCTACACGCCGGTGGAAGACCCCGCCGTCTACAAGGACGCCTTCGACGACTTCATGAAGTATCTCGAGAAGGCAACCAGCAAGAAGGTCATCTACTATTCCGTCCACTCAAACTCGGCCCAACTGGAAGCTATGCGTTCCGGCCGCCTGCACGTCGCCGGATTCTCGACCGGGCCGACTGGTTTCGCGGTCAATCTGGCCGGCTACGTGCCGATGGCGGTCAAGGGACACCCCGATGGATTCCAGGGCTACAACTTGATCATGATCGTCAAGAAGGACAGCCCCTTCCAGACGCTGGCCGACCTCAAGGGCAAAAAGGTTGCCCACACATCGCCATCGTCCAACTCGGGCAACCTGGCACCGCGCGCATTATTCCCGAAGCTAGGCTTAGTTCCCGATCAGGACTATCAGGTCCTCTACTCGGGCAAGCACGACCAGTCGGTCATCGGCGTCAGCACCGGCGACTATGACGCCGCGCCAGTGGCTTCCGACGTCTATACCCGGATGGTCGAGCGTGGGACGGTGAAGGGCGACGATTTCCGCATCATTTACCGCAGCGCAAAGTTTCCGACCTCGTCGTTCGGCTATGCCCACGACCTCAAGCCCGAACTGGTACAGAAGATCGTCGGCGCCTTCCACACGTATCGCTTTACCCCTGAAATGCAGAAGACTTTCGGCGGCGCCGATCGTTTCTATCCGGTCACCTACATGGCCGACTGGGAGATCATCCGCACCATCGCCGAAGGGGCCAACGAGCCATTCAACCGCTCCGGCCTGGAAGCAATGAAGAAGAAGGAAGAGGCCGACGCGGCCAAGAAGAAGAAATAAGGGAGTATGACCGGTGCACGCTCCCAACAGCTTGACATCGAACACGACGGAGAGCGGGCAGAACGCCCGCTCCCTCGTCATCCGCCACCTCGACAAGGAATATGTTCGGGGCATCCCGGTCCTTACGGACATCAACCTCGACATCAACGGCCGTGGGATGACGGCCATCATCGGGCCATCGGGCACCGGCAAGAGCACCTTGATCCGATGCATCAACCGACTGGTCGAGCCGACTCGAGGCGAGATTCTGGTCGACGGGCAGAACGTGGTCGGTCTGCATGGCCGGGCACTCCGCGAAGCGCGCCGGCGCATCGGCATGGTTTTCCAGGAATTCAATCTGGTCGAGCGCCTGACCGTGATCGAGAACCTGTTGTGCGGTCGGCTGGGTTACGTCAACCCCTTTGCCGCGTGGCTGCGGCGCTTCCCCGCCGACGACGTCGCCCGCGCCTATGAGTTGCTGGACATTGTGGGGCTCAAGGAATTCGCCATGCAGCGGGCCGACGCCCTGTCCGGCGGCCAACGGCAACGCGTCGGCATCGCCCGCGCGGTGATGCAGAAGCCACGTATCCTGCTGGCCGACGAGCCGACCTCGTCGCTCGACCCCAAGACGTCGGTCGAGATCATGGAACTGATGACCCAGCTTGCCGGACAGCATGACATCCCGGTCGTCGTCAACATTCATGACGTCCATCTGGGCCGCCGCTTTGCCGAGCGCATTGTCGGAATGTCGGGCGGCAGGATCATCTTCGACGGCCCGCCGCAAGATCTGACCGACGACCATCTGAAGAAGATCTACGGGGGCGAGAAATGGCTGCAATGACCCCTGGCGCTTCCCGGGCCCCCAACGGCATGGTCTTCGTCGGCCGCCCGAGTTGGACCGGCAAGGCACTGTGGATCGGGATCGCCGTCTACGTGGTCTACGCGGCCTCGCTGCTGGACATCACCTGGCAGCGGTTCTTCGCCGGTCTCGGTCACGGCGCCGTTTTCGTCGGCCGCATGCTGCCTCCCAACTTCGAGCGCTGGGAACTGCTGCTTTCCGACCTCAGCGAAAGCCTGGAGATCGCCGTCGTCGCCACCTTCTTCGGCATCCTGCTGTCACTGCCCGTCGGCTTGCTGGCGGCGCGCAACCTGATGCCCCTGTGGGTATCCTGGCCGGCCCGGCTGGTCATCGCCATTTGCCGATCGTTCCATCCGGTGATCGTCGCCATTCTTTTCGTCAAGGCGGTGGGTTTCGGGGCTTTGGCCGGCATCCTTGCCCTCATCGTCGCCTCCATCGGATTCATCGGCAAGCTGTTTGCTGAGGCCATCGAGGAAATCTCTCTGAAACAGGTCGAGGCGGTGCGAGCCAGCGGGGCGCCGTTCGCCAACGTCATCACGTTCGGCGTCCTGCCCCAGGTCCTGGCCCGCTTCATCGGTTTCTGCACCTACCAACTCGACTCCAACCTGCGCAATTCAACGATGGTCGGCATAGTCGGCGCCGGGGGCATCGGCGGCACCCTATTCGCAGCGTTCCAGCGTTTCGACTACGACTTCGTATGCGCCATCCTTATCGCCATCATAGCCGTCATCATGGTCGCAGAGGTCATCACGACGCGGCTTCGTTCCGTGTTCCAGTAGGGGCCCGCCATGATAGCCTCGCAAGCACAATGGCAACGCTTCACCCCCCGCCAGAAAATGGTCCGTTTCGCCTGGTACCTGGCGATGGTGGCCGCGTTGGTTGTGTCGCTTCGCCAGATCGAGATCATTCCCGAGTTCCTTTATGACGCGCCCGAGCAGGTCGCCGACCTGTTCAGCCGCATGTGGCCGATCGCCTGGGACTATTATCCATCGACGGTCCACGCAGCCATGATGGAGACGATCCACATCGCCACATTGGGAACCGTCATCACGCTGTTTCTGGCGGTGCCTGTCGGCTTCCTGGCAGCGCACAACATCACACGCAGCGTCACCGTCAACTACTTGGCAAAACTCATCCTGGTATCATCGCGCTCGGTGAATTCTCTTGTCTGGGCGCTGTTGTTCGTCGCCGTTTTCGGCCCCGGCGCCCTGGCCGGCACCATGGCCATCGCGTTTCGCTCCATCGGCTTCGTCGGCAAGTTGCTGGCCGAGGCCCTGGAGGAAGCCCAACCCGGCCCTGTCGAGGCCCTTCAGGCCGCCGGCGCGCCGTGGATCAGCGTCGTCACCAAGGGCTACTGGCCGCAGGTGCAGCCGGCATTTTGGTCGATCGCCCTGTTCCGCTGGGACATCAACGTCCGCGAGTCGGCGGTCCTCGGTCTGGTCGGCGCCGGCGGCATCGGAGTCGCTCTCGAATCATCGATGAGCCTGTTCGACTGGGACCGAGCGGCGATGATTCTAGTCGCCATCTTCGCCGTGGTGATGATCGCCGAGGTGGCCGTGACCTATCTGCGCAAGCGGATCATCTGAGTCCAGACCTCCCGGCAACAAAGGCGTCAGAAGGACCAGCCGTCCTGCTCGGCGGCAATCACGATCTCGGCGCAGGCCCGCGCATCCGATCCGGCTTGGTGATGGTTGAGTGGAATGGCCAAATGCCGACAGACATCGGGCAACTTCGCCGGCTTCAGACGCCACAGGGTCCGCGCC
>JAVEYE010000233.1:0-6392 GCA_034003665.1 Rhodospirillales bacterium | reverse complement strand
GCGCGAAGGAGGCACCGGCGACCATGAAGAACGAGGATAAGCAGCGGCGCGAGACAGGGCGCAGCGGCGGTTTCTGGCCGATCGCCGGGGTGGTCGCCCTCGGGGTCGTGGTTGGGGGATGCTCCAGCGTGCCGGATGCGGCCAATCCGGTGAAATGGTATACGAACACCGTCGATTATTTCAGCGGCGACAAGGACGGCGACACGACGGCGGAGGCGAAAGACCAGGCCGCCCCCGGTGCCGACGAGCCATTCCCCAATCTGGCGACGGTGCCGTCCAAGCCCGAGGTTTCGAGCGCCGAGGAACGTGCCCGGGTTGCCCAGGGCTTGGTGCCCGACAGTGAACGCCGCCGTTATGCCCAGGATGTTTCTCGTCAGGGCGCACCGACCAATGTTCTTGGCAGCGCGCCTTCGGCGCCCGCCCCGTCTGCCGGCCCGGCCGCGTTGCCGGACCTGCCGACGACCAAGGCGCCGCAACCATCGGCGGCGGCCGCGCCTCCGGCACCGATTCCGGCTGAGCGCGCGGCCACGCCGTCGGCGCCGCCCGTTGCGACATCGGCGCCGCCACCGCCGCAACTTCGGGCTGGCGCGCCTGCTCCTGCCGTGCCGCCGTCGGCGCCGGCCGCCACGATTGCCGAGCGGCCGAGCCGGCAACCCGCCGCCGGCGATCCATTCGAGACCGTGGTTGTGTCGTCTTCGGGCGTCGATGCCTCGTCTTCCGCGTATGCATCGCCATCCGCGGGCGACGGGACCCTGGCATCCAGGGCGGGCAACATTCCGGATGCCGGATCGGCTCGCGGCCGCTCGATCAAGGTGGCAACGATCCAGTTCGCCAACGGGTCGGCCGATCTCGACTCCCGCGATCGGACGATCCTGCGCAACGTGGTGGCCCTGCAGCGAGAACGAGGGGGTGTCATCCGCGTCGTTGGCCATGCCAGCAGCCGGACCGCCAACATGGATCCCGTCAACCACAAACTGGTGAACTACGAGGTGTCGAACGAGCGCGCCGAGATGGTGGCCAAGACCCTGTCCCAGATGGGCGCGCGCGCTCAGGACATCGTCATTGTCGCCAAAGCGGATGCCAATCCCCTATATTATGAGGTCATGCCGTCCGGCGAGGCGGGGAACCGGAGAACCGAAGTCTATCTCGACTTCTAAACCGTCCGAGAACACGGCACTATAAGAATGCACTTCCGCGCCCGGCCGGGCCGGGACGGCATTCATTTGCACGACGAATGGTCACTATGGAACAGGAATTTCACCGAATTCGGCGGTTGCCGCCCTACGTGTTTGCCCAGGTTGATGCGATGAAGGCGCGTGCCCGAGCGGCTGGTGACGACATCATCGATTTCGGCATGGGCAACCCGGATTCAGCGACGCCCGCCCACATCGTCGAGAAGCTGGTCGAGGCGGTGCAGGATCCGCGCACCCACCGCTATTCCTCGTCGCGAGGCATTCCCGGTCTGCGCAAGGCTCATGCCGCCTATTACGAGCGACGCTTCAACGTGAGCGTCGATCCGGAAACCGAGGTCGTTGCCACCATCGGCTCGAAGGAGGGGTTGGCCAATTTGTCGTCGGCGATCACGACGCCCGGTGACGTCATCCTGGTCCCCAACCCCAGCTATCCCATTCACCAGTTCGGCTTCATCATCGCCGGGGCGGCCGCCCGCAACATCCCGGTCGAGCCGGGGCCCGAATTCATGGCGGCGCTGGAGCGGGCGGTCCAGCACAGCGTGCCGAAGCCGACGGCGCTGGTACTCAACTATCCGAACAATCCCACGGCCTATCTGGCCGACCTCGACTTCTATGGTCAGGTGGTCGATTTCTGTCGGTTCCACGGCATCTACATTCTGTCGGATCTGGCCTACGCCGAAATCTATTTTGACGTTCCCCCGCCGCCGTCCATCTTGCAGGTTCCGGGGGCGCGCGACATCGCGGTCGAGTTCACCTCGATGAGCAAGACCTATTCGATGCCAGGCTGGCGGATCGGCTTTGCGACCGGCAACAAGCGTTTGGTGTCGGCCCTGGCTCGAAACAAATCCTACCTCGACTACGGCGCCTTCACGCCGATTCAGGTGGCGGCGGCGGCGGCGCTCAACGGCCCGCAGGATTGTGTCGATCAGATCCGCCAGCGCTACAAGGAGCGCCGGGACGTGCTGATCAGCGGCCTGGCCTCGGCCGGATGGGAGGTTCCCAGTCCGCCGGCCACCATGTTCGCCTGGGCGCCCATTCCGCCGGCCTTCAAGCACATGGGCTCGTTGGAGTTCGCCAAGCTGTTGTTGCGCGAAGCCAAGGTCGCGGTGGCGCCGGGCGTCGGGTTCGGCGAGCAGGGCGACGACCACGTCCGCCTCGCCGTCGTCGAGAACATCCAGCGAACGCGACAGGCGATCCGCAGCATCAAGGCCTTTTTCGCCCGATACGACGAAAGCATGGATGATACGTGGAAGAAAAACAGCTGGCAGCCGGCGAGGACGGAACAGAAATGGTGAACCCGAAGGACGCTCCGCTGAAGATTGCCGTGGCCGGCCTGGGAACGATCGGCGGTGGCACGCTTAGACTTCTTCGCGACAACGCCGATGTCCTGAAGCAACGGTGCGGCCGAGAGTTCCAGGTCGTGGGGATCTGCGACTTGCGCAAGGACTTGGCGGCCGAGTGGCCGCAGCATCCGTGGTATGACGATGCATTGGCCATGGTTCGGGATTCGGGGGCGGACGTTGTCGTCGAATTGATCGGCGGCGCCGACGGCATCGCCAGGAAGTTGACCGAGCAGGCGATTGCCGCAGGCAAGAGTGTGGTGACCGCCAACAAGGCGATGATCGCCCACCATGGGGCCCAACTCGTCAAGGCGGCCGAGGCGGCCGGCGTGACCCTGGCCTTCGAGGCGGCGGTAGCCGGCGGCATCCCCATCAACAAGGCTCTGCGGGAGGGATTGGTCGGCAACCGGATCACCCGCGTCTACGGCATCCTCAACGGGACCTGCAACTACATCCTCACCGCCATGCGCGAGAGCGGGCGCGAGTTCAACGACGTCCTTGCCGAGGCTCAAAGGCTGGGATACGCCGAGGCCGATCCGTCGTTCGACGTCGACGGAATCGACACCGCGCACAAGCTTTCGATCCTGACCAGTCTGGCCTTTGGCTGCGAGATCAATTTCAAGGCCGTCCATATCGAGGGCATCCGTCACGTCACGGCCATGGACATCCAGTTCGCCGACGAGCTGCACTATCGCATCAAGCTGCTGGGCATCGCCCGCCTGACCGAGGACGGCATCGAGCAGCGAGTCCATCCCTGCATGGTGCCGATCGCCAGCCCGATCGCCCATGTCGACGGCGTTTTCAACGCGGTCATGGCCGACGGCGATTTCGTCGACACCACGATGTACGAGGGGCGGGGAGCCGGCGAACGGCCGACCGCATCGGCGGTGGTCGCCGACCTGGCCGACATCGCGCGGGGCAACCGGGCTCCGTCGTTGGGGGTGCCCGCCGCGGTGCTCAATCCGTTCAAGGGTGCGCCGATGGGAGGCCATCGGGGGCGCTACTACATCCGGCTGATGGTGGTGGACCGGCCTGGCGTCTTCGCCGATATCGCCGCCGCGCTCCGCGACTGCGAAGTGTCCATGGAGGCGGTTCTGCAGAAAGGCCGCTCACCGGGCGAGCCGGTACCCGTGGTCATGACCACCCACGAGACCAGCGAGGCCTCGATGGTGAAGGCGCTGGAACGCATCGTCGCCCTTGATGCGGTGATTGAGCCGCCTCGGATGATTCGCGTGCAGTCGTTCGCTTCGCCCGCCGGCACCAAGGAGTGACCCGGCCAACGTCCGGAGGAAACGCGCCATGAGCCAAGAAACGGTGGTCACCCGTAACCTTGCCATGGAGGCCGTGCGGGTGACCGAGGTTGCGGCTGTGGCTGCTTCCCGATTCCTCGGACGGGGCGACGAGCGGGCCGCCGATCTGGCCGCGGTCGAGGCGATGCACCGGGCGTTGATGGGCTTGACCATCGATGGGGTGATTCGTATCGGCGAGGGGGCCACGGAGGCGTCGCCGATGCTCCACATCGGCGAGAAGGCGGGCACCGGCGCCGGACCCAAGGTCGACGTCGCGCTCATGCCGCTCGAGGGGCCGACGATCATCGCCAAGGGCGAACCGAATGGCCTGTCCGTTATTGCCATCGCCGAGTCTGGGGCCTTTCTGGAGGTGCCGGACGTCTACATGGACAAGATTGCGGTCGGCGGAGGATTGCCTGCCGACATCATCGGCCTCGACGCCAAACCGGCGGCCAATCTCAAGGAACTGGCCAGGGCCAAGGGGACGGCGGTCGGCGACCTGGTGGTCTGCATCCTTGATCGACCGCGCCATCGCGAATTGATCGCCAAGGTTCGCGAAGCGGGGGCCCGCATCATGTTGATAGCGGACGGCGATGTCAGCGGCGTGGTGGCTACCGTCTGGCCGGAATCCGGAATCGACATCTACATGGGAAGCGGCGGCGCCCGGGAAGGCGTCCTGGCGGCGGCGGCTCTGGCCTGCGTCGGGGGCCAGATGCAGAGTCGGCTGATCGTGCGCAACGATGACGAAAAGCGTAAAGCGGCAGCCTTCACGGGCGGCGATCCCGGCCGCATCTATTCAGTGGCCGACATGGTGGGAAGCGAGGTCACGTTTGCCGCGACCGGCGTGACCGACGGGGTCATTCTGGGCGGGGTCAAGCGGCGCTACGGCGTTGCGGTGACCCATTCCCTGGTCATGCGCTCGCTGAGCGGGACATTGCATTTCATCCAAGCCTACCACGACTTCGCCAAGGGGGCGAACGTCATCCGCCCGGGGACCTGACCGGTTGATGACGTCAGGCAGCGCCGCGCCGCAGGCAGACAGCTTCCGGGGCGTTGAGCAGTCGCTGACCGGTCGCCGCTGGCAGGCCCGACCGCTCGACGAACGGGTGGCGATGGCGCTGTCCCAGCGGTTCGCTCTGCCTGAGGTGGTTGGCCGGGTGCTGGCGGCCCGCGGCGTCGGTCTGGAGGACGCCGAGAGCTTTCTGACGCCGACCCTGCGCCGGTTATTGCCGGATCCCAGCCATTTGCGCGACCTCGACGTCGCCACCGAACGGCTGGCCAGCGCCGTCATGCAGGGCGAACGCATTGCCGTCTTCGGCGATTACGACGTCGACGGCTCGACGTCGGCGGCGTTGCTGGTTCGTTACCTGCGGGCCGTCGGCAGCCAGGCGCGCATCTACATCCCCGATCGATTGGCCGAGGGCTACGGCCCAAACGCCGATGCCCTGTTGGCACTGGGTCGCGAGGGCATTTCCCTGATCGTCACCGTCGACTGCGGCACCACCGCCTACGAGCCTCTGAAGGCGGCGGTGGGCGCCGGCCTTGATGTCATCGTCGCCGATCATCACGAGGCGGAGGCTGCGTTGCCGGCGGCGGTCGCGGTGGTCAACCCCAACCGGTTGGACGACATCAGCCCGCATGGCCACATGGCGGCGGTCGGGGTGACCTTCCTGCTGGTCGTCGGGCTCAACCGCACGCTACGCGACGCCGGCTGGTTTTGTGAGCGGCCCGAGCCGGATCTGCGCCAGTGGCTCGATCTCGTCGCATTGGGCACGATATGCGACGTGGTGCCGCTTCTCGGGGTCAACCGGGCCCTGGTGGTTGCGGGATTGCAGGTGATGGCGGCGCGTCGCAATGCGGGTCTACGAGCCCTGGCCGATGTTGCCGGGCTGGACGAGGTGCCGGGCACCTACCATGCCGGCTTCATCCTGGGGCCGCGCATCAATGCGGGCGGGCGCATCGGCCGTTCCGACCTCGGCGCCCGTTTGCTGGCGACCGACGACGCCGCCGAGGCGCGGGCCATCGCCGAACAGGTCGATGCGCTGAACCGAGAGCGCCAGGCAACCGAGGCTGCGGTACTGGATGAGGCGCAGGCCCAACTTGCCGCCGACGGCGGAGCCGATGCGCCGGGCGCCGTGGTGATGGCCTGGGGGCGGGGATGGCATCCGGGCGTCGTCGGAATCGTCGCCGGCCGGTTGGTCGAACGGTTTCACCGGCCGGCTTGCGTCATTGCGGTGACGGACGAGGGAGCAACGGGTTCCGGGCGGTCGGTTCCCGGAGTGGATCTCGGCGCCGCCATCATTGCGGCGCGCCAGGCCGGGCTGCTGATCAAGGGAGGCGGCCACGCCATGGCGGCCGGGTTCTCCGTCGAGGTCGGCAAGCTCGACTCCCTGCGTGCCTTTCTTGACGAACGGCTTGGCGCAGCCGTGGCCGCGGCGACGATCACCAACGGCCTAAGGGTGGACGGTGCTATTTCGCCGGCTGGGGCGACCCTCGACTTGGTCGGCGCCCTTCAGCGGGTGGCGCCTTTCGGCACCGGCAATCCGGAACCACGCTTCGTGGTGCCGGCC
>JAVEYE010000232.1:0-6399 GCA_034003665.1 Rhodospirillales bacterium | reverse complement strand
CCAATGAGGGCGGGCGATCGTATCGGTCGGGGAATCCTGTTTTCCGTCGCCACATTCGCCTGCTTTTCGTCGGCGGATGCCGTGGTGAAATTCCTGAGCGCCGGCTACTCCATCCTTCTCATATATTTCGTGACGACCGCCTTCGCCGCGGTGCCGATCGGCCTCCTTGTCTGGTTCAGCGGCCGCCCGATCGTCATCAAGCCCCGCTTTCCGAAAGCCGTTCTAATTCGAACCCTCCTGTTGGCCCTCGACACCTTCGGGTCCTATCTGGCTTTCAGCCGGCTGCCGCTGGCCAACGCCTACACGCTCATCTTCGCCTCGCCCCTGATCATCACCGCCCTGTCGCCTTGGCTGCTCGGCGACTCGGTTGGCCGACACCGTTGGAGCGCGGTCGTCGTCGGGTTCCTGGGGATCCTAGTCGTTCTGCGCCCCGGCGCGGCACCGCTCGACATCGGCTACCTTGGCGCCTTCGGATCAGCCTGTGCCTTCGGAGTCGCGTTGATCATCACCCGCCAGATCGGCGGGCGCGAATCCGACACGTCCATGCTGTTCTGGGTGATCGCCGGCAAGCTCGCGGTGTCCGGCATTTTCCTGCCGATATCCTTCGAGCCCATCGCGGTTCCCGACCTGATGCTGATGGCGCTGATCGGGTTGCTGGCCGGATCCGCCCATATCTTCATCGTACAGGCCTTCAAGTTGGCGCCGCCGGCCACCGTCGCGCCGTTTCAATACACCCAGATGCTGTGGGCGGTCTTTTATGGGTTCCTGATCTTCGATGACGTTCCCGATGTTTTTGTCATCACCGGCTCTGCTCTCGTCGTCGTCAGCGGCCTTTACATCCTATGGCGAGAGCATGTCCGCAACCGCCAGGACCGCGCCCTCAAAACACCGCCGAGATGATTCCGCTTTGCACCAGCGCCATGTAGGCCCCAGTGCCGGCGCCGATGCTGAGCAACGCGTTGCTCCACTTGAGATGCAGCCCGACGGTGAGGGCAAGGGCAATGGCCTCCGGCAGACCGTATGGCGGCATCGTCGGCTGCACCTCCTTCAGGCAATAAAGGACCAGCAGCGTCAGGATTACCGGCGGCGTCGCCCTGCCCAGGAAACGCACGGCCGGATGGGTTGCCCACCTCCCCAGGAAGAGGAAGGGAGCGGCCCGGCTGATCACGGTGGCGGCGGCCATTGCCAAGATGGCGGAAAGGATATAGCCGTTCATGCCCAACCCCGCCTAGCACCGTCGGCCACCACCAGGACCAGGGCCAGAGTGATCGAGATCAGCAGCATGTTGGCGGTGCCGAACACCGCCAGCGTGACCAGGCCGGCGCCCAGCGCCAGCACGAACGGAAAGGCCTCCCCCACGCGGCGGACCTGCTCGACCACCAGGACGGCGAACAGCGCCGTCAGGGTGAACTCCATGCCCGTGGTGTCAAAGGCCATGGCCTCGCCGGCCAGCGCTCCTGCCAGGCTGCCCAGACACCAGGCTGAATAGTTGATTCCGGCAATCAGCAGGTGGAAGTCCGTCTCCTCGACATCGGGCGGTGATTTGAGGCTGGTGATCAGCGCGTAGGTCTCGTCGGTCAGCCAAAACACCAGAAACATCTTCTTTAACGGGCCGGTCCGCCAACGCTCCAACAGGCTCACGCCGAAGAAGGCGTGGCGCGCGTTCAGCACGAACGTCGCCGCCGCGATTTCGGCGATGCCCGCTCCGGCCGCCAACAGGCCAACCGCCAGGAACTGCGAGGCCCCGGCAAAGACGATCACGCTCATCAGCAGGGCATAGGCCCATCCCGCCCCCACCTGGTCGACGAACAGCAAGCCAAAGGCGAAACCCAAGGGAAAATAGCCCAATATCACCGGCACGGTGGCCTGGAGGGCGCTGGCGAACAGACGAGGCGAAAATCCCACGAGACGGCTCCGGCGATTTCATGCGGCGGCGCGGATATTAGATCCCCTGACGCGGGGGCGAAAGCCCGGAGCACCGATCGGCGGCCGCACCCAACCGGACAATTCTTACCTTCAAATCATTCTAAAACGTATTTTCTTTTGCGCCCGCTGCTCGGCGCTCGTTAGAATGAGTTCATATTGCGGAACCGGCCGGACTCCATCCCGGCTTGGTTCGAGGCGAGGCGTGCGCGGGGATGATCTGGGTGGGGATGGAAAAGTCCAAGCGTCTATTTGCAATCTCAGGGCTGATGGTTTTGATCGGCGGCGGCATTGCGGTTGCGCAAACCGCCACCAAGATCGAGCCGGCCGAACTCGAACGCCTCCGCCGGTCCAACGCACAGTGCCTGGATTGCCATTCGGGACCGGGCCTGCAGGCCCTCGTCCGACCCGACGTCGATAAGGCGGCGCTGACGGATCGTCTGGTCGATCCGGACGCCTTCCTCAGGTCCAACCACGGCAACGTCGAATGCGTGGCCTGCCATGTGACGGGGTTCAAAGAATTTCCCCACGCCGAGGCGGCCAAGCAGCAAATCAACAATTGCGACGAATGCCACACCCGTCAGTTCCTGCGTATCGAGGACCAGTTCGCCAAGAGCGTGCACGCCAAGATGGCCGAGGCGCAGCCGGGATCGTTCACCTGCATCACCTGCCACGACCCTCACGTGTTCCTTAAGACGTCGCATTTCAGCACGACCCGTCAGGCAGTGCGCCAGGACAATGACATGTGCCTGCAATGCCATGCCTCTGACGAGCGCTTCGCCCAACTGACCAAGGACGCCCGCCCTGACCTGCAAAAGATCCACGCCTCGCTGCCCAACACGCCGCTTCACTGGGCCGCTGTGCGTTGCGTCGAGTGCCACACGCCGGTGCCGAAGACCATCCTGTCGCATGAAATCCTGCCCGCCGAGCGGGCCGAGAGGAACTGCGTCGCCTGCCATTCGGCCAACTCGACGCTGCGCGTGCGGCTTTATCGTCATCTGGTCGAGGAGGAACGCGAAACGGTGGGATTCATCAACAGCGTGATCCTGAACGAGGCCTACGTCATCGGCGCCACCCGCAACCGGTATCTCGACATGGCCTTTGGCGTGGTCGCGGCGGCGGTGGTAGGCGGCATCGCCCTGCACGGCCTGGCACGGGTCGTTGCCGGCCTCAGGCGGAGGCGCCCCGATGGTTGAACGCGTCTACATCATCCCGCTGTGGCTGCGTCTTTGGCATTGGACCAACGCGACCCTGATGATTCTGCTGATGGCGTCGGGCTTCAGCCTGCACTTCTCCGATCCCGGCCTGCCGCTGATCCCGTTTGAAACCGCCCGCACGATGCACAATATCTCGGGCATCGCGCTGACCGTTCTCTATGCCGCCTACTTGGTGTGGAACACGGCATCTGGGAATTGGCGGCAGTACGTGCCGGCGATGAAGGATCTGGTTTCCGGACTTAACGCCCAGAACGCTTATGTCGCGCTTGGCATCTTCAAGGGCGAGCCGCCGCCGACGGCGCCGACGCCCGAGAAGAAGTTCAACGTGCTGCAACAGGCCACCTATCTGCTGGTCATGTACGTGGCCATGCCGTTTTTGATCGTCACCGGCATCGCCTTTTTCTTTCCCGAATGGGCGCCGGAGCAGCTGTTCGGCATGGACGGTCTGCTGCCGTTGGCGGTTGCCCACTACGTCATCGGGTTCCTGCTCACCCTCTTTCTGCTGGGACACATCTATATGGGCACCATGGGAACCACCCCGCTGGCCGGATTCAAGATGATGATCACCGGCTGGCACGATGAACATCCCGGCAACGCCGGGAAAACGCCCGACGAAACGGGCACTCCGGCACACCCGCCCGCAGACGGCGGGAACCGGGCTTGACGCTAGGCATCACCCCTTGCTGAGGAGACTGGCATGAAACGCTTTCTGAAACCGGCCGGCACCGCGTTGGCCTTGGGCGGCGCGCTGGCGCTGGCTGTCTCGACCGCGCAGGCGGACGAGTTCACGGTAACGGCGATCAAGGCATCGGCCGCGCCGACCCTTGACGGCAACGCCGACGACGCCGTCTGGAGTCAGGCGACCGCGACCCCGATCAAGGCGGTCAAGGGCGCCAACTTCGGCGGCAACGGCGAAACTACCGGATCGATCAAGGCCGTACACGACGGGGATACGCTGTACATGCTCCTGCAGTGGGAGGATTCCACCCTCAGCTACCAGCGCAGCCCCTACAAGAAGCAGGCCGACGGTTCGTGGGTCAAGGTCAAGGACCCCGACGACAAGGGCGGCGACAACAACAAGTTCTACGAGGACAAGGCGGCCCTGATCTGGAACATCAACGAGTCCATCTTCGGCTTTGACCGCCGGGGCTGCCAGATCGCCTGCCACGCCGGCGAGCCGGGCAAGCCCTATGGCAACAAGTACACCGAGGAGGAAGGCGAACTGGGCGATATCTGGCACCTCAAGCACGTGCGGACCGGCCCGGTCGGCCAAGTCGACGATCAGTATCTCGACCACACCCGCTACGACAAGGAAAAGGCTCCGGGCGCCGGCCGCAAGACTGAGCCCAAGACCGCGGGTGGCTATTCCGACATCAAGCTGGTCAACGGCAAGCCCGAATTCATGAGCAAGGACGCCAAGCCGGCCAACAATGGGGGCACCTATTGGGTGAAGAAGGGTGACGAAGTGCCGTTCGACGACGGCAAGTTCAAGGCGGGCGACGAGGTGGCCTCGATCATGGTCGCGCCGTTCGAGGGCGACCGCGGCGATATCAAGGCAAGCTACGAGTGGGCCGACGGCAAGTGGACGGTGGAAATGTCGCGCAAACTCACCACCGGCAGCAAGTTCGACGTCCAGTTCGACGATATGGGCAAGGCATACGCCTTCGGCGTCGCCTTCTTCGACAACGCGCAGGTCCGTCACGCCTATCAGGAAAAGCCGTTGAAGCTGGTCTTCCAGAAGTAACAGCGCATTACGGAGATTCCAGGGGAAACGGGGGCAGCCATCGGCCGTCCCCCGGCCCAATGGAGATGCATGACGTCAGGCGGCGCGCAGGCCGGTCGAGAGCCTGTCGACCGCGCCAGCGGTGCCAGTTCACCTTCCCCGCAGGTCGACCACCCGCTTGGCCTTGCCCTCGACGCGCGGCACCTCGGCCTCGGTCACCAGTTCGACCGTCGGAGTTACCAGGATCTCGTCGTGCAGGCTGGCGGTGATCTTCCGGCGCAGGGCATCCAGCGCCCCGCCCGTGCCTTCGAGCACTTCGGCCGCCACCGCCGCACGCACGCGGATGCGCTCGACCACGCCTTCGCGCTCCAGCACGATTTGGTAGTTCTTGCCGATTTCGGCGAAGGTCATCAGCACCTTCTCGATCTGCATGGGATAGATGTTGACGCCCTTGAGGATCAGCATGTCGTCGGAGCGTCCGGTGATCCGGTCAATGCGCCGGTGCGCGCGGCCGCAGGCGCAGGGGCCGGGCAGAATGCGCGTCAGGTCGCGGGTGCGGTAGCGCAGGATCGGCATACCCTCGCGTGTCAGCGTGGTCATGACCAGTTCACCGACTTCGCCGTCCGGCACCGGCTCTCCGTTCTCGGGATCGATCACTTCGAACAGAAAGGCGTCCTCCCACACGTGCATGCCGGCTTGCTCGATGCACTCGAAGGCGACTCCCGGGCCGTTCATCTCTGACAAGCCATAGGAATTGTAGGCCTTAACCCCCAACCCTTTCTCGATACGCCGGCGCACCGCCTCGCTGTGCGGTTCGGCGCCGATCAGGGCGATGCGCAGGCCCAACTCGTCAGGTGAAATCCCCTCATGCTCCAGCGCCTCGGCCAGATAAAGGGCGTAGGACGGGATGATGTGCAGGCCGGTGACGCCGAAGTCGCGGATCAACTGAATCTGACGATGGGTATTGCCGGCCCCGGCCGGAATCGTACAGCAGCCCAGGCGCTCGGCCCCGGCATGGATGCCGAGCCCGCCGGTAAAAAGGCCGTAGCCCGAGGCGTTCTGGAAGACGTCGCCCGAACGCAGGCCGACCATGTGCATGCAGCGGGCCATGAGGTCGGCCCACACGGCGATGTCGTTGCGGGTATGGAAGATGGCGATGGCGGTGCCGGTAGTACCGCTTGACGTGTGGACCCGCACCATCTCGGACAATGGCCGCGCCAGCATGCCGCTGGGGTAGGCGGCGCGCAGGTCTTCCTTTGTGGTGAACGGCAGGCGCCGGAAATCGTCGAGGGAGCGGAGATTGGCGGACGAAAGGTTCGCAGCGGCCAGTCGCTCGGCGTAAAGGGGAACGGCGGCGACACGGCCCAGAGTGTCGCGCAGGCGCTCAAGCTGCAAAGCCTCGATGGCATGGCGGTCCAGGCATTCGGCGCGGTCGAAAACGTCCATTCCACTTCCCCTTCTCACAGCCGCCGCCACCCGAACGGCCGCAGGCAACCGTTGGCGCTGATAGCACGAGGCACGCCACCAATTCCAGTC
>JAVEYE010000231.1:0-6434 GCA_034003665.1 Rhodospirillales bacterium | reverse complement strand
AGACCGGAGGCCGTTGACAACCCGGGTTAACGATGCCTCGGCTACACGGACGGTGTCCGCCGCATTAGCAAAAATAATTATTGGCCAGATGTTCACTTATAGTACCCAATGGTCGTTGACCGCAATTTTGGCCGCACATTATATTCACCTCACAAAATCGAATTCTATTCACTTGAGAGATAGAAAGCATTTTGCTTTCGATGCTCTGCGCCGAGACGTGGCTTAGTTCCACAGACGGGGGAAAGAATGACGGACAAGCTCGCCCATCCAAATCAAGAAAGAGTAGAAAAGGATTCTCTCGGCGAGATGCGTTTGGATAATAAACATTATTTTGGCATTCAGACGCAGAGGGCGGTGAACAACTTTTCAATCTCCGGCACAGTGTTGGATGATTATCCGGGTTATATCGCCGCGATAGCCCGCATCAAGAAGGCGGCGGCGCTCGCCAACAGTGATATCAAACGACTTTCTCGCGAGCAAAGCCGCCTGATCTGCCAAGCCGCCGATGAGATCACTGCCGGGAAAATGACCGGACAGTTCCCAGTCGATCTCTTCCAGGGTGGGGGCGGAACGTCCACCAACATGAATGTGAACGAAGTCATCGCCAATCGTGCCTCCGAACTGGCGACCGGATGCAAAGGTTACGACCCGATCCATCCCAACACCCACGTCAACATGGGCCAGTCGACGAACGACGTCATTCCCGCGGCGATGAAGATCTGCATCCATGAGGAGTTGGCACGCGTCGAAAACAGCCTCAGCTGCGCCGTGGAGGCATTTGGTCGAAAGGAGGATGAGTTCCGGGACGTCGTCAAGGTGGGAAGAACTTGTTTGCAGGACGCCCTTCCGATGACGATGGGGCAGATGTTCGGTGGCTATCGAGCTGCGGTGGAAAGGCAGGCAGACAATCTCCGCATTGCGAAGGGGCTCCTGCTCACCTTGCCCTTGCCCGGCACGGCAATCGGTACGTGTCTAGGCGCATTTCCCGGATTTGCCGAAGCTCTCTATCGGCATTTGGGCGCGGAAACCGGAGTACCTTTCCGGCAGGACGACAATCTATTTGACGCATTGCAGAATGCCGATGTTTGGATGCAGGTGTCCACAACACTGAAGGCCTGCGCCTCCATATTCGGCAAATGCAGTGCTGACCTGCGAATCATGGGTTCTGGCCCGCGGGCTGGCTTCAACGAGATCACGCTACCTCCGGTACAGCCCGGATCCTCGATCATGCCGGGAAAGGTCAATCCGGTCATTCCAGAGATGATGATGCAGGTAGCCTTCAGGGTATTCGGAAACGACCTTTCCGTCAGCCTGGCGGCGGACAGGGGAGAGTTGGATCTGAACGTTTGGGAGAGCCTGATCCTGACTTGCATTCTGGAGTCGATCAGTCTCCTCTCCCAGGGCATCGTGCTGTTTGTCGACAAATGCCTATGTGGCATTACGGCCAACGCGGACAAATGCGCGGCGGATGCCCACAACAGCCTAGCGCTTTCGACCGTGTTAGCTACCCTATTTGACTATCCGCTGGCCAGCACCATCGCGAAAACGGCGTTCGAAAAGAACAAGTCGGTGAAGGAAACGGCCATTGAGGCGGGGGTTCTAACTCCTGCCAGAGCGGAAATCCTGCTCGATCCCAGAAATCTGACCGACATCGAGATCTTTGAGCGCGTGGTGAATGAAAATGGTTGAATCCGTCCTTACCCGGGCGGCTGAATTTCTCCGTCGTACCAATTACGAGCATGTCGATCCCGCTGCCATCTCGCTCTCAAAACGCGCCATCATCGACTATGCGGGGTGCGCTCTCGCCGGATCGCAGACGGCCGTCGCCCAAAACGTCTTCCGGTGGTCCAGCGCGCACAATACGTCGGCCACCGCAACGGTCCTTGGGCAAAAGGCCCGCCTGAACGCTGAACATGCGGCATTGTGCAATGCCGTCGCCGGTCACGCCCTCGACTTCGATGATACGAGCTGGACCACAATCGGCCACCCGACAAGCGTCGCCGCGTCGGTTGCTCTGGCCTTTGGTGAACTGGTCGGTGCGACAGGCCGGGACGTTCTGACCGCCTATGCCGCAGGCATCGAAGTCGGCCACAAGATGGCCCGCCTAACGATGCCCGCGACTTCCGAAAGAGGATGGCATACCACGCCTGTCTACGGAACGGTCATCGCGGCGGCAACCGCAGCATGGCTTCTGAAGCCGGACGAAGATGCTGTCATAAGCGGACTCGGCATCTCCCTCTCCCGCTCAGGAGGTGTGCGGAGCAATTTTGGCACCATGACGAAGCCGCTTCACGCCGGACTTGCTGTGCTTGCGGGTACGGAATCCGTCTCGATGGCGCAAGAGGGAATCACCGCGTCACCCCTGGCTTTCGAAGCGGCGGATGGCTTTGCGCAATGCTTCGCCGGCTGCGCCGCCGACGGCGATGTGCTCTTAGGGCGTCCCTGGGATCTCGCGGAAACTGGGTTGGCCTTCAAGCTCTATCCGTGCTGCAGCGGATCCCATCCGGCCGTCGACGTTATGATGGAATTGGTGCGCGACGGCAGCTTGACCGCGGGGATGATCCATCGCATCGAGGTTGGAACGAGCCTGCTCGGGCCGCGTGAGTTGGTGAACCATCGGCCGCAAACACCCCTTGAGGCGCGCTTTTCCATGGAATTTGCGGTCGCTGCCGTGCTCATTGCGGGACGATTGACCCTCGACGAATTCACCGAGGACTTCGTGGCGAGACGGGACGTCCAAGAGCTCATGGACCGGATCGCCATGGACATCGACCCCGACCTTGCGAAGCTCGGTTTCATTGGCACCGCTCCCGTCAAGATCAGAATCCACCTGCAAAACGGCAGGGTAATCGACCGATCGAATGACCTCGCGCGGGGCAATCCCGAGAAGCCGCTGACCGATAATGATTTCGCGGCCAAATTCTCGGGCAATGCCTGCCGCGCAATCCCGGAAGCCAGAGCCGATCGCCTGCTTGAACTGCTCTTCGATCTCGAGAACGTGAAAGACGTCTCCGACATAATGGCTCTCACGCGAACGAATCGGTAGTCACGGGGAAGGACCTCGGGAGTTTCGAAAATGGACATTTGTGCACCGGGTTCGAGGATTGACCGCGGAATATCCAATTCGTTGGCAACGATTTTAATCGTCGTCATGGTGCTGGAATGCATTCAGGTGCTGTTTCGCTACGTATTGCACGCGCCGATCATGTGGATCGAGGAGGCACTGATATTTCCCGCCATTTGGTTGTATTTCCTCGGTTGTGCGAATGCCTCGCGGGAGAACACGCAGATCAGCGCTGACCTCGTGGTCGCATTCATGAAGGACGGGCCGCGAAAAGCGGGCATGCAGTGCGCCTCCTCTTTTCTCGCCACGGTAATATCGGCGTGGGCAACATGGTGGACATGGGATTATGCCCTTTACGCGACCAAAGTATGGAAGCAAACGGCGCTTCTGTTTTGGCCGACCGCTGTTGCCGAATATGCGTTCTTCGTGGGCATGTTGATCACGACGATCTACACGGCCAGGCAAACGGTCAGGTACTTCAGAGATATTCGCCATTCCCTGCTGAATCGCTCCTAGCCGGAGACGCCATTCCATGCTTTACGAGGCACTCATCTCAATTGGCATCCTCGTCGTTCTTCTGAGCTTCGGCGTTCCCTTGGCCTTTTGCTTTGCGGGAGCGCTGATGTACCTGACGACATTCTCTGATGTCGCGACGATGAAGAGCACGATGGTTTGGGGCTTCAGCCAGCTGGGCAATCCAGTGCTGCTCTGCATACCGTTGTTCGTTTTCGCCGGCAATCTCATGAGTTCAAGTGGCATTGCCGACGCCCTTCTGAGATTCATGGATCTGTTCGTCGGCAGGATCCGCGGAGGGCTTGGAGCGGTGGCAGTCATCACCTGCGGGGTGATCGGGGCGATCTCCGGGAGTGGTCTAACAGGTGTAGCGGCCGTCGGCGGCCTGTTGATCCCGCGCATGGAAGCGGCAGGATACCCAAGAGGATACTCGACCGCGCTCGTCGCCAGTTCGTCGATTCTCGGACTCCTGATCCCACCCAGCATCTCGATGATCATTTTCGGTTGGGTGACCGAAACGTCAATTCTCGCGTGTTTTCTCGCAACATTGGTGCCGGGCGTCCTCCTCATGGCCGTCTTCATTGCCATAAACTATGTCTGTGCGCGGCACTTCGACGTTGCCCGAGGCGAATCCATTCCGCTCGAACGCATTTTCCGCGAGGCCAAAGAGCGCACCATGAAGGCGACGCCGGCATTGATGATGCCGATTATTATTTTGGGGGGCATCTATGGCGGCGTCATGACTCCAACAGAGGCCGCCGCCGTCGCCTGCCTCTATTCGATCCCGGTTGGCCTCTACGTCTACAAGGGTCTCAACCAACGTAAAATTGTCTTCGCTGGCAAGGACTCGGTAACGGCGGTCGGCTCCATCATGGTCATGATTTTGTTCAGCTTGATCCTGAGCCAGCAGTTCGTATTTGGCGGCGTGCCGCAGGATATGGCGGAGGCGATCTTCAGTATCACCTCCAATGAGATCTGCCTCCTTCTTCTTGTCAACGTCCTGCTTTTTATCGTCGGGATGATGGTCAACGATGTGACGGGAATCATCCTGCTCGCCCCCCTCCTTCTTCCGCTGTTGAAGCAGATCGGGGTTGATCCGGTCCATTTCGCCGCCATTATGGGCGTCAATCTAGGGATGGGCCTCCTGACTCCACCTTACGCTTCGGTTTTATATTTCTCTATGAGAGTTGGTGACGCGACTTTTGTTCAAGTCGTTCGTCCGTTAGGTCTGTTTTTACTTCTTGGTTATCTCCCCATGTGCCTGTTGGTGACGTTCTACGAGCCTCTTTCCATGGCTCTGCCACGGTTGCTTGGGTATGCATGAATCATTGAAAACGAAGGGAGGAAGCTATGCGAAAGACATTGCTTACGATCGCGGCCACGGTTTGTGCCTTGTCAATGGCCGTGAACGGTGCCGATGCCAAGACTTGGAAGCTGGGGCACATTCGGCCGGCCGGAACCCCTGAGGACAAGGCGTCGGTCAGCTTCGCCAACCGCGTTGGCGAACTGACGAAGGGCAAGGTGGAGATCAAGGTTTTCCCTGCTTCGGCCTTGGGGGACTGGACTGTCGTGCAGGAACGCATCTCGATTGGCGCGGTCGAGATGGCCTTGCAGCCTCAGGACACGCAAATCGACAAGCGGTTGTCGATCATGTTCTTCCCGTACCTCTTCACGAACCTCGAGCAGGTGAAGAAGAACATGGAACAGGACGCACCTTTCCGGGTGGAAATGGAAAAGCTGTTCAAGAAGCAGAACATTCACGCGCTCGGCTTTTGGCCGTCTTTCTTCGGCGGTCTTGCATTGAAAACGCTGCCAAAGAACTGGCATGAAGCCGGCGCGAACAAGGGCATCAAGATCCGAGTGCCCGCCGATCCGGCGTTCGCGATGAACGCTCAGAAAATGGGCTATATGGTCACGCCGATCCCCTTCTCCGATGCCTTCACCGCGATGCAGACGGGGATTGTCGATGGCATCATCGGAAGCGGCGCTGTTGGCTACTACTCGAACTTCCGCGACGTGGTCAAATACTACCTGCCGATCAACGATCACCTCGAGATCTACACTCTCATGATGAACCTCGACCTGTGGAACGGCTTAGATGATACAGCCAAGAGCCAAGTGGCGCAGGCTGCAAAGGAGATGGAAGCCGAACGGTACCAGACGTTTGCCAGGGACGAGGCGGAATACCTGAAGAAGCTCAAAGACCATGGCATCACGATCGTCGATGTCACGCAGGAGGTCATCAACGGTTTCGCAGAGGTTGCTTCGAAGGAATGCTGGCCGGAACTGGCGGAGAAGATTGACAAGCCATACATTGAGCACTTGCTGAGCATCGTAAAGAAATAACGAGAAGACGGCGACGACTAGGCGCCCCGGCATGATCATTGCCGGGGCGCCCGCTTGACGTAGGGAGAATAGGAGTGACCGCTACTCCATTCGATCGATTATGGCTGGCAGCTCGGGATGAGGGTCGCTTTCTCGTGTCCGTCATCAAAACATTTGGGACAAGTGAGGCTCTCGGATAACGGAGGCTCTGGCTCCTCGATGGTTGATGTTAAGCCGCATTCCGGTGGTGGAACAAGTGGCGGTTCCGGATGGTGAGTTCTTTGATTTTTTCCCTCCTTTCGACGATGACCCTGTCGCGCCCGATGTAGACGTCGGCGGGGGTGAGGTTGCCGAGACTTTCATGGTATCGGTAGTCGTTGTAGTGCCTGACCTGCCCTGGGAATCTTCCTCCGGTTTGAAGTAGAGTCCGGCCCAACGAGAGGACGGACTTATGAAGCGCAGCAGGTTCAGTGAAGAGCAAATCATCAGCATTCTGAAGGAGCAGGAGGCCGGAGCGAAGACGGCGGACGTT
>JAVEYE010000230.1:0-6449 GCA_034003665.1 Rhodospirillales bacterium | reverse complement strand
TCGCCGTCGACTTCCCGCCACGGACACACGGCGGCGCACAGGCCGCACTGCATGCAGGTGTTGAGGTCAACGCCCCCCGAAAGGACGATGGCCTCGTTGACCTCGTAGAATGGCGTGTCGGGCATCAATGGCTCCTAGTAAACGAGGGTCGCGTTGGCCTCGAGAATTTCCTGGGTGAGGGCGGCCGCTGAAATGGGCGTGGCGCCGGGGATCAGGTCGGATTCCTCGATCTTGCGCTCGCGGATGCAGGGCACGCAGACGAGTAACTGGCCGCCCTGCTCCAGGAAGCTCTGAACCAGATCCTTGAGGGCGGGAAGGCCAGCGGCAAAAACGTTGTCGAGGTAACCCTTCTTGGCAAGATAGACAGCCGTGCTTTGAAGGACGACGACGGCCTCCACCTCCATGGCCAAGGCGCCGTTGGCCAGAACGAACGGCAATGACGCCTTTTCCGGATTTTCGCCGGCGTAGGTGGTGATGTAGACGATCTTTTCCTTCACGGCTTCCGACATGATCATGCCTTTTCGCAAACGGGGAGGGGGTCAGTCGTCGTCTTCGGGGACGTCGGCGGCCGCATCCTCGAGCCCATACCGGTAGTATCCGTCATCGCTACTGCGCTCGGCGACAACTCCGTATTTCTTCATGGCTGTGACGCACCATAGGACATCGGGTGCCGACAGGCCGGTCGCCGCCACCAACTCGGGCACAGTCATCGGCTCGGTTGAGCCTGCGAGGGCCATGCGCACTTTTTTGATGCGCGTCATGCGCTGGCGGTTGGCGGCGAAGGCATCCTTGATGCGGGCGCGACGCTCTTTGCGGATTACATCCAACTCTTGGATCTGCTCGGGCGTCAGGGTGAACATCTGGGGCATCACTCGGCCTCCACTACGACGGGTCCGCCGACGATGGCGTCGACCATCGCCTCGTACTGGCGCAGCGTCCAGCCGTTGACCTCTATGGCGATATTGGGACAGACCGCCACGCACATGCCGCAGCCGGTGCACAGCGCCGGGTTGACCTTGGCCTTTCGGCCCTTGCCGTCGCCGGGGTCGACAAGGGTGATGCATCCCTCGTGCGGGCATTCTTCGGCGCAGGCGCCGGTGCCGGTGCACAACTCGGCGTCGACTTGGGCGACATAGGGGTCAAGCTCGACGAAACCGCGCGAAAGGATGGTCGAGGCCTTGACCGCGGCGGCGGTGGCGCCCGAGGCGGCTTCGGTGGAATCCATCGGCGCCTGGCAGGTGCCGGCCAGCAGGATGCCGGCGGTCGCCAACTCGACCGGACGCAGCTTGGGGTGGACCTCAAGCAGGAATCGGTCGGCGCCGACCGGCAGCTTCATGATGTCGATGATGGAAGAAACGTCTGACGGCACCATACCGACTGCCAGGACCACCAGGTCGACGGGGATTTCGACGTCTTGACCCGATAGCAGCGTGTCCTTGGCGGTGATGGCAAGCGGGTTTTCCGACCCCTCCGGCGCCCGCGCAACGGCCGGCGCGGCATCGGGGTCGAAGCGGACGAACAGCACCCCATCCCTGGAAGCTCCCACATAATATTCCTCATGCCCCCTGCCATAGGCCCGAATGTCGCGATAGAAATCGTAGATCACGGTTTCGGGATATTTTTCCTTAAGCTCGCGATCCGCCTGCAGCGTCGCCGTGCAGCACACCCGCGAGCAGTACTCGTTGAGATTGCCCTTCTCGTCCGGCTCGTGGATGCCGGCGATCTGGCGGCTGCCGACGCAGCGGATCATCGCCATCGTCTTGATCGGGCGGCCGTTGACGGTAAGAGTGCCGCCGCCGGTCGTGTCCTCGGCCATCAGCCGGATGAGGTCGGGCAGCGTGATGACCTCGGGGTTGTCGCCGTAGCCGTACATGCCCTGGGGCGGCGTGTAGTGCTTGAAGCCGGCGGCCAGAACCACGGCGCCGGTCGCCAGTTCGACAATTTCCTCGGCCTCGGGCACGTTGAAGGGCAGGATGCCGACGAACGGCACGAAGGCGCCGTTGGCGATGTTCGCCTCGCGAATCTGCGCCAGCTTGTCCAGATCCTCGGCGTCCGTCGGGGCGGCCCGCCTTACCTTGAGCTTGAAGTCGCCGACGTAGCCGTCCGAGGCCACCATTTCGGCGCAGGTGAGGACCGTGATCGACGGATGGGCCAACACCGCGGCGGCCAGGCCGGTCAACAGGTCACCCGCCTTCTCCTGGGTTGGGTAGACGCGATCAAGTTTGGCGAAGTTGCCGCCGAGGAAGGGGGTTTTTTCGACCAGCGCGACCTTCACCCCACGGATGGCGAGATCGCGCGCCGCCTTCAGCCCGGCGATGCCGCCGCCGATGACGGTGGCGTGGCGGATCGCCTCTACCCGGATCGGCTCCAGCGGTTGCAGGGCGCGCGCCTTGGCGACCGCGGCACCGACCAAGGCGGCCGCCTTGTCGGTGGCGCCGTCGCCGTGGTGGACCCAGCTGACCTGTTCGCGGATGTTGGCGTGTTCGTAAAGATAGGGGTTGACGCCCGCCCGCTCGGCGGCCCGCCGGAAGGTGGTCTCGTGAAGCGCGGGAGAGCACGAAGCGACGACGATGCGGTCGGCCTTGCCGGCCTTCAGATCCTCGATGATCATGTTCTGGCCGGGATCCGAGCACATGAAGTGGTTGCGCCGAGATACCGTGACGCCCGGCATCTCGGCGGCCATCCGCTCCAGCGCCTCGACGTCGACATGGTCCGAGATGTTGCCGCCGCAATGGCAGATGTAGACCGCCACCTTTTCGTCGCCGGCGGGTTTGTTCTTGCTGTCCTCGGCCGTCATCTTGGTGTTCCTGCTTTCTGATCCGTCGGGGCTCAGGCGTCCACGGTTGCGGGTTTAGCGGCCTGGGTGAGGTAGTTGGAAACCTCCATGGCCGCCGCGCCGGCTTCGATGATGGTGTCGACGATGTCCTTGGGGCCTATGGCGACGCCGGCGGTGAACACACCGTCCATCTTGGTGAGGGTCGGCGCGAACTTGGGGTGGACCGACCGGATGAAACCGTCCTCGGCGGTGCCGACGTCGACCACCCCTTCGGGGTTCCAGGCCGGCACCATGGCCAGCGCCTGAACCACTAGGTCATGCTCGCGTTCCATGCCGCCGCCACCGCCTTCCTGGTCTTCGTAGCGGAGCACGACGCCGCCGTTCTCGCCCTGGCCGACCACGACCGGCTTGGCCTTGACGAACTCGACGCCCATGGCCTTGGCGTTCTGGAAGAACTGTTCGTAGTTCTTCCCGAAGGCACGGATGTCCATGTAGTAGATGGTGATGTCCGCCATCGGCAACGCGCCCGACAGCAACATGGCCTGCTTGATCGAGTACATGCAGCAGACGCGCGAACAATAGGGCACGCCGAGCGTCAGGTCGCGCGAGCCGGCGCACTGGATGAAAGCGATCGAATCCGGCTCCTTGCCGTCCGAGGGGCGCAGCACGCGCATGTAGGGGCCGTGTGGGGCGAGTAGCCGTTCCATCTGGAGCGACGTGATCAGGTTGGGCTGGTGGCCGGCCGGGCCGAAGGCCTTTTCCGTGTAATCGGGGATCAACTCGTAGCCGGTGGCCAGCACCGCCGCGCGCGCCTTAATCGTGAACTGGCGCGGTTTTTCGAAGTAATTGATGGCGCCGGTCGGGCAGACCTTGACGCACTGGCCGCCTTCCTTGCCGCAGATCCAGCAGTTTTCGGCGTCCATCACAGCCTTTTGCGGGACCGCGTTGGAAAACGGCACATAGATCGCCTTGCGCGCCGTGAAGCCGCCCTGTTCGTGGTCGGGAACGAACGTCGGGCAGGCGTATTCGCATTCCCGGCAGCCGGTGCAGAGGTCGAGGTCGACATAGCGCGGTTTCTGGGTGACGGTGGCGACCAGACCCTCGCCGTTGCGGGTCAGCTTGTCCAACTCGCAGAGCGTGAACAGCGTGATGTTGTCGTGATGGGCCGCCGCGGCCATCTTGGGCGTCGTGATGCAGCTCGCGCAATCCAGCGTGGGGAACACCTTGGACAGCCGGATCATCTTGCCGCCGATGGAGGGGTCGCGCTCGACAATGGCGACCTTGAAGCCCTGATCGGCCAGGTCCAGCGCGGTTTGTAGTCCGGCGATGCCGGCGCCGAGCACCAGGGTGTCGAACTCAACACTTCCCGCGGGGGTCATCGGAATCCTCATTTCTGTGCGCGCTAGACCGGTCAGGCGGCTGCCGTCGCCATTTTTTCTTCGCCCGGCAGGCCGAGCTCGGACACCACGTCGTTCATCTTCTTGACTTCGTTGATGAAGGCCCGATTGCATACCGTGCAGATGGCGGTGAGGCGCAATCGACGGGGGTCAAGTCCGCGTTCCTTCATGCTGACGTAGACCCGATCGACCCGCTTTGAGAGGGCCGCGTACGCTCCTTCATAGGGGCATTCGACCCCGCAGGACATGATGATGATGCCGGCGATGCCCTTGGCGAAACAGTCCAAATAGAATTTTTCGGGGAACATCGCCGGTTCTCGGGTCCTGAGAACGTAGACGTTGTCGGCGTAGGCCAAATGCGCCTGGCCAACCGAATTGGCGCCTGGATAGGCGCAGTCTTCGGTGGCCAGGATCAGAATTTTTGGCTTGGCTTCCTCGCCGGCCATGATCGAGGCCCCTTTATTTTCCGCGGCAAACGAAGATTCGATCGTAACCGTCGGCGATCATGTGGCCGAGGTACTTGTGCCCAACCTTGCCGGCCCATTTCGGGATGTCATCCTTCGTGCCGGCGTCATTGGACAGGATTTCAAGAACATCGCCCATCTTTACCGTGGCGATCGCCTTCTTCGCTTCGAGAAGGGGGCCCGGGCAGGCACTGCCGCGCGCATCCACCGTGTTGGCGATTTCTGGGGCGGCGGGGAGCAGTTCTGACATGGTTTTCTCCTGTTGATTCTTTTTCCTGGATCGGTTCCCAGGTGTCGGACGAAGCGCGAAGTCGTTGATATTTTTTATGCTTCGCGCCGAAGGTCCGAACCCAAAACTCAAGCCACACCCGCTTCTTACATTAGTCTTTTGATATGTTCAAGAAAAATAACCGCAAAAATGATAAGGATATTTAGAACGACTATTATTCGCGAATAATCGAGCGTCGGGGTTGATGCGGGCGAACAAAACGAACGTGCGGAAGATCAGTCTAAAGGCCGCCCGGGCGGGTCGGTTGTTCAAGTCCGCGGTAGCGATACTGGATCGCCACGGTGATCCCCTTGAGCGGGCGCAGCACGATCAGCGTGCCGCCGATTACCGTGGGTCCCCACAGCAGGGCATGAAGCCATAACGGTGGGGTCACGGCAAGCTCCAGCAGCGCGGCCGGGATGGCGATGCCGGCGCCCAGGATGAACGTGGCGGCGACGGCCGGTCCGTCGCCGGCGTCATGCTCGGCGAAACCGAGGCGACAGGCCGGGCATTGGCCGGCGATTTCCAGGAAGCCGTCGAACAACGGGCCCTCGCCGCAACGCGGGCAACGCCCACGCAGACCGCGAGAAAGAAGGTCGAAAAGCGACGGCGCGGCTTCCACTATCCCTGGAAGCCGAAGCTTCCCCACCAGTAGACGCAGGTGAAGAGGAACAGCCACACGACGTCGACGAAGTGCCAATACCACGCGGCGGCCTCGAAGCCGACGTGATGGTCGGGCGTGAAGTGACCCGAGCGGATGCGCGCCACGCAGACGGCGAGGAAACAGGCGCCGACGAACACGTGAAATCCGTGGAAGCCTGTCGCCAGATAGAAGGTGGAAGAATAGATGCCGTCCGTGAAGCTGAACGCGGCATGGCCGTATTCGTAGGCCTGCAGGACCAGGAAGAGAAAACCGAGAATCGTGGTCAGCAGGGTGCCGTTGAACGCCTTGGCGCGTTCCCCGGCCCGAATGGCGTGATGGGCATAGGTGACGGTGGCTCCGGAGGTCAGCAGGATGAGCGTATTGAGAAAGGGCAACTCCCAGGTTTCCAGCGGGACCACGCCCTCGGGCGGCCAGGTCGGCGAGGCGACGAAGCTGAGAGCCGGGATGCTGGCGTTGAAGTAGGCCCAGAAGAAGGCGAAAAAGAACATCACCTCCGAGGCGATGAAAAGCACCACACCCATGCGCAGGCCGTGCCGCACCGGCGTCGTGTGGGCGCGATCGTGTATGGCCTCGCGGATAACGTCCCGCCACCAACCGAAAAAGGTGAAGAGCAACGCCGCCAAACCGGCAAGCAGCACCCACGGCGGGCCATCGTGCATGTACCAGACTCCGCCGACGGCCAGCAGCAGCCCGGCCAGCGATCCGGTGAACGGCCAAGGGCTGGGGGCGACCATGTGCCAGGGATGGTTCTTGGTCTGGGTGGTCTCCATGACGATTGCCTTTCCGAACTCTGCCTGGGGTCAGCCGTGTGGGGGGGCGGCCGCCGCCGTCGATGCCGGCCGCGGAAGGGTGGCGGCGTCTCGCGAGAGGTCCGCGGCGG
>JAVEYE010000229.1:0-6461 GCA_034003665.1 Rhodospirillales bacterium | reverse complement strand
TGCGCCGACTGGTCGGCCGCATGCCGGACTGGGAAAACCTGATGGCCTTTCTGCCGCCCGGACTGAACGATAGCATGTTGGTCCGCTCGGCTGTGGCTTCGACCTTCGCGGCCAGCCTGGAACTGGTGCGCGAAGGGCGCCTGCGTATCCGTCAGATGGGAACCTTCGGACCGATCTACCTGCGGGCGGCCGAGGAGCGAGGCGGCGGCAAGCCGGAAAGCTCATGAGCGACATCGACGGTCAGCACCTGAGGCTGCTCGAGGCCATCCTTTTCGCGACGACCGAGCCGCTTTCCGAGAAGGCGCTTGCCGAGCGCATGCCGGAGGGGGCCGACATCAAGGGCCTGCTGGCCGAATTGAAAGAAACCTACGCCCATCGTGGGGTCAACTTGAGGCAGGCCGGAAAATCCTGGGCCTTTCGGACCGCGCCCGACCTGGGACCGGCCCTGGCCCGTGAACGGCAGAAGGTCCGCAAGCTCGGGCGCGCCATGGTTGAAAGCCTGGCGGTCATCGCTTTTCACCAACCGGTCACGCGTGCCGAGGTCGAAGAGATCCGGGGCGTCGGATTTAATCGGGGAACCCTGGACGCCTTGTTCGAGGCGGGTTGGATCCGCCCGGTGGGCCGACGCCGGACGCCGGGCCGTCCCGTAACCTGGGGGACGACAGACGTGTTCCTTGATCACTTCGGTCTTGAATCGCTGGCCGACCTGCCCGGGCTGGACGAACTCAAGGCGGCAGGCCTGCTCGACAAGCGACCGGCCATCGAATCCTATGCGGTGAAGGGCCAGATGCGTGCCGCGGGGGATACCGAGGGCATGGACGATGTCGACGGTCAGGCGCCTGATCTTTTCAACGGCGGCGACCAGCCTGACGAACCCCTCGATCCCGGCGATCCGGATGAACCGGAAGAGGAAATTCGGGCGTCCACCGAGCCGGCCGGCGCCTGACCCGCGCCAAGGCAGTTGTTTCAGGGGATCGCGCCGGCGCGGTTCCGAGTGATTGCGGCGGGTGGGGCTTTCTGCCATTATCCCGCCCGCGTTCAAAGGCGGCCTGCACAAGCGAGAACGAGAGAGAATTGGAAAATGGGTACTTTCAGTATTTGGCATTGGATCGTCGTCTTGCTCATCGTACTCGTCCTGTTCGGCGGGCGCGGCAAGGTGTCGGCGCTCATGGGCGATTTCGGCAAGGGCCTGAAATCCTTCAAGAAGAGCATGAAGGAAGATGACGACGAGAAGAACGACGAGGCTCCCAAGGCGATCAAGTCCGATTCGATGCCGGCGGCGGACCCCGCGCCGGAGAAGGATTCCGTGACCAAGAATTGATTTTGCGGGGAGCGCGTGGCCGGTCGACCTCGATCCGGAACCGCGCCGCGCCATGTTTGATATCGGCTGGCAGGAACTGTTCATCATCGCGGCCATCGGCCTCATCGTCGTCGGGCCGAAGGATCTTCCGCGCGTTCTGTCGCAGATCACCAAGTATATTCGCAAGGCGCGCGGCATTGCCCGGGAATTCCAGAGCAGCATCGACGAGGTGGTGCGTCAAGCCGACCTCGAGGAAATCCGCAAGGAAGTGGAGAAGGGCGCCAGCCTCGACCTCGATCACGATATCCGCAACGCCATCGATCCCGACGGCGCAATCGCCCGCCAACTTGACGTTTCCGACGTTAAGGCGGATATCGAGCGCTCGGCCAGATCGGTGACGGAAGGGACGGCGCCCTCCACGTCTGAAACGCCGGCTCCATACGGCCCCCCGCCGGCCGATCCCGCCAATTCGGAATCCAGGTAGTTTGCCGTGGCCGAAGAAGAATTCGATGACAAGAAGATGCCGTTGATGGAGCATCTGGTCGAGCTTCGCAGGAGGCTCGTCTGGTCGCTGGCCTCGATCATCATCCTCTTTTTTGTCTGTTATTTCTTTGCGGAGGAAATCTACGGTTTCCTCGTGCAGCCGTTGGCCGACGCCATGCATGATCGGGGGGAGGAAAACCGCCGCCTCATCTATACGGCCTTGCACGAAGCGTTTTTCACGTACGTCAAGGTGGCCTTTTTCGCCGCAATGTTCCTGGCTTTTCCGTTCATCGCCTCGCAGATCTGGCTGTTTATCGCGCCGGGTCTTTACCGCCACGAGAGGAAGGCTTTTTTGCCGTTCCTGATGGCGACCCCGGTGCTGTTTTTCCTCGGCGGCGCGCTCGTCTACTATTTCATCTTCCCGATGGCTTGGAAGTTCTTCCTCAGTTTTGAGAGCGCGGGCGGCGGCGGCGGTCTGGCGATTCAGTTGGAGGCCAAGGTCAACGAGTACCTGTCGCTGGTCATGGGGTTGATTTTCGCCTTCGGGGTGGCGTTCGAATTGCCGGTGTTGCTGACCTTGCTGGGGCGGGTCGGCATCGTGACGTCGAAGGGCTTGGCCGACAAGCGGCGTTACGCCATCGTATTGGCCTTCGTCGCCGCCGCCGTCCTGACCCCTCCCGATGTCATCAGTCAGGTTGGGCTGGCGCTGCCCACCATCCTTCTTTACGAGATATCGATCCTTGCCGTGCGCATGATCGAAAAGAGGCGGGAGGAGGCGGTGGACGAGACTGCCGAAGAGGAAAGCCCCTCGACGGGTTGACGATGTATCGAGTCAACGGCGGTAGGACGCTGGACGCGGACTGGCGAAGTTCCTATAAAACCTGCGTTTCCACTCGGCCTTCGCCGGTTCGCTGAGGCGGATCAAGACGGGGTTTCCCATGTTCGACATCAAATGGATTCGCGATAACCCGGAAGCTTTCGACAGCGCCCTCCGCGCCCGCCACGCGGAACCTGCCGCGGCGGTGTTGATAGGCCTGGATGCGAAGCGGCGCGACGCCCTGACGCGCGCCCAGGACATTCAAGCCGAACGCAACCGGCTGGCCAAAGAGATCGGCGCCGCCAAGGCGCGGGGCGAGGATGCGGCCGAGGCGATCGCCAAGGTTTCCCGTTCGAAACAGGAGCAGGCCGAGGCCGAGGAAACCGCGCGTCTTGCCGAGGCCGAGCTGGAAATGGCCCTTACCGCGCTGCCAAACGTTCCGGCCGAAAGCGTGCCGGTCGGACCCGACGAAAGCGCCAATGTCGAGCTCCGGCGTTGGGGCCAACCCCGCGAGTTCGATTTTGAGCCCCGCGAGCACTTCGACATCGGCGAGTCCCTGGGGCTGATGGATTTCGATGCCGCAGCCAAGTTGTCCGGCGCCCGCTTTGTCGTCCTCAAGGGGCCGCTGGCCCGCCTCGAGCGGGCCCTGGGCGCCTTCATGCTCGACCTGCAGACCGGCGAGCATGGCTATACGGAAATCAACCCACCGATCCTGGTCAAGGACGCCGCCCTGTTCGGTACCGGTCAGTTGCCCAAGTTCGGCGAGGATCTGTTCCGTACCACGAATGACTTCTGGCTGATTCCCACCGCCGAGGTGCCGCTGACCAACCTGATGGCCGGCAACCTCCTGGAGGAGGCGTCCCTGCCGAGAAGGGTTACCGCGCTGACGCCCTGCTTTCGCTCGGAAGCGGGAGCGGCGGGCAAGGATACCCGCGGCATGATCCGCCAGCATCAGTTCAACAAAGTGGAGCTTGTCAGCATCACCCGGCCCGAGGATTCGGACGCCGAGCTCGACCGAATGACCGGTTGCGCCGAGGAAGTGCTGAAGCGCCTGGGGCTGCCGTACCGGGTCATCGTTCTTTGCACCGGCGACATGGGGTTCTCGGCCCGGCGCACCCATGACATCGAGGTGTGGCTGCCCGGCCAGGGGCGCTACCGCGAAATTTCGAGCTGCTCCAACTGTGGCGACTTCCAAGCCCGCCGGATGAAGGCCCGCTACCGGCCGGAGGGCGAGAAGGGGACCCGCTTCGTCCACACCCTCAACGGGTCGGGCCTGGCGGTGGGGCGTACGCTTATCGCCGTGCTGGAAAACTATCAGCAGGCGGATGGCTCGGTGGTCGTGCCCGAGGCACTGCGCCCCTATATGGGCGGGCTCGAGGTGATCTCCGCCCATGGCCAATAACGGCTTCGACTTGGCGGGGGCGCGAGTCCTCGTTTCCAACGACGACGGCATCAACGCGCCCGGTCTTAAAATCCTGGAACGAATCGCCCAAGCGGTCGCCCGTGAGGTCTGGGTGGTGGCGCCCGAGACCGAGCAGAGCGCCGTCGGCCATGCGCTGACCCGGCGCCGACCATTGCGCATCCGCGAGATTTCACAGCGCCGCTTCGCCGTCGACGGAACGCCGACCGACAGCGTTCTGTTGGCGGTGCGCCAGATCATGGCCGACAACCCGCCCGACATCGTCTTTTCCGGCGTGAATTATGGCGGCAACCTGTGCGACGACGTCACCTATTCGGGCACCGTCGCGGCGGCCATGGAGGCGACCCTTCTGGGCGTTCCGGCGGTCGCCTTCAGCCTGGTCACCGACGGGGCGGCGATCATCCACTGGGAAACGGCGGAGCGTTGGGCACCGGAGGTGCTTGGTCGATTGTGCGCCGTTGGCTGGCCAGCCGCCGTGGTGATCAACGTCAACTTTCCCAACCTGCCGGCCCGCGCGGTGGCCGGCATCCAGGCCACCAGCCAGGGCGGCGGCAAAACCGGTCAGGGGATGACTGCGGGGACCGACCCGCACGGCGAGGCCATTTACTGGCTGGGCACCGAGGCGCACGGCGAGCGTATCCGCGCCGGCGAGGATGTGGACGCGGTAAAGGGTGGGGCCATCTCGGTAACGCCGCTGTCGCTCGATCTGACCGACGGACCGACCCTGTCGGCCCTCAGGACCTCGCTGCAGTGAACCCGGATTCGCGCAAGATCCGCCTGATTCTGGCGATGCGGCGGACCGGCATTACCGATACCCGGGTCCTCGGCGCCTTGGAACGGATCCCACGCGACGCCTTCGTCCCGGTGACTTTTCGCGACCGCGCGTATGATGACGTGGCGTTGCCGATCGGGCGCCATCAGACCATCAGCCAGCCGTCCGTCGTGGCCCGCATGACTCAGGCGCTGGAGGTCGGGGATCGCATGAAGGTGCTCGAAATCGGCACTGGATCGGGGTATCAGGCGGCGGTTCTGGCCAGCCTTTGCCGCCGCTTGTACACGATTGAACGTCACCGCGAGTTGCTGGATCTGGCGGAACGACAATTTGCCGCCTTGCGCATCACCAACATCACCACCCGTCTTGCCGACGGCGCGTTGGGTTGGCCAGGGCAGGAGCCTTTCGATCGCATTATTGTAACGGCGGCAGCCTCGGCCATGCCGGAGGCCCTGCTTGGCCAACTCCGCGTCGGCGGCGTCATGGTGGTTCCGATCGGCGCCGCCGAGGGCGACCAGACTTTGACCCGGATCCGTCGGTCCGAAGATGGCTTTATCAGCGAGACGGTCGGTATCGTCCGCTTTGTGCCGATGGTTCCGGGGATCGCCGCTGGATGAAAGCTCGATCTGCCAGTTCCGTTGAAGAAATCCGTTCTGTCCGCAATAATCCCTTCATGATTTGGCGATTGGTGATCTCAGGCTTTCTCGTCGCCGTGGTGGCGGGCGGGTGTGGATGGGCGGAATGGCCGCCGCCTTCAAGCGTGCGTAATGCGGGCGCTGTGCCCGACACCTTGCCGATCGGGCCGGCCCCCCGGCCGCAAAGCCGCTCGGCTTCAGGTTCGGACCTGGTGTTCATCGGTGCCGATTCGGTGACAGTGGGGCCGGGCGATACGGTCTACAGCCTGTCGCAGCGCCACCAGGTTTCCCAGCGCGCGCTGATCGAGGTCAATTCCCTGAAGCCCCCCTATCAGTTGGCCATCGGCCGGCGTCTGGTGTTGCCCCGCGAGCGGATCCACCCGGTGACGCGTGGGGATACCCTCTACAGCAT
The DNA here is from genome assembly GCA_034003665.1 of Rhodospirillales bacterium. GTDB lineage: Bacteria > Pseudomonadota > Alphaproteobacteria > Rhodospirillales > Shumkoniaceae > Shumkonia. Next base: position 622 of record JAVEYE010000229.1, on the reverse strand, counting down.
TTCCCGGCGTTATGACGTCGACATGTACGAACTGGCCCAGGCCAACCAACTGGGACCGCCCTTCGCCATCCGGGTCGGCCAGCAATTGAGAATTCCAGCCGTACCCCAGGCCGCGAGGCCAGATCCCGCAACGGCGGGGTCCAACCTGCAGGTCGAGGAACTGGCCCCGCCGCCCTCAGCCGGCGAGGGACCGCCGGTCACCATGCGGACGCCTTCGGGGAGCGGTACGGCGTCCCCGCCGGCGTCGAGCCTCGTTCCTGGCGTTCGACCGGATCCGGCCACGCCCGATCCGCCTCCGCCGACGGCAGGCGGCGCCTTTATCTGGCCGGCCAGGGGCCAAGTGATCCTTGAATTCGGCCCCAAGGCCAAAGGCCTGCACAATGACGGCATCAACATCGAGGCGCCGCGCGGCGCACCCGTATACGCTTCCGCCGGTGGCGTCGTCGCCTATGCTGGAAACGAACTCCGGGGGTTCGGCAACCTGCTTTTGGTCAAACACCCGGATGGCTGGGTGACGGCGTATGCCCATAATGACCGGCTGTTGGTCAAGCGCGGCGATACGGTCAAGCAGGGACAGCTCATCGCCCGTGTCGGGTCCACCGGCAATGTGACGAAGCCCCAG
>JAVEYE010000228.1:0-6520 GCA_034003665.1 Rhodospirillales bacterium | reverse complement strand
GGGGGCCTCCTGCGCGACGTCTTCACGATGGGCGCCCGCCCGGTCGCCAACCTCACCGCGCTGCGCTTCGGCGATCCCAGCCATGCCAAGACCCGCCACCTGGTGTCGGGCGTCGTCGCCGGCATCGGCGGCTACGGCAACTGCATGGGGATTCCCACCGTCGGCGGCGAGTGCGAGTTCCACCCCTGCTACAACGGCAACATCCTGGTCAACGCCATGACCGTGGGCGTCGCCGACACCGACAAGATCTTCTATTCGGCCGCCGCCGGTCTCGGCAACCCGCTGGTCTATGTGGGCTCGCGCACCGGGCGCGACGGCATCCACGGCGCCACCATGGCGTCGGCCGAGTTCGACGAGGATTCCGAGGAAAAGCGCCCGACGGTGCAGGTCGGCGACCCCTTCACCGAAAAGCGGGTGCTCGAGGCCTGCCTGGAGCTGATGGCGACCGACGCCATCGTCGCCATCCAGGACATGGGCGCCGCCGGGCTGACCTGCTCGACCTTCGAGATGGCGTCGAAGGGCGGCATGGGCGTGGAACTGAACCTCGATTTGGTGCCCAAGCGCGCCGCCGACATGACCGCCTATGAGCTGATGCTCTCGGAAAGCCAGGAGCGCATGGTCATGGTCCTCAAGCCCGGCCGCGAGGACGAGGCGCGCCGGATCTTCGAGAAGTGGGAGCTGGAATTCGCCGTGGTCGGCCATCTGACCGACACCGGCCGCCTGACGCTGACCATGGGCGGCGAGGTGGTGGGCGACCTTCCCATCGACCCGCTGGCCGAGGCGTCGCCCGAATACGACCGTCCGTGGGTGCCGACGCCGGCCCCCAAGGCGCTGTCCATCGACGACGTGCCGGCCCCCAACGATCCACTGGCGGCGCTCAAACGCCTGATCGGTTCCCCCGACCTCTGCGAGAAGCGCTGGATCTGGGAGCAGTACGACCACATGGTGATGGGCGACACCGTCCAGCGCCCCGGCGGCGACGCCGCCGTGGTGCGCGTCCACGGCACGATGAAGGGGCTTGCCGTCACCACCGACTGCACGCCCCGCTACTGTCTGGCCGACCCCAGGGAGGGCGGCAAGCAGGCGGTGGCCGAGGCGTGGCGCAACATCACGGCGGTCGGCGCCAAGCCGCTCGCCATCACCGATTGCCTCAACTTCGGCAATCCCGAGAAGCCGAAGATCATGGGCCAGCTCGTTTCCTGCATTCAGGGCATGAGCGAGGCCTGCACCGCCCTGGACTTCCCGGTCGTGTCCGGCAACGTCTCGCTTTACAACGAAACCAGCGGCGAAGGCATTCGGCCGACCCCGACCATCGGCGGCGTCGGCCTCTTGACGGACGTCACCAAGGCGGTCGGGCTCGCCCTGGGCGCCGGCCAGACGCTCGTCGTCGTCGGCGAAACCACGGGTCATCTCGGCCAGTCCCTTTACCTGCGCGAGATCGCCGGGCGGGAGGAAGGCGCGCCGCCGCCCGTCGATCTGACCTGCGAACGCCGCAACGGCGACTTCGTGCGCGCACTCATCGACGCCGGCCGCGTTTCGGCCTGTCACGACCTGTCGGGGGGCGGCCTTGCGGTCGGCGTTGCCGAGATGGCGATGGCCGGCGGAATCGGCGCCGCCATCGAGGCGCCCGCCGGGACGCCGCCGCTGCACGCCTGGCTGTTCGGGGAAGACCAGGGCCGCTATGTCCTGGCCGTGACCGACGCCGCCGCCGTCCTGGCGGATGCCGCCAAGGCCGGCGTTCCGGCCGCCGTCATCGGGCGCACCGGCGGCGACGCATTGACGGTGAACGGATCGCTCTCCATATCCCTAGGCGAATTGAAAAACGCGCATCGGGACTGGCTGCCGACGTTCATGGCGGCCCCCTGACGCGCGAAGCGGAGGGAGGACGTATCATGGCAATGGATTCCGGCGAGATCGAGCGCCTGATCAAACAGGCGATCCCCGATGCCCAGGTGACGATCGAGGACCTGGCCGGCGACGGCGATCATTACGCTGCCCACGTGGTGTCCGCCGCCTTCAGGGGCCGCAGCCGGGTCCAGCAGCACCAGATGGTGTACGAGGCCCTGAAGGGGCGCATGGGCGACAAGCTGCACGCCTTGGCGCTCCAGACCAACGTGCCCGCCGACGCCTGAACCCCCAAGGAAAGACGGCAAGGAAATGAACGAAAACCCGGTCTTCAAGCGCATCCAGCGGGAAATCGACGACAACCCCGTGGTCGTCTTCATGAAGGGCACGCCGATGTTCCCGCAGTGCGGCTTCTCGGCCGCCGTGGTGCAGGCGCTCTCGCTTCTGGGCGTCAAGTTCAAGGGCGTCGACGTGCTGCCCGACCCGCCGCTCCGCGACGCCATCAAGGATTTCAGCAACTGGCCGACCCTGCCGCAACTCTTCGTCAATGGCGAATTCGTCGGCGGCGCCGACATCGTGCGCGAGATGTACGAGACGGGCGAACTGGCCGAGTTCCTGAAAACCAAGGGCATCGCGCTGGCCGACTGAGGCGGGCCGTTCCAAAGGTGTCATGCCCGGGCTTGTTCCGGGCATCCACGTCTTTCTTCTTTCCGTCGGCCCGAAGTCGTGGATGGCCGCAACAAGTGCGGCCATGACGGAATGAGTTTACCTCGTCCGCCCCTCTCTTCCTCCCCCCCCCAAAAAGCGAAAGGCCGCGCCCTTGCGGGTGCGGCCTTTGCCGAATTCTTTGCGAACGGTGATCAGCGCGAGTAGTACTCGATCACCATGTTCGGTTCCATCTGGATCGGATAGGGGATGTCGGCCAGCTTGGGAACGCGGGTGAACTTGCCGGTCATCTTGTTGTGGTCAACCTCGATGTAATCGGGCACGTCGCGCTCGCCCGACTCGACGGCTTCAAGCACCATCGCCATGGAACGCGACTTCTCCTTCACCTCGATGACGTCGCCTTCCTTGACCAGGTAGGACGGGATGTTGACCCGGCGACCGTTGACCTTGATGTGGCCGTGGCTGACGAACTGGCGGGAGGCGAAGACGGTGGGAACGAACTTCATGCGATAGACCACCGCGTCGAGGCGGCGCTCAAGAAGGCCGACCAGATGCTCGGAGGTGTCGCCGCGCCGCCGCGCCGCTTCCTGATAGTAGCGGTGGAACTGGCGCTCGCTGATGTTGCCGTAATAGCCCTTGAGCTTCTGCTTGGCCGCCAGCTGCATGCCGTAATCCGACGGCTTGCGCCCGCGGCGCTGGCCGTGCTGACCCGGGCGGTATTCCCGCTTGTTGATGGAGCTCTTGGGGCGGCCCCACAGGTTGACGCCGAATCGGCGGTTGATCTTGTACTTCGACTGAAGTCTTTTGCTCATCGATACAAATCCGTTTTTTCTGTTGTTTTATGTCCCAATAGTCCCTTGCGGGCGGGGCCGGAGCCCACGTTCTTGGGAATGAAGGGGGCGGAGTATACTCATGCGCGGGCGGATGTCAAACCCGGCCCGCCGGCGACCGCCAATAATTGTCTTTCGCATCCGTTGCGTGGTATCATGGTTGCGGGGAGCGAGTGGGGCACTCATCGGAAAAGGATGATGCCATGTCCACCGAGGATGTTCACGCGAACGAACGGTCCGTCTGGGCCCAAAACCAGAAAAAACCTGTTGTTTCCGATCCCCGCGACGATCTGCGAGAGCAGGTCGCCGCGCATCGGCGCGACCTCCAGGCCTTCTTCGCGCGCCGCGTGCCCGCGCCGTTCACGCGGCGCGGCACCAAGCGGGTCTTGACGCACTGAGCGGGCCGTCGACGGCGGATAGGGGTGCCGGCCTCACGCCGATTCGAGTTCGGTATCCCAATAGAGGAAGTCCCGCCAGCTTTCGTGCAGGAAGTTGGGCGGGAAGGCGCGTCCATTCTGCTGCAGCTCGTAGGCGCCCGGCGCGCTCGGCCTGCGCAGCGGATAGAGGCCGGTCGCCTTGGGCAGCCGATTGCCTTTCTTCAGATTGCACGGCTCGCAGGCGGTCACCACGTTGTCCCAACAGGTGCGCCCGCCGCGCGAGCGCGGGACGACGTGGTCGAACGTCAGTTGCTCCGTGGGGAAGCGCTGCCCACAATATTGACACGAGAATTTGTCGCGCAGGAAGACGTTGAATCGCGTGAACGCCGGGCGGCGCGCCAGCGGCACGTAGTCCTTGAGCGAGATGACGCTGGGCAGGCGCATTTCCCAGCCGGGCGAATGGATGGAGCGCTCGTATTCGGAGATCACCATGACCCGCCCCATGAACACGGCCTTGACCGCGTTCTGCCATGACCACAGCGACAGCGGGAAGTAGCTCAACGGCCGGAAATCGGTGTTGAGGACCAGGGCAGGGAAGCTGTCGAGCGCCAGAGACAACAGGACCCTCCTACGTCACCGACCGAAGAATACAACATGTTGTGGCCGTTGCCAAACGGCGCAACATGACGGTTCGGTGACGACCGGACGGGTTCAACGCGCGCGGGCCGGCCCCCTGCATTTACCGTCAGGGCCGGCCCTGACGGACGAATGGGGGCCGTTCACCCCGCCTTGGCGAACGCCCTGGCCAGGAAGTCCTGGCCCAGCCGCACGCACTCCCCGTCGATGCCGTGGGGCAGGCCCGGCCGCGGGTGGGCCTCGACCGTCAGCCCCAGCGACTTGAGGCCGGTCTCGGCCTCGGCCAGAAAGGCGAAGGGCAGCACCGGATCCTCGGTGCCGTGGGTCAGAAGAACGGGCGGCGACGAGCGCCTCTCGGCCCTGAGCGCGTCGAGGCCGACCAACATGCCCGAGTAGCTGACGATTCCCGCCATCGCCCGCGCCCGGCGCAGACCGACGTGGAGCGACATCATGGCGCCCTGGGAAAAGCCGATCAGGGCCAAGTCCTCGTCGGACAGCCCGTCGCGGGCCAGTTCGGCGTCGATGAAGGCGTCGAGGGCGGGGGCCGCCCGCTCGGCGCCGCGCAGACGCGCCTCGTCGGTGAAATCCTGCAGGCCGAACCACTGATAGCCGTAGGGCGCCATGTCGAACGGAAACGGCGCGTTGGGCGAAATGAAGCGGGCGTCGGGCAGCGCCTGCTGGAAATGGGGCGCCAAGCCGATCAGGTCGTTGCCGTCGGCGCCGATGCCGTGCAGGAAGATGACGAGCTGTTTCGGCGCGCCGCCGGCGGCCGGGGCAACGCTGGGTCCGCTGAGCGGGAGGATATCCGACATCGAGGGCCTTTCCGGTTGGCGGTGGAGGTGGGACCGAGTCCTAGCCGAAGCGCGGCCGCGTTGTCACGCCTCAAATTCCGCCGACCGGGGCCGCTTCGGCGCGATGACGGGGCCCCGCGATTGCGCTATCGTCGCGCCATGACCGAGCCCGCCCCGCCCCCCGTCACCCGCTTCGCGCCCAGCCCGACGGGATTTCTGCACCTCGGGCATGCCTATTCGGCCCTACTGGCCTTCCGGGCGGCGCGGGACGGCGGCGGCCGCTTCATCCTGCGCATCGAGGACATCGACGCCGGCCGCTGCCGCCCCGAGTTCGAGGCCGCCATCTACGAGGACCTGGCATGGCTGGGCCTTTCCTGGGAAAATCCGGTCCGCCGGCAGTCCGAGCACATGGCCGACTACGACGCCGCGCTGGCAACGCTCGAAGCGCGGGGGCTGGTCTATCCCTGCTTCTGTTCGCGGGCCGACATCGCCCGCGAGATCGCCGCCGCCGCCGGCGCCCCGCACGGCCCCGACGGGCCGCTCTATCCGGGCACCTGCCGCCATCTGGACCGGGCCGAGCGGGCCCGGCGCATCGCCGCCGGCCAGCCCCATGCCTGGCGGCTCGACGTCGCCGCCGCCGTCGCGGAAACGGGACCGCTGTTCTGGGAGGACGCCGAGCGCGGCCGCGTCGCCGCCGCGCCCCAGGTGTTCGGCGACGTCGTGCTGGCCCGCAAGGACACGCCGGCCAGCTATCACCTGGCGGTGACGCTCGATGACGCCGTGCAGGGCGTCACCCTGGTCACGCGCGGCGTCGACCTGTTCGCCGCCACCCACGTGCATCGCCTGCTGCAGGCGCTGCTGGGCCTCGCCACGCCAGCCTATCGCCATCACCCCCTGCTGCTCGACGAGGCCGGCCGGCGGTTCGCCAAGCGCGACAAGGCGCTCACGCTGCGGTCGCAGCGCGAGGCCGGCCGCACGCCCGACGACGTCAAGGCGCTGATCGCCCGCTGCCGGATGGCGAAGGGCTGAGGCGGCGGCAAGGCGAGGTCGCCGATGCCCGCGCCTTTCCGAATCAGCCGCCGCGCAGGCCGCGGACGAGGGTTTCGTATTCGGGGTGGTCGGGCTCGATCAGGCCGTGGCGGATCAGGAAGTCGATGACCACCAGCGCGCAGTTGAACTTGAAGTCGTCGCTGTCGCGCACCCGCTCGGCCACCGTCTCGATCGGCCACAGCTCGAAGGCCGCCACCTCGCCGTCGGTGTTGACCGGCACGAAGTCGGGCGGCAACTCCAGGTCGTAGATGAACTCGACGTCGCGGCGAAGCCCTTCAGCCCGCTCGGTGCAATAGCTGACGGCCCCGACCCCGACCGCGCCGGC
>JAVEYE010000227.1:0-6548 GCA_034003665.1 Rhodospirillales bacterium | reverse complement strand
CCTCATACGACAACATCGTCGACCACTGCTGCGAGGCTTGGAACAAGCTCGTCGATCAGCCTTGGCACATCATGACCATTGGCCGACGCAAATGGGCCCATGGGTCCTGATCAACGCAGGTTGGTATTATTTGCATAGCAAAGCGGCCCCGCTCCCGTTAATTTTACTCAGATCAACAATCAGTTGGGGGGAACGTCATGACCTTTTCTGGCGACGAGTTGCTAGCCGAAATTGCTAGGCGCGTCACGAAGGAGAAGGGGACCAAAACCATTACCGATTCAGTCCTCGCAAAAGAGATCGGTATTACGCAACCTGCGTTGGCAAACTACCGAGGGAAAGACGTCACCGCCAAGCAGGCTGTCAATCTCATGGAGAAGTATGCCAGGAAGGCTGAGCTGAGGATCGTCGCCAGCTCAGTCGTTCCAATCGTTGAGTTTTTTCCACTGAACCCTACTAAGACTAGCCAAGAAAAGAGTTGGCAAATATTTACTGCCTTCAAAAAACACGGGGGCGATCATCCTTATTATAGGGGCCTCAAGGAGCAACTCGAATCAACCCACGGCATTTACATATTCCATGATAGTCGAGGCAGAGCCATCTATGCCGGCAAGGCGCAAAAGCAGTCCCTCTGGGCTGAGATGAACAACGCCTTCAACCGGGATCGACGGGAAGTGCAGAGCATCAAACGGGTTCGCCACCCCAGCAGCGGGGTAGCCTACAAAGGACCCGACGAGAAGAAGCGCCAGATCACGAAGGAGATCGTGACCCTTTACCACATCGCCAAATACGCCAGCGCGTACCAAGTGACTGATGGGCTGATTGGAAAGCTCGAAGCGCTGATCGTCCGGACGTTTGCCAACGACCTTCTGAACGTGAGAATGGAGAACTTCTAGCCCGCTCCATCATCGACTTCGCTATAGCGGCATCGTGCTCGGATGAGACTGAGTGTTGCAGAGGGTGATTCTGCCCAGCGCGGTGCGTCTATATCAGTTGCTGGTGTGGATCCGCACCGCCAGACGCGGCCGCTTGTTGACCGGCAGGATCGACGCCTCGGTCTTGACGTCGATTGCGCTGCCGTCGTTCCGCGCGATCTGGCGGGCGTACATCGGCAGGCCCACGGTGTTGACCGTCTCGATCAGGTTGGCGGGCGCACCGTAGGTGACGAAGGTGTCCATGGTGCCGAGCGGGAAGGCGATACCCTCGCCGGCCGGGATCAGGGTCTCGGTGGCGCCGGTGGAAAGCGTGACGGTGGCGTTGTACTCCTCGAACAGGATGCCGGCGAACGGGAAGCGGCGCCGGGTGTCGTCGCGCAACGGCTGGGCTCCGGTCGAGGAATAGTACTTGTAGGCGTCCTCGACCTTGGCGTGGCCGATCAGCTTGTCGAAGAACTCGGGCGCCACCAGGGCCAGCACCCCGGTCATGGTCTCGCCCTTGAGCTCGGTCTCCACCTTACGCAGAATCTCGCGCACCTTGGCCTGGATGTTGGTCGCCGCGGTGCCGAGCACGAAGTCGGTCGCCTGCTGGGCGAGCCCGAACTCGGTAAAGTAGTTGTAGAGCGTGGTCCCGGCGCCGTCCTTGACGATGCCACGCAGCGCGTTGACCTCCATGTACTCGCGGGTCTGGGCGTGCTTGGCCCGCATGCGGGTGAGCTTGCGTTCCATGGTGGTGGCCAGGGGATCGGCGGCGTCGGCGACGCCGAAGCCGCGCACCCCCTGGATGTCCTGCGGCGTGATGACGTCATCATGCGGGATCCAGGGAATGGTGAAGGAGCGCATCGAGCGGGTGTCGCGGTTGGCGACGGTGGCCGGCCCGCCCAGCGGCACGGTGGGCAGCAGGTTCAGCACGCCCTCGGCCTGCTCGATCAAGGCCGAGCGCTGGGTGATGCCCTCGAACCGGAACAGGCCCATCTGCCCGAGGCGGGTGTAGATGTTGGGCAGGATGTTGATGGCCTGGGTCATCTCGGCGAGCGAATAGCCGCCCGCTTCGAACGGATTGGCGATGACGGTCATAATGGGAACTCCGTGAAAGGGAACGGGCGTGGGGACCCGGCCGGAGCCAGGATCGGCTCCGGTGGGATGGACGCGGACGAGGGAGGTCAGGCGGTCTGGCGGGCGACGATGCCGGCGGCGGCGAGTTGGGCCTTCTTGGTCGCTCCCTTGGCGGCGTCGTCGACCGAGGCGTCGAAGACGAGAGCGGCTTCCGACAAGATGACAGGCCCACGCGCGGCGATGAGGCCAACCGCGTCGGCATCGGTCGCATCCACCGCCTGCAGCAGCACGGCGACGGCGGTTTCCGAACCGTCAATGCCGGTCGCCGGCGACAACGTGTACCTTCCGCTGTCTGCGGACGCGGCGATCGTCACGTCGAAGCCGTCGCCGACGATGAAGTCGGTGTCGCCGGCGGCGATCGTGAGCTTGATGTCGTCGGCGAAAGTCGCGCCGACGGCCACGGAGCCGAGGACGAAGCCGTCGGGGTCCTGGACCTCGAAGGTGCCGCCATCGGTCGCGGCCTCGGTGCAGCGGACGGTGTAGACGCCGAGCTTGGCGCCGGTGAGCACCGGCGTCGTGGCGTCGAGGGTCAGGGTGCCGTCGCCGGTGTTGCCGCCGGCCTTGGCGGCAGACGTGGAAGCTCCGACGGCGATCTTCCCCAGGACTGAACCGAGGGCGTAGCTGGTGCCGGCCTTGAGCGTGATGGTCTCTCGGCAGTAGTTGGCGTTGAGCTCGTACTTGAGCAAATCGCCCAGGGTGGGCGGTGTGACGAGAACGGACATGGATCAGTTCCTCCGGTCACGTGCGGGAAGCGGCCTCGCGGGCACGCTTGACGATGGGGCTCTCGGCGGCGGGCTTCGACCCGGCCGGTGCGGCGGCGGCGATGAGGTCGACGGCGTCCGAGCGGGCGGCGAGTTCGTCGAGGACGGAACGCCGCAGCGCATCCGGGCGAACGCCCTTGGCCATGGCGTCGGCGGCATCGATCCTGACGCCCAGGCGGGCGGCCTGGGCGGCGATGGCGGCCAGTTCGGCATACTCGGCGCGCAAGCGCTGTCCGACCTCGGCGACGGGATCGGGAACGACAGGCTCCAGAGGCGCGGTAGTGACGGGTGCGTCTTCGCCCTGTTTGGGCTCGGGCACGGCGCCCTCCTCTTCGACAATCGCTTCGGGCATGGGTTCGGTCTGCATGGCAGCCTCCTTGCGGATGGGGGATCGATGCGCACCACGGGGGCGCGGGATTGATTTGCGGGTGAGATCCTTGGCAAGTTCGGTGACCGCTTGGCGCAGGGTTCCGACGCGATCGGCAAGGCCGGCCCGCACCGCCTGTTCGCCGCGTAAGATGCCGGCTTCGGTCGCCCGGATCGCTTCCGGCGGAACGTTCCGACCGGCCGCCACCAGGGCGACGAAGCGGTCATAGAGCCTATCGACATCGGCCTGGATGTCGGCCCGCGCACGGGAAGACAACGGCGCGTGCGGATTGCCGTCGACCTTGCGCTCGCCGGCATGGACGAAGGTCCAGGCAAGCCCGGCCTTGGCGTCGGCGGCGCTCTCGTCGACATGGACGGCGACGACGCCGACCGACCCAACCTCGCCCGTCTGGGTGATGGTGATGCTGTCGGCGGCACAGGCAATGGCATAGGCAGCCGACAGCGCCGCCTCGTTGGCGACCGCATGGATCGGCTTGCCGCAGTTTCGACGAATGGCACCGATGCGATCCACCAGATCGAACAACCCGCCGACCTCGCCGCCGGGAGAGTCGATGTCGATGACGATGCCGCGCACGCGGGGATCGTTCGCCGCGGCCTCAATGGCGTCGCCGATGTCGCCATAGGACATCAGCCCGCTGGCGGCGGCGAGATACCCGGAGCGGCTCACCAGGGTGCCGGTGACCGGGACGATGGCGATGCCTTCCGCCGTGATCTCGGGATCACGTGCCGGCAACGAACCGATGTCTATGGGTTCCAGGGCGCTGCCGGCCAGCCGGGGGCCGAGGACGCCCAGGATCACGTCGAACTTCGGGCGCGCGACCAGGAGCGGCGTCCCGAACAGCCGGGACGCCAGGTGCGGGAGATCGGTCATCATGGTCCTCAGTTGACGGCGGCCGGGTCCTCGGGAGGATCGGCAGGCGCCTCGGCCGATGCCGGCGGCACCTTGCCAAAGGCCAACCCCAGGGAGTGTTCACGCGCCTTGTCGGCGGCGATCTCGACATCAACCTGTTCGGCATCGAAGCCGCGCTCGGCGATCGCCTGCGAGCGGCTCTTCAATCCCGCCTCGATCTGCTCGATCTCGGCCCGCGCGTCCTTCAACGGGTCGACCCATTCCCAGCGTGGCGGCAACCACGAGCAGGCGAGATGGTCGGCACGCCGGGCCTCGTAGTCCGCGATTTCGAGCGCACCCGAAAACACGACCACGTCCATCCACCGCTGCCAGACGCGGCGGCAGAGCTGATAGACCATGACCGAGTGCTGCCACGCCTCGACCCGCCGGCGGAACTCCAACAAGGCGAGCCGTGAGTTTGAGTAGTTGGCCTTCAGCATGTCGTTGCCGAGATAGGCATAGGGCACGCCGAGCGCCGCCGAGATCTGTAGGAGCGTCCGGTACTGGAACGCCTCGTAGCTGCCGCCGACATCGGCCGGAGCCGAGGTCTGGATCTCCTCGCCCGGCTCCAGCATGACCACCTGGCCGGGCTGGACGTCCATGGTGCGCTCGCCGTCGGCACCGGTCTCCTCGGCCATGTCGAACGGCTCGCCCGGGGCCGGCGTGGTAACGAAGAGCGCGTACATCGCCGCCACCTTCTTGCGATCGAGCTCGGCGTCGTCGTACTGGTCCAAGAGGAACAGCTTGACGATGGCCGGGGCAAACCGGGACACACCACGCAGCTGCCCTGCGTCGACCGGATCGACGATGTGCACGACCTCGGACGCGAGGACGCGGACTGTCTCGCCGACGAGCCCCGGATCGGTCACGTCGCCGGGATGGCGGCGCAGGAAGTGATAGGCGACGCGCCGGCCGATGCGGTCGAACTCGATGCCCTGGCGCAGCGTGTTGCCCGAGGGCAGAACCTCAGTCCTGGCCAGCGGCAGCATCTCGGAGGGGATCATCTGCAACTGCAAAGGCACCGTGAGACCGTCCTCGGGCCGGCGTGGCCGGAACCGGAAGAACACCTCGCCAGCGATGAACACCTCCCGAGCCGCCCGGCGCTGCTGGCCATAGAAATCCGTGAATCCTTCGGCATCGCTCTCGTCCGTCCAACCAAGCCAGAGCTTCTGGACAGCCGCCTTCAGGTCGGCATCGCCGATCAGCGATGACGGCTTGATGCCGGCGCCGACGACATTGCCGGCCCAGCTTTCAATGGCGTTGGCGGCATAGCCGTTGTTGCGGATCAGATGGCGCGCCCGCGCGGTGATGCCGGAACCGCTGGCGGCGATCAGGGTGTTCAGATGGGCGCGCGACGGCTGGAACGACCTCAGGCGCCGGTTGCCCATGCCCGCCTCGAAGCCGCCGATGAAGGCGCCGATGCGCCGACGCAGTCCCATCAGCACGATCACAGCCCCTTGCTCGCCGAGACCAGGACGCGCCGGCGGGGCCCGCGTTTCTCCAACATGGCGATGCGCCGCTCCAGATCAGCCAGCACCTTGTCGGCCTGGGCGAGGTCGTACTGCACGGTGCGATCGCCCACCGAGACGCGGCTGACCAGCGAGTTGCGTCGCGCCAGCACACGCTCGCGCTCGGCCTTGAGGTTGTCGAGGGTCATGGCATCACGTCAGGTAAGAGGACTGGAACACTCGACGGCCCTGCCGCAGCGGGCGGCGGACCACATCGAAGGAATTCCGCCGAAGGGTTGCGACCAGATGACGGGCGGGTCAACTCAATGGTAATCAGGTGCCATGAATGCCGTAGAACAGAACCTTGCTAATTGGAAGGAATCGCTCTTCCCGAGCATTCCGGTCGGCAGCCTGCTTTCCCGCAACCCTGTTGCGTACAAATGGAAGGCGCTCTTTCGGGTCTGGATGCTGCGCGAGGCCGTGTTATGGCGGCTGCATGACCTGATGACCCAGTCCTATGCGCTGTATCAGCAGGGACACGGCTTGGGTGCACGTATCCTGCTGCGGAGCGGCTTCGAGTCCCTCGCCACGCTGATCTACCTCAATCAGCTCATGCAGCAGGTGTTAGACGGTACGCTGAACTTTCACGATTTCTGCGACAAGACGAGCACGCTGCTGCTTGGATCGCGGAACAATGAACACTGCCCGCGCTCCCTTAACATCGTCACCGTGCTGGAGAAGTGTGACAAGCACTATTCTGGCCTGATGGCGCTATATGCCGACCTGTCGGAAAGCGCACATCCGAGTTGGGAAGGGCTGTGTCTAGGCTATTCAAAAATCAATCATGACGAGTATGAGACAACCTTTACGAACCGCTGGATGGAACTATTCGGCGACCAACACCTTGGTTTGATGGAACTGTGTATGGAAACGTTCCATCACGAATACAACGACGTGTGGCCCGCTCTATTGGAGAAGTTGGAAAGCTGGATCGAAACTAACGATGTCGAGCTTG
>JAVEYE010000226.1:0-6604 GCA_034003665.1 Rhodospirillales bacterium | reverse complement strand
CGATGCTGGCGGGACCTCCCTGCGCGCTGACGACCTCCACCTCGGTGCCGGAAGCGGCAACCGAAATGGCACAACGCCGAATCTTCGCCGTCATCGATTCCGTGGAGTTGGGATTGATCACCTTGATCTTCATGGGAGTCTCCTGCCACCTTGGACCCAGCGATCAGCCATCCTATGCCGGAACGTCACTCCGCCCTCGGCCCGTCAAGTCGCCGACGGGCGCTGGCGAATGGACGGGGATCGACGATTTCCTCATAGGCGGTCGGCTTGTCGATAAACCCCCCGCGCGCGATGACTTCCTGCCATCCGAGCAACGCGTCCTCGCCAATCCGCGCTCCCCGGTCCCACATGCCGTGGCGTCGAAACAGGTTGATGACGTCGACAACGAGGCCGGGGTCGGCATCGGGCCAACACTTGCGCACGACGTCCCGCGCATCGTCTCCGTCGTGGTCCTGAACCCAAGCCATGCCGCGCGCCAAGCCTGCAGCAAAACGCCCGGCAAGGTCATCGCCGCGATTGAGGAGTTCCGGCACCGAATAATAGACGCTCCACGGCACCGGACTGCCGGCCTCGGCAAAGCTCAGGTAACCAACCCCTTTATGCGAGCGGGTCACCCGTTCCGCCGTCACCACGTCGACAACCAGCGCGTCACCCATTCCCCCGACAAACAGTTCGGCAAGCATGGGGGTCGAAAGATCGTGCACGAAACGAATCCTCGCGGCATCGACCCCGGCGCTGTGCAGCAGCCCCGACAGATAAAGGAACGGGCTTGACCCGTTTCCTCCGGTCACGAGAACCACTTTGTCGTATAGGGAATCCCACTGAAACGAATGACCGGACGTCCGATAGACGACGGCCATCGGGCATCGCCCAGATACCTGGGCGAAGGCAAAGTAGTCGCGCACCCTGGCGCGGTACATCAGCGGAACCCAGACGCCGCCGAGAGCCGCCTGCGCCGAATCCGCGTTGATGTGATCCAGGACCTTCGTCCACGGCTGCGGCACCTCGGCGGTCACATCCAGATCCACGTCCCGGAAGTAGCCGAGTTCGCAAGCGACGTATTCAGGCAGATAGTTGACGGCGCGACCCGTCGCAGAAACATGAAAGCGATCCATTGGATTTTCCTCAACGACTGGATTGTGCGCACTCAGCCCATGAGCAAACGGGGAAGTGCAGTGGCTAAAGGCGGGAACACGATGACGATGACGATCGCCGATATCGAGATCAGGAAGAACGGCATGCTCGCACGGGTGGATTTCGCGATGTCGGCGTCGGCAATGCTATTGGCAAGGTAAAGAAGCGGAGCGACCGGCGGGGTCAGACCGCCCAGCACGGTGGCCATGGAAATGACGAGGGCCAGATGGTAGGGATCGATGCCGAGTTGGCCGGCCAGGGGATAGAAGACCGGAACCAGGATCATCAGTGTGCCGATGGCGTCGACGAAACAGCCGGTTACGAGAACGATGACGGCGATCACGCAGAGGACCATGATGGGACTGGCGGCAACTCCGCCCAGCATATCCACCATCAGGACTCCGAATTTCTCCTTGGTCAGCAGCCAGGCAACCGGTGCCGCGGCCGCCGCGATGATCAAGGATTGCCCCGTCCGATAGACGGAAAGGGACACGGTCCGACGCAAGGCTTTCCCGTTCATTTCGCGGTAAATAACGGCGATGCCGAGCGCGAGGGCGGCGGCCAGGACCCCGGCCTCGGTCGCGGTCACCACGCCCCCCACGATGCCCCCCACGATGATTAGGGGGATGAGCAACGGAAGTGCCCCTCTCCGCATGGTGCGACCGACCGTGGCCAAATTGGCCCGCGGTTGGGGTGGCGCAACGTACAGACCCTTGCGGGCATATGCGTAGCACAGCCCCATCTGACAGATCCCGAAAATGAAACCCGGTATTACGCCGGCAAGAAACAGCCCGCCGATCGATACGCCGGATATGGCGCCGTATATGATGAGGACGATGCTGGGCGGAATGATGGGTCCCATGCACGAGGACGCGCAGGTCACGGCCACGCTGAAATGGACGTCGAACCCCCGCTTTACCATCGCCGGAATCATGACCCCGCCGATTGCAGAGGTATCGGCGGCGGACGAGCCGTTGATGCCCCCGAAGAACATGCTGGCGACGATGTTGACGTGGGCGAGCCCCCCCCGGAAGTGTCCCACCAAGGTCTCGGCAAAATCCACGATCCGCTTGGTGATGCCACCAGAGTTCATCAGTTCGCCGGTAAACAAGAAAAATGGGACGGCCATGATTGTGAAGCTGTCCACAAAAACGAACATCCGCTGCGGCACCAGAAGAAGCGGCACCGTGCCGTCCCAGACGATGGCCACGACGGCGGCCGCCCCCAACGCGAATGCAATCGGAAACCCGACCATGGCGAGCAAAAAGAAGCAACCGAGAAGGATGGCGATCGTCATCGGCCGGCCTCTTCGTCAAAATCGATTTTGGTCAGCGGCGACGGCGTGATGCCAAGCTGCGATACTGCCCATCGGTCGACCAGACGCACGAACAGGAAGAGCGCCAGGAAGACGCCGGCAACCGGAACGGCCATGAGAATCCATCCCATCGGTATGCCAAGAGAAGCCGACGACTGCCACATCGCTCGCTCGGCCAACTTGAACCCCTCGAGGCCCATGATGTGGAGACCGAACCACATCATGCCGAGTTCGCAGGCCGTTGCGAGAACGCTTTGCAGGCCGCGCGGAAGCTTTCTTACAAAGGCGTCGATGAGGATGTGGCCGCCCTTAAGCCCGACGTAAGAGGCTCCGAGAAAGAGCGTGACGACGAAACACCATCGGGCAGCCTCTTCGGTCCAGGTCAGGGGGAGGCCGATCACGTATCGAAAGATGACCTGGACCGCGGTCAGCACAAAAAGCGTTGCAAAGGCAACAGACGTTATAATCTCGACGAGACGCGCGAGAACCCGCCCGGCGGCCAGCGTAGCCGCGTGAATCACCCTTGTCGCCGACACTGTAGCGCCCCCCCCTTCAACATACGTTACATGTTGAGGATCTTGTCGATGACGGCCTGTGTACCGGTCCGCTTACCGAAATCCTCGTACATCGGCCTCACCGCACTACGCAGCGTGGTCGTATCGGGTTGCGTGACTTCCTTCACGCCTTGCCTGATCCGATCGAGCGACGCCTCCGAGTTGGCGCGGGCCTCCCGGAAGTTTTCCTCGAGGACCTCATCGGCGGCCTCCTGCATGGCCGCCTGCTCGGAACTGGAAAGCGACTTCCATACGGGCTCTGCAATCAGAATGCCGATCACAGTGTGTTGATGGTTCAGGAGCGCAAGGTAGTCGGCCACTTCCTGGAACTTCATCGAGTCGATGGACGGCGGGGTCGACTCCATGCCGTCGACGACGCCCGTCTGCATGGCGACGTAGACGTCGGTCCACGGAATCACCGTCGGCGCCGCACCAAGCAACTCGAACGTCTCGATCAGGATCTTGTCCTGCGGCAGCCTGATCTTAAGCCCCTTCATGTCCTCGATCGTGTTGACCTTACGCTTGTTCGTCAGCAGCACACGAAAACCCTGCTGCATCCAGCCAAGAACCCGGATGTTGCTCTTGGCAACCACCTTCTCGTTGACCTCCTTGACAACGTCCGAACGCAGCGCTTGGCTCAGATGATCCCAGTCCTCGAACAGGAACGGCAGCCCGAACACCCCGGCTTCCGGGGCAAAATTGCTGAGCGTGCCCCCGGAATTGATGGCCATCTCGATGGTGCCGACCTGCATGCCTTCCAAGACATCGCGATCGTTCCCGAGCGTCGAATTCGAGTAAACGGTGATCTTCACGTCGCCGTTCGTCTTCGCCGCCACCTTCTCCGCAAACAGGCGCGAGTGGCGGGTGAACATGTTGTCGTCGGGCACGTTCGTGCTGAACTTGAGTTCCTTGGCCTCGAGTGCCCCTGAAGCCACGCCAACGGTAGCCGCAAGTCCCAATGCCATGCCGATCACGGCAACCTTTGCTATCGGTCTCATTAAACCCTCCATTTCTGCCGCCCTGCGCGGTCCGGCTCATCACGAAAAATGTAACGCATGTTTCATTTACGGTCAATGATAGGTACGGAAAATTTCAATTGATCTTTAATATATTGAAATATCAAAATTATTTTTGAAATTTATGAAACGATGGTTACAGATACTGCCAAAAATACGCTTGATCCGCCTTTGGCCCCCGTAACAGGCTTTGCGTTTCCTGTATGAAACTTGCCCGGCATGGCTTGATTGCGACGTGGTCACGCTTTCGGAACACGGCCAGCCGCGGAACGACCATCATGATGGTCGACCGGTCAACGTGTTTCGGCCTTCGGCCGGGTTGATGCCAACCCAATGGATGGCCGACCGCAAGGTTAGAGCACGTATGGCCACTTCCATGTGATCACTTGGTCACCGATGGAAGTGCAGCCAGCTCGACCATCGCCATGCGCTCTCCATGGGTGGACTTGACGGACCGCGTTACGGGCCGTTCTCCGCATTCGCTGCGGTTGCTCGATTCAAGATGCATGCCGCAGTCAACCGGCGAAGGCGGCAAACGCGCTCTTGCCGGACCCCAGCCTGGAAGTGGGGGTTAGCGACCGGCTGCCCCCCGATCCCGGCTCACCCAAGGCTTTATCGACAAGATGGGCTGCGAAAAGCCGCCGCCCCAACCCGTGTGTGATGGAGCGGCGGCAACCCGGAATGGTGGGTTAGTTCTTGACGCCGAGAACGGCGAAGACTTTCTCCAGCATCGCCTTGTCCTTGATGCGGGGTATGACCTGGGGCCAGGTCGTGCGGGCTTTCTCAACCCAGGCGCCCTCGTCCGTCGGCTGCCCAAACAAGGTCACGCCGTTCTTTGCGAGGATATCTTTGCCCTTTTCATCCATTTCGGCGGCCATTGTCATGGCATGATCCGTGGTTTCCCGTCCTGCCTCGAGAACCGCCTTCTGAACGTCTGCCGGCAGGCCGCCGAACCACTGTTCGGATATCACCATCGGGTTGATGGCCAGCTTGTAGCGCACGTCGGTGACATGGTTGATCACCTCGTAGTACTTCATCGAGGCTAGGGAAATGTAAGTCATCTCGAGACCGTCAATGACCTTCTGCTGCAATGCGCCGAAAAGTTCGCCGAACGCCATCGGCACCGCGTCGGAGCCCCAGGCCTTGAACGTGGCGACTTGAACGGCATTGTTGGGCACCCTGATCTTCAGGCCCTGCAGGTCATTCAGGTTGTGAACCTGCTTCTTGTTGTTGGCAATGATGCGGAAGCCCTGAACGCCCCAGGATAACGGCATGGTACCGCTTTCCGCGATCATTGCCCGTGTGAAGTCGTCATTCGCCTCCTTCACCACTCTCACGAAGTCGTCATTGCTGCGAAACAGGAAAGGCAGGTCGAGAACGGACATGGAGCTTGCAAAGGCGCTGACGTTGTTGGATGCCAAAACGGCAGCCTGAACGATCCCGTTTTGGACATCCTGGAAGGCACGCTGCTCGGCGCCCAACTGGCCGCCGGGAAAGATCTGGACCTCCAGCTTGTCGGTCTTGGCCTGGACCGCTTCCTGGAATTTGAGGGCGATTACCTGGTAGGGGTCCATGGGATCGGCGGAGTTGCCGTGGGCGATCTTCATGGTGATTTTGTCCGCCGCCGCGGCCGTTCCGGCCATGAGCAGGGCCGCCGCCATGGTCAGTGTCGTGAGAGTCGATCTGGATTTCATCGTTAGCGTCTCCTTTCGCGGAACCGTTGTTGTGGAGGAAGCGTCGTTACCGACCAAACAGCCGGGGCAGGAAAAGGATGAGGTCCTCCCCGAATCGAACCATGAAAAAGATCGTCGCAGCCAAGACAAGAGTGTAGGGGATGATCGCCTTGGAGGCCCGCTCCAGCGAGATGCCGGTCAAGTTCATTGCGATGAAAACGTTCGGTCCAAGCGGAGGACTCAGCAACGCGATCTCATTGGCCATCACCCACAGCACCCCGAAAAAGACCGGATCGATTCCGAAATGCGTGATGACCGGCAGCAGAATCGGCCCCAGAATGACGATCGTCGCCAGGGTGTCCATGAACATCCCCAGGACGAACAGGAAGGTGATGATCAGATATAGGACGGTATAAGGGTCATCTGTCAGGCCAAGCAGAACCATCGTGGCCTTTTGCGGAACCTGATACATGGTCAGAAAACGACCGAAGAGGACCGACACCCCGACCACGACCACCATGGTGGAGACCACCAGATTGGTGTTGTTGACGCAATCGACGAAATCCTGCCATTTGAGTTTCCGGTTAACCAATCCACCGATCACGATGGCATAGACCACGGCCACACAGGACGCTTCCACCGGCGTAAAAATACCCCCGTAGATGCCGCCAAGAACGATCACCGGCGACATCAGGGACCAGAAGCTGCGGCGGAAACAGGCCACGAATTCGCGACTGGTGTAGCGTCGGTCGCTAGCTTTGTAACCGGCCCTGCGGGCCAAACCGTAGGCCGTCAAGATCAGCATCAAACCGACGACCATGCCGGGAATGATTCCCGCCATGAACAGCGATGTGATGGAAACATTGGCCACCACCCCATACAGGATCATCGGATTGCTGGGCGGGATCAGAA
>JAVEYE010000225.1:0-6604 GCA_034003665.1 Rhodospirillales bacterium | reverse complement strand
CTGCTGACCCCGCCCGTCGGCATGAGTCTCTATGCGGTGGCGACCATCAGCGGCGTCACGGTCGGCCGGCTCAGCCTAGAAATCCTGCCCTACCTCGCCGGCATTCTGATCGTCACCCTGGCGATCGCCTTCATTCCCGAGGTTTCCCTGTGGCTGCCCAACCTGTTGATGCCGGAGTGAGCGAACCATGAACACCGCCATCCGGATCGCCGACAGGACGCTGGGCCGGCTGTTACGCGTCTTCTGCATCGCCAACCTGCTGGTGCTGACCGCGCTGTGCGGCGCCGTCGTCTTCATCCGCTTCGTGCCCATCGCCAAGCTGAGCTGGTCGGACGAGATCATCGAGTGGCTGATGGCGTCGCTGATCTTCATGGCGGCGGCCGAGTTGTGGCGCGAGAACGACCACTTCAAGATCGAGGCCGTCATCCAGGCGATGGCCGGCACCCGCTTCGGCTGCCTTTTCTCGCTGGCCCTGGAAATTCTTACCGCCGTCTTCATCATGGCCTTCGCCAGCTATAGCCTGGACTTGACGGTGGCGATGTCTCGGACCTCGCCGATCCTTTCCTGGCCGATGACTTGGTGGTATGCCCCGATGCCGGTGGCCGGTTTCATCATGGCCGCCTATTCGGTTCGAAACGTCGTGCAGGGCTTCCGCGCCGTCGTCGACAGCTATAAACAGGGAAGCATTGCAAGAGGAAATGGTTCATGAGCACCCTTCAGAAAGCCTTCGCCATCGTCGAGACCGTGGTTGCCCGCCAGAGGTCCGGCATGACCTTCGCCGAAGTGGTGGCGGCCACCAAGACGCCCAAGGCGAGCGCGCACCGTATTCTCAAGGAGCTGGTGGCGATGGGGATCTTGACCTTCGCGCCGAACACGGCGCGCTACCGGGGCAGCCTCAAGCTGGCCGGGCTGGGCTGCCAGGTGACCGCCAACCTTGATCTTCGGATCCTCGGGCATCCCCATCTGGAGGCCCTGCACGAAGCGACTCATCACACGGCCACATTGGGCATCCGCGACGGCGATGCCGGGGTCTATGTCGACAAGATCGAGACCCAGGATTACGGCATCAAACTGTTTTCCGAAGTGGGCAAGCGTTTCCCGCTTCACTGCACGGCCTTGGGCAAGTCGCTGCTCGCCTTCGCCCGCGAGGAGGACCGGGAGCGTTTCCTGGCCCGGCCCTTGGAAGCCATCACCGCCAAAACGATTACCGATCCGGTCAAGCTCCGGGAGGAACTCGCTTCCGTACGAAGGGAGGGAATCGCGCTTGACCGGGAAGAGATCACGCGTGG
Source organism: Rhodospirillales bacterium (assembly GCA_034003665.1). Classification (GTDB taxonomy): domain Bacteria; phylum Pseudomonadota; class Alphaproteobacteria; order Rhodospirillales; family Shumkoniaceae; genus Shumkonia. The sequence goes on along the minus strand of JAVEYE010000225.1, from coordinate 5,315 downwards.
CGTGATATGTGTGGCGGCGCCGATCTTCGGCTCCCCGGACGACGTGGTCGGCGCCGTCAGCATCGCCTTTCCGAGTTACATCTGCAGCGACCGCAGCATCGAGGCCGAGATCGAGGCGGTGCGCCGCCACGCCGCGGTCATTTCCGGTGCCCTGGTCAAAGGACAAGAGGACAACGCAGCATGATTCTAGACACCTTCAGTCTGGCCGGTCGCACCGGCATCGTCACCGGCGCCAGCCGCGGGATCGGCGCCGCGCTGGCCCAGGCCCTCTGCGAGGCCGGCGCCAACGTGGTGATCGCCGACATCCTGGAGGACAAGGCCAAGGAAACCGCCGAGCGGATCGGCAAGGTGGGCGGCGGACGGACCATCGGCACCGTCGTCGACATGCGCTCGCGCGCCAGCATCCAGGCCCTGGTCGATACCACCGTCGCGGCGTTCGGCACCGTCGACATCCTGTTCAACAACGCCGGCACCATCCACCGCACGCCGTGCGAGGACTTCGAGCCCGACGTCTTCGAAGAGGAGATTAAGGTCAACCTGACCGGCCCGTTCCTGCTGTCTCAGGCCTGCGCGCGGGTGATGATCGCCCACAGGCACAAGGGCAAGATCGTCAACACCGCCTCGCTGCTGTCGGTCCAGGGCGGTCGCACGGTGCCGGCCTACGCCGCCTCCAAGGGCGGACTGGCGCAACTCACCAAGACGATGTGCAACGACTGGGCGAAACACAACATCCTGGTCAACGCCATCGGCCCCGGCTGGGTGGAGACCGAGAACACGGCGCCGCTGCGCGCCAACCCCGAGCGCTACGAGCACATCACCGGGCGCATTCCCCTGGGCCGCTGGGCGAAGCCCGCCGACCTGATGGGTCTGGCCGTGTTCCTGGCCTCGGACGCATCAGACTACATCACCGGCCAGATCATCTTCGTCGACGGCGGCTGGCTGGCCTTCTAGCCCGCCCGTTTACCCCGCAGGCGACCACGTTCCGAAAGGAGAACAAGCCGTGACCTACACCGCCAACAAGAAATCCAAATACTGCCATACCATCAAGGACATCCCGTTGGTGCCCCTGACCAAGGAATCGAGCACCCGCTTCCTGGCCAGCGACGGCGCCCTGCTCAGCTTCATCGAAAACCCGCCGGGCACCGAATTCCCGCTGCACAGCCATCCCGCCGTCCAGATCCTCATCATTCTGGAAGGCAGCGAGATGCACACCTGCGGCGACGAGACCTTCCTTATGGAGGCCGGCGACGTCTGCATCCATCCCTCCAACGCGGTGCACGGAGGCAAGACGACCACCGGCTTCAAGGGCATCGACATCTTCATCCCTCCGCGGGAGGACTACCTGGACCTGATGGCCAAGCACGGTCTGCCCATCAAGCCCGCCAAGTGATCTCCGCTCGACCTTAGAGGGGGGACGGCCACCGGCCACTTCCGGTTTCCGTCCTCCCATTTTTTGTCTTAGTCTCTGCATGCCGTTTCCAGTTCCGGGCGGGTCGCCACCGATCAGCTCGGAGGGAGTCTGCTTTCGTCGAGGAGCAATGCCATGAAATCCTATCTTGCGGATCTGGCCGGAAAGGCCGTCCTCGTCACCGGGTCGTCCACCGGCATCGGGGCCGCCGTCGCCCAGGGCTTCGCCGCCTGCGGGGCACGCGTCGCCGTCCACTACAACCGGAGCCGCGCCGCCGCCGAAAATGTGGTGGCCGAGATCAAGAAGGACGGCGGCGAAGCCATCCTGCTCGAGGGTGATCTCAGCAAGTCGGTTGAGGCCAAGCGCGTGATCGACGAGACGGTGGCCGCCTTCGGGCGCATCGACGTGCTGGTCAACAACGTCGGCGGCCTGGTCCGCCGGACCATGGCCGTCGACAACGAGGACGAGGTGGTTGACGCCATCATCGACCTCAACATCCGCTCGATGGTGGCCGCCACCCGCGCCGCCATTCCCCATTTCGAAAGGCAGGGCGGCGGCAACATCATCAATACCGGCTCGGTGGCGGCCCGCCACGGCGGCGGCCCCGGCACCTCGGTCTACGCCGCCACCAAGGGTTTCGTGCACACGGTCACCAAGAGCCTAGCCAAGGAACTGGTCGGCCTGAACGTGCGGGTCAACAGCGTCTCGCCGGGCGCCATCTGGACGCCCTTTCACAAGGACACCCCGGAATCGGCCGTCGAGCAATGGAAGAAGATGATTCCGATGGGGCGGCTCGGCACGCCCGACGATCTGGTGGGAGCCTATCTTTTCCTGGCTTCCGACTCGATGAGCGCCTACATCACCGGCCAGATCATCGACGTCAACGGCGGCATGGTCATGCCGTAGGAAACGACGGCGGGCCATCATCCGCAGTGTCGATGGCCCACCGACTCCGCCACTGGCCGGGCTCTCCATTTGAACACCATCTTTACCGTCACCCTGCCCTTCTTCGCGCTGATCGGCTGCGGCTATGCCGCGGCGCGCCTGCGCGTCTTCCCCGACGCCGGCATTCCGGGCCTTAACGTCTTCGTTTGGTATTTCGCCCTGCCCGCCCTGGTCTTCCGGGCTCTGGCGCTGCGCCCGCTGGCCGAAATCGTCGACATTCCCTATATCGCGGCATGGGCGGCGGGTGGCTGGGCCGTCTTCATCGCCGTCGCCATGCTGTCCCGGGCGTTGTTCAGACTTCCGTTCGGCGCCACCCTGCTGCAGGGACAGGGGGCGGAACTGTCCAACATCGGCTACATGGGGCTGCCGATGCTGATCGCGCTGTTCGGCGACAAGGCGGCGGTACCGGCCGTGCTGGCCATGTTGACCGACATGGTCCTGGTGCAGACGCCGACCATGGCCCTTCTCGAAGTGGCGCGCAACCGCCACGGCCACCCGGTAGCCGTCGCCTGGAAGGTAATCAAGGGTTTCGTCGCAAACCCGCTGGTGCTGGCGGTGACGGCGGGAGGGGCGGTGGCCGCCTTCAGGGTCGATCTGCCCGCTCCGGTCAACGCCTTCACCGAGTTGTTGGGGCGGTCCGCCGGCCCCTGCGCGTTGTTCGCCATCGGCGCCAAGCTGGCCGGCCAGCCGGTGGCAGACCGCTTCGGCGAGGTCGCCTTGATGACCATCGGCAAGCTGGTGCTGCACCCGCTGGCGATCCTTGCCGCGATGACCCTCACTTTCGGGCTGGAAGCCGAGCGCACCACCATCGCGGTGCTTGCCGCGGCACTGCCGATCGGCGGAAATGTCTTTGTCGTCGCCCAAAGTTTCGGTATTTACGCTGCGCGGACATCGACCGCCATCCTGGTGTCGACGGCCACCGCCGTCCTGACGTTTTCGTTGTTGGCCGGCGCGTTGGCGCCGTGAGAAACGGCGCGCCCGGCAAGGGGTAAAGCCATGAGGAGGAAGCAAACATGAGCGGCAGACTGGCAGGAAAGACGATCTTCGCGACGGCGTCGGGGCAGGGCATCGGGAGGGCCGCAGCGTTGGCCTTCGCGCGCGAGGGGGCCACGGTGTGGGCCACCGACATCAACGAGAAGACGCTGGCGACGCTTGCCGCCGAGGTCCCCGACATCAAGACGCGGCGACTGGACGTCACCGATGGCGCGGCAATCGCGGCCATCGCCGCCGAGGTGGGCACCGTCGATATCCTGTTCAACGCGGCGGGCTATGTCGCCAACGGGACCATCCAGGCGTGCGACGAAAAGGACTGGGACGTGTCCTTCGACATCAACGTGAAGTCGATGTATCGCATCATCAAGGCCTTCCTGCCGGCCATGTTGAAGGCCGGTCACGGCAACATCGTCAACATTTCCTCGGTGGCCGGCGCCATCACCGGCGTGCCCAACCGGTTCGCCTACTGCGCCACCAAGGCGGCCGTTGCCGGTTTGACCAAGGCGATCGCGCGGGACTTCGTCGAAAAGGGCATCCGCTGCAACGCCATCTGCCCCGGCACCATCGATTCGCCGTCCTTGAGCGAGCGGATGGCGGCGGCCGGCGATTACGCGACGGTGCGGGCGGCCTTCATGGAACGTCAGCCGATGAAGCGCCTGGGCACCCCCGACGAGGTGGCGCTGCTCGCCGTCTACCTGGCCTCCGACGAATCCGCCTTCGCGACGGGACAGACCTGGACGCTGGACGGCGGCTGGACGATGTAGGCGTCCTTCATCGGACTTTCGGGGACATCATATTTAACTCGAAGCTTTCGCCCTCGGCAGATAGCTCGTTGAATTGAAGATGATGTCCCCGAAATAGCCCCGAAATGGCCCGCTCCTAGGCCCGCATTTCCCGAACCGGAGTCGGAAGCGGCTGGCCCGCGAAGAAGGCGTCGAGGTTGGAGCGGCAGAGTTCGGCCATGCGACGGCGCGTTTCGTGGGTGCCGCTGCCGCGGTGCGGCATCAGTACGACGTTGTCCATGCTCCACAGCGCCTCGGGCACGTGCGGCTCGTTCTCGAAGACGTCGAGCCCGGCCCCGGCGACGCGGCCCTCCTGAAGCGCCGCCACCAGCGCCTTCTCGTCGACGATGGTGCCGCGCGCAGCGTTGACAAGGAATCCGTCGGGCCCCAACGCGTCGAGCACCTCGGCGTTGACCAGGTGCCGCGTCGAGGCGCCGCCCTGGCAGGCCACCACCAGCAGATCGCTCTCCGCCGCCAGCGACCGGGCGTCCGGATAATAGGGGTAGGGTACGTCCTGGCGCTTGGTGTCGGTGTAGGAAACGATCGCGCCGCAGGCCTCCAGCCTCGTCGCGATGCCCTTGCCAATCCGGCCCAGCCCGATGATGCCGGCCCGCTTCTCGATGATGCTGTTGGCCAGCAGTTCCTTAGGCTCGGTCGGCCAGCCGCCGGAACGTACCAGCCCATCCAGCACGATCAGCTTGCGGGTGACCGCAAGGGCCAGCAGCAGGGCGGTATTGGCCGTCTCGTCGGTCAGCACGTTGGGCGTGTGGGTGACGGTGACGCCTCGCGCCTTGGCCGCCGTGACGTCGATGCCGTCGTAGCCGACCCCGAAATTGGCGATGATCTTCAGATTCGGCAGCGCGGCGATGTGCTTTTCGCGGAACTGGCTTTCGCCTTTGGTGACGACGGCGGTGATGGTCGCCGGGTCGAGACCGGGCACGTCGGCCGGGCTGTCGAAGCCGGTCATGTCGAACATCTCGAATCGGCCTTCGAGGACGGCCCGCATTTCGGGCTGGATCGCCGGAGCGAGAAGAAGCCTGTGCATCACTTTACCTCCGCAATATTCGGTTGGACCGGCGCCCGGTCGGCGCGGGTCGATAGGACGGGGAAAGACCCTCAGCCGTCAAGGCCAAAGCCCGATTCCACAAATCCAAAGCCCGCGCCACAAGCGAGGGGTCGGGCAGGTC
>JAVEYE010000224.1:0-6651 GCA_034003665.1 Rhodospirillales bacterium | reverse complement strand
TCGCCAGACCCTGGACCTTGACGTTGGTCCGCTCGGCCTCGGTCACCGCCGCCGAGGCGATCTGGGAGGCCTGCGTCACCTGCCGGCTGATCTCGCCGATCGAGGACGACAGCTCCTCGGCCGCCGAGGCCACCGTCTGCACGTTGGCCGAGGCCTGTTCCGAGGCCGCCGCCACGGCGGAGGCCTGACGCGTCGTCTCTTCCGCCGTCGCGCTCATCGCCTCGGAGGACGACAGCATCTCGGTCGCCGCCGAGGAGACCCGCTCGACCACCTCGCCGACCGAGGTCTCGAACTGGTCGGCCATGCGCACCATTGTCTGACGTTTTTCCTCGTCGGTCCGGCGATCCTTCTCTTCCTGCTCCTCGCGCATGCGGCTCATTTCAACGGTCTTTTCGAGGAAGACGTTCATGGCCCGCGACAGGGCGCCGATCTCGTTCTTGAGGTTGCGGTGCCTGATGACGATTGAGGTGTCACCTTCGGCCAGGCGGAGCATGTTGCCGGTGATGTAAGAGAGTGGGGCCGTGATGCTGCGGCTGATGAAGAAGGCAAAAATGACGCCGAGGATGACGGCGACCACCGAGCCGATGATCGAAAGCAGGCCGGAGCGGTCCCGCTGCTCGGTCATGGCCGCCTTCTGGTCGGCCATCGTCCCCACGATCCGGGCGTCCAGCGTTTGCGATGCGTCGGCCATGGCCTGATCGGCGTCGGCCTGTTCGGTCGTGAAGGCGACGACATTCTCGAACTCGGCCAGATAGCCGTCGGCGCTCGCGCCGATCTTCTGGACGGCGGCCTTGGCGTCGCTTTCGGTCAGCCGGGTTTCCAGACTGCCGACCAGGTCTTTGATGCCGGAAACCCAGTAACGAACGTCTTCGGCCGCTTCGCTGCTGGGATGGCTTACGTAATGCTGCTGGGCGAGGCGCGTTTTCCAGACGGTTTCGATCAGACGGCCGGCATCCTCATTGATGAGTTGACGCGCCTCCATGTCCGCCTTGGCCGATTGGGTGTCGTCGGCGATGAACTCGAACTCCGATTCCTGGCTTGCCGCCAAGCTCCGCAGGACGTCCTTGACCTCCTGCGTCGCCCTCTCCACGACCTTTGCCGCGTCCAATGCCTGGGGCTTGTCGCCGGCCGCGAGGAACTGCGCCATCGTGTCGAAGTCCGCTTGCAGGCCCTTCATCTTGGTGAAGACGTCATCGGGAAGCTGGCCGGCGTCCTCGGCGCCCAGCATGGCCTTGAGGTCGTCAAGACTCAGGACCGTCTTTTGCGACAACGAATTGAACTGGTCGGCATAGACCGCGTCTCCGGTGATCTGGAACTTCTCCACCGCGATCAGCACGTCGGATACCAAGTTGACCACGTTGCTGGACTGGGTGGCGATGCCCATCCGCCGCTCGCGCTGCTGTTCCAACCTGTCCAGCTTCTCGGCCATCTGCTGGTGGCGAAGGTTCTGCTCGATGCGGAGTTCGTCGGTTACGGCTTCCATCTCGGCCGCCCGCTCCAGCATGCGCCCGAGCGCCGCGTTCTTTTTCCCCTCGAGCGCGTAATAGCGGTCGAGCTCGGCCTCGTAGCGGTCGATCTCGGCTTTCAGGCGGTCGATCAGCTCCCTGCCCTCGGCGGATTCGAACAGCAGCCCGAGGTCGTCGGCCTGTTGCCTCAGGGGACCGATCTTTTGCTTGGCGGCCTCGAAGTCGCGGTCCGCGCCGCCGATCTGGAAATTCTTCTGGTCGTTGCGGATCTCGACGAAACGGTCGGCCAGGAGGACGACGGCGTCCGTTCTTTCGAACTCAGAACCGACCTCCTTGAGGCCGCTCCATCCCAGGAACGCGACGCCGATCGTCAGGGCGAGGACGACGGCGAAGCCCAGGCCGATCTTGCGTCCGATGCGGACATTGGAAAGGCCAATGCGGCGAATGAGCGTCGGTTGTTCTTGCGACGGGCCATTTTCGCCCGACGAGGGCAGGGGCTCTCGGGCATCGTCCGGGGTGTTCATGGTCCTGTCCTCATCGTTCGACGTATTGCGGGGGCTATGCCGAGCGAACGCCGCTCAGGAACTTGGCGACCTCGACGCGCAGTCGCTCGGATTGCTGGGAGAGCTCTCCCGCCGCCGACTGGATCTGCCTGGCCGCCTCGCCGGTTTCATTGGCCGCTTGGCTGACCCCGGTGATGTTCGAGGAAACCTCGTGGGTGCCGGCCGCCGCCTGCTCGACGTTTCGGGCGATCTCCTGGGTCGCCGCTCCCTGCTCCTCGACCGCCGAGGCGATGCCCGAGGCCACTTCGTCGATCTCGGCGATGGTCTTGCCGATGCCGGCGATCGCCTCGACGGCCCGCTGGGTCGACTCCTGGATGCCGGAAATCTGCGCCCCGATCTCCTCAGTCGCTCTGGCCGTTTGGTTGGCCGGGTTCTTGACCTCGCTGGCAACGACGGCGAAGCCCTTGCCGGCGTCCCCCGCCCGCGCCGCCTCGATGGTGGCGTTGAGCGCCAGCAGGTTCGTCTGGTCGGCGATGTCGGTGATCAGCGCCACCACCTCGCCGATCTTCTGGGCGGCCTCGGCCAGGCCCTGAATGCGGAGATTGGTTTCCTGCGCCTCCTCCACCGCCGCGCGGGCCACCTGAGAGGCATGCATAACCTGCCGGCCGATTTCGGAAATGGAGGACGACAGCTCCTCGGCGGCAGAGGCCACCGTTTCCACATTGGTCGAGGCCTCCTCGGAAGCCGCGGCCACGGCCGCAGCCTGGCGGGTGGTTTCTTCCGCCGTGGCGTTCATCGCCTCCGAGGACGACTGCATCTCGGTCGATGCCGACGACACCTGTTCGACCACCTGTCCGACGGAAGCCTCGAACGCATCGGCCATGGCCATCATCGCCTGACGCTTTTCGGTCTCCGCCCGCTTTTCGCGCTCCTCCTGCTCGGCCTCCAACTGCACCTTTTCCAGGGCGTTCTCCTTGAACACCTGCACCGCGCCCGCCATCTCGCCGATCTCGTCCTTGCGGCCCTGGGCGGGGACTTCGACGTCAAGGTCGCCATCGGCAAGACGCTTCATGGCGCCGGTCATCTCGTTGATGGGCCGGCTGATGCCCCGCCCGATGAGGAAGGCGAAAACGGCCCCGAGGCCGAGGGCGACAAGGGTGCCGATGATCATCAACGTGTTGGAGCGGGATTGCTGGGCCACCATGGCCAACTGCTGATCCTCGCCGGCCTTGACGACCATCTCGTTGACCGAGTTGGCCGCCTCCGCCATGGCGGCGTCGGCGGTCGCTTGTTGGCCGGTCAGCGCCACCACCTCCTTGAATTTCTCGCCGTAGGCGGCGGCCTTGCCGCGCAGAGTCACCGCAAGTTCCTGGTCGTCGGGATTGTCGAAACGTGTCTCCATCGTTTCGGTCAGCGGCAGAATGAACGCGATGGCCCTTTCGACCAGGGCGGCGTCTTCGGGATTGCCGCGAAGCAGGAAATCCTTTTCGGCCTGGCGGGCGTCGCCGACATACTTGATGAGGCGGTTGGCGTCGCCGGCGGTCAGCAGCTTGGCGGACATTTCGGCGCGCCCCTTGGCGACCTCGCCGGTGATCAACTGATACTCGTCTTCCTGGGCGAGGCGGAGCTGCGAAACCAGCGCCTCGAACTCGCGGGCGCTGTTGACCATCTCGTCAAGCGCGGCCTTCTTGCGATCATCGCTGGTTTCGTTTTCAACGCGAACGTCGAAGACCGTCTTGAAGGATGCGGCATAGTTCTTCATTCCTTCTGCCGCTTCGTCCAAAAGCTTGGCCGCTTCGCCGCCGGTGACGGTCTTCAGTTCGGCCGTCAGGGCGACGAACTCCTGGGCCGCCGACGCGATGCGCTCGGCCAATTTCTGATCCGTCGACAGCAGGAAATCCTTGGTGGCCAAACGCACGTCGCCCAAATAGACGCCAAGTCGCGCGACCCCATCGGCGGGGGCCACGGTTTTGGACTGCAGGGTCGTCAGTCGGGCCTGGACGATGCGGCCCTGCCGCTCCGCGTCCGAAAGCGCCGCATCGGCGAGGACGCTCGAGTCGCGCACCGATCCGACCACTTCGATCAGCTTCGCGAGGCCGGCCTGGTAGGTCCTGGCGGCGGCCATCACCTGATCGATCTGTACCTTCACCTCGTCGCTGTCGAAGCGCTGTTTCAAGGTTTCGCTCAGTTCGAGGACCTGCGTGATGCCCCGTCGGGCCGATTGGGCGTAGACTTCTTCGCCCGTCAGGAGGAATTCCTTTTCGTCGCGGCGCGCCGTGCCGACCAAGGCAAGCAGTTGGTTGGCGTCTTCCGCCTTGGTGCGGCGGTCGTCGCGCGTCAGTTCCAGTTTGTCGACCCGCTGCTGAAGGGCCTGATAGGTGATCTTCTGGTCTTCCTCGATCTGTCCGGCCAGATCCTGGAAGCTGCCGGCCTCTTCGACCATGGCGGCAAGCGCCCTGTCCTTGCTTTTCTGCAGGTCGGCGTACTTGGTGAAGGCGGCGTGGTAGGCGTCCACGGCCGCCAGCAGACGATCGACCATTTGCTGATCGGCTTGGGAACGGACGGTGTTTCGCAGGGCGATGCCCGACTCGTGGATCAGGGCGATCCTGGCGGCGATGGCCTCTATGAATTTTTCATCGCCACGGATCTGGAAGTTTTTCTCATCGATACGGGTTTCCAGCAGCGTCCTCACCACGGCATTGGAATCGTTGGTGGCCTTGACCTGCGAGCCGAAGTTGGTCAGTCCGCTCCATCCCACGAAGGCAACGCCGGCGGTCAGAATGAGGACGGCGGCAAAACCCAGCGCGATTTTCACTCCGATGCGGAGATGGAGAAGCTTGCGCCGCCGGGAAAGGCGAGGGCCTTGGGCCGCCGGCGCGCCGGGGACCTCCTCGGCCGAATGTTCATCCTGATGTTGGTCGGGCCGCCGCGTTGCGGAAGGCGTCTTCGGGTCAAGGATATTCGACTGCATTTCTCGCCTCACACTGTCCGTCAAGATGCCGGGATCGGGGTTTCGCCAAAAAAGCCGTTCCTGCAGCGTCGACGAAGGTTGCCGGGACCTTTTCTTTTTTGGACATGTTTCCGGTTACCCGCTCTGTAGGCGACGGATTGGCTGGAAGACTGGCAGACGTGGCCCTTCTTCCATGGAAATCCGGCTGCCGGGGCGGGCTTGGCGTCAAACAATCGGAGCATAGGGATTGGCTTCGGTCGGGAGCCGGTGCAGGATGTCCTGGGCTCGTGCCGCCCTGCGGACCCATGGATTCCCGAAATTTCAGCGCGCTTGCGGGAATGAACCTCCCGCATCGGGGGTGTGTGTCGTCCAAAAAAGTCACGACGGCACTATTCCCGAATGGAAAATTGCGCCCATGCGGGGGGGCGGTTCCAATGTTTTGCTTTATTTCAAGTTTAGCTGACACAAAATTTTTATATACGGATCGCTAACGCGCTGTAAATACATATGTGTTTTCAGAGATGTATCATTTTTTCATAAATATTACTATTTTTTTTCCATTATGTTTCAATTGTGTCCAGTTTGTTTCGGTTTGGCGAATTGGCGGTTCTGGTTTTTGCTGGGGGGCGCGAGGGCAGCGGCACGTTTCTTGCTTGCGGAAACGTGCTTTCATGCAGCCTACCCAATGACGCGACTTCGGGATACTGTTCACATCCTTCGTTCGCGTGGTGGGGGGCCGAGGGGGCGATGCGATTGCCCATCGCTGGAAACGGAAAGCCGGAAAACGAGCGCGGGTAACGTGTATGACTGTCTGTCGAGCGAAGTTTCCTGAGGTTTCCCAGACTCGTGGCGATCTGCTATGATCGCCGCGGCAGGGAGCCTGCATTTTTAGGTGGGGCTGAAAGAGCAATGGCGGAGCATATTCTCGTTGTCGAGGATGATCCCACTGTTCGCAGTTTTATCGAGGAATACCTCGGTAGCCAGGGGTATCGCATGTCCGGGGCCAGGGACGGCACGACCATGCGCCACATTTTCGCCAAGCAGGACGTCGACCTGGTGATCCTGGACCTCATGCTTCCGGGGGAGGACGGGCTGGAACTCGCCCGCGAAATTCGCTCAGAGTCGGACGTGCCGATCATCATGGTCACCGGGCGGGCCGACATCGTGGATCGTGTCGTTGGACTGGAGATCGGCGCCGACGACTATATTCCGAAACCGTTCGAGGCCCGCGAACTGTTGGCGCGGGTTCGTTCGGTCCTGCGGCGAAGTCAGCGTTCCGGCCCCCTCCATCACGATGGCAAGGCGGGGCAGGCCACGGCGATGTTCGCCGACTGGCGCTTGGACCTGGGCCGTCGGCAGCTGTTCGCGCCGAGTGGGGAAGAGATCAAACTGACGTCCGCCGAGTTCGATCTGTTGGCGGCCTTCATCAACAATCCGGACAAGGTGCTGAGCCGCGATCGCCTGCTGGATCTGGTGTATGGGCGTGAAATGTTCCCCTTTGAGAGAAGCATCGACGTGCTGGTCATGCGGTTGCGCGGCAAGATCGAAAAGGACCGGGCCAACCCGACGTTCGTCAAGACCGTCCGCGGCTCCGGCTACGTGTTTACACCCGAAGTCAAGATACAATGAACGCCCTTTCCCACTCCCCAAGCCAAACGCCGGCGCGGTTGGATCGGGGGCGGCGCAAATGCAGTTGCCGGATGGCAGCTTCTGCCAATATGGTTGGCCAAAC
>JAVEYE010000223.1:0-6658 GCA_034003665.1 Rhodospirillales bacterium | reverse complement strand
CCGCTCTATCTCGGGTTCGCCGACCCGATGTATTCGGCCGGGCTGATGCTGCCCAATATGATAAAGGGCTTCCGCTTTCGGATCGTCGATATGGACCATGCCGACGGCGACAACTTCATCGAGCTCGACGCGCCCGAGGAGTCCTATCAGATCGCCGCGTTGCTTCGCGACAACGAGCGCTTCGCCATCGAAAGCATCTATTCCAGAACCTGGGGTGCCCAAGCCGCCGTCGTTTCGGCCATGCGCCTGCACACCATCGCCGGCAAATACGTCGGCAAAGACGACCCGGTAGCGATCGTGCGAAACCAGGGTATTTTCCCGGCGCCGGAAGAGCTCATCTCGCCGTTCACCAAGGCCCACATCGTCGGCGGTGGGGCGCGGGGGTCCCACAACATGCCGTTGACTCCGGTTGCGCTCAATACGCCGGTCACCGGTTTCTATTGCCTGCCGATTGTCTCTTGCGCCGGCTTTTCACTGGCCAAGGATGGCCGCTTTTCAGAAGACTACGCTGATTTTTTCGGCAATTCAGTGTGGGACGAAGTTCGGATGACGGCCCAGCGCAAGGGCATCGAAGTGCGCAATCAGGGTTGGTCGGGGCCGGCCATGTTGCCGTATTCGGAGCTCGAATACAGCGGCTTTCGGACGACGGTAAGCGGTCTGATCGACCGTTTCCGGGGCCTTGCGGACAAGCGGGCAGGGACGGTCGGCTGACAGGTGGCGTAGGAGGACTTTTCAAGCCTCCCCTGGGCCGCAAGGTATCGAATCAAGATTTGCCGCGCCCGCGTCGCGTCCATGAAATGCGGCAGAAGGCAGAAACGCATCGGCCGCGGCAGGCTTGTTGGTGCCCACCACCCTTTACACCGCGACCCCGCCCGCAGTACAAGGCGCCCATTGCCCACATCGCGCTGCCGCGTGTTTAAGCGCAGTGCCAGGCGTGCCCATCACCCGACGACCGGAAATCCGGTGTGCGAATCCCCCATCCGGAAAGTCAAGACATGACAGACTTTGTAGGTATCGTTACCGCCCTCGGCCAGGCGCTGAGCCAACGCGGCTTTGCCGAGTTGACATCGGTGCAGAAGGCCATTCTGGCCCCCGAGCTTCGAGATGCGGATCTCTTGGTTTCCGCCCAAACGGGATCGGGAAAGACCGTTGCCTTCGGCTTGGCCATCGAACCGACGCTGTTGGCCGGCGCTGCGCGTTTCGCGCCGGCCGCCGCGCCGCTTGCGCTGGCTATCGCCCCCACCCGCGAACTGGCGTTGCAGGTCAAACAGGAACTCGAATGGCTGTATGCCAGGACCGGGGCATCCGTTGCCTCTTGCGTCGGCGGCATGGACATGCGCGGCGAGCGGCGCGCCCTGCAGATCGGCGCCCACATTGTGGTTGGAACCCCGGGACGCCTGCGCGATCACATTGAACGCGGATCGTTGGATCTGACGGCGCTCAAGGTGGTGATCCTCGACGAGGCGGACGAGATGCTCGACCTCGGCTTTCGCGACGATCTCGAATACATTCTTGATGCCGCGCCGGCGGAACGCCGCACGCTGATGTTTTCCGCGACCGTGCCGCACGCCATCACCACCCTGGCGAAACGGTACCAGCGCAACGCCGTGCGCGTCAGCACGACGGAAGAACAAAAACAGCATCTCGACATCGACTATCGGGTGTTCACTGTTGCACCCAACGACCGTGAGAACGGCATCATCAACGTACTGCGCTTCTACGAGGCGAAAAGCGCCCTGGTCTTTTGCGGCACCCGCATGACCGTCAACCACATGACCAGTCGTTTCACCAACCGCGGGTTCTCGGTGGTGGCGCTTTCCGGCGAATTGAGCCAGGGCGAACGGACCCACGCCCTGCAGGCCATGCGCGACGGGCGGGCGCGGGTATGCATCGCCACCGACGTGGCGGCGCGCGGCCTCGATCTGCCGAACCTCGATCTTGTCATCCATGCCGACATCCCGAAGAACCGCGAAAACCTGCTGCACCGCAGCGGACGTACTGGGCGGGCCGGACGCAAGGGGGTTTGTGCCCTGATCGTGCCTTACAACGCACGACGCCAGGCCGAACGGCTGTTGGCGAACGCGCGGATCCAGGCCACCTGGTCTCGCTCGCCCACCATTGAGGAAATTACGGTCCGCGACCGCGAGCGCATGCTCGACGATCCAGTCTTGAGCGAACCGTTGACCTCCGACGAGGCGGCCCTCGCCCAAGATCTTGTGGGGCGCTACGGCGCGCACCAAATTGCCGCCGCCTTCCTGCGAGTGTATCGGGCCGGTCATCCGGCGCCGGAGGAACTGATCGACGCGACGCCGGCCGAAGAGCCGAAGAAGCGCCGAGACGATTTCAAGAACGGCACGTGGTTTTCACTTTCGGTCGGCCGCAAGGACTCGGCCGAACCGCGTTGGCTGTTGCCGATGCTCTGCAGGGCCGGCCACATCACCAAGAACGAGGTCGGCGCCATCCGTGTTTATCAGAATGAAACTCACGTCGAGATTGCCCCCGGATGTGTCGATCGCTTTCTCGACGCCGTGGGGCCCGGCCGCACCCTGGAAAAATCCATTGTGTTGAGGCGGCTCGATGGCATCCCTGAGACCGTCGAGGAGGCGAGCGAGAAGCCGCGTGCAGGGGGCAAGCCACCCACGCCCCGCCAATCCATCCGTGCCAAGAGGCGAATCCCCGACGTCGTGGAGGAGTCGGCCGGGCCAACGGCAAACGATGCTCCCGACGACGTCACGGGAACCAAACGGGCCGGCAGCAGGAAATCCCAAAAGTCCAAGCCTGCATCCAAGTACGCCAACGCGAGCGCCAAGCACCGCGAGCGCGCGTGGGACAAGCAGCAAGGCACCGCCCCGTTGACGCGCAAGAAGCCCCGCAAGAGAGTCAAGTAGCGGCCGGGGTTGCCTTTTGGCATGGGGGGCTTAAGGTTGACATGGTAGGGGTGACGGTCGGCCACAGGTGATCGCCGCCACTTGCCCATTCTGCGGCATCGCCTTCGACTGGGTTCGACGCCGAACGGGCGGCCCGACAGTCTGGCGCCGTAGAATGTAGCGCGCCGTCCTGTTTTGCGGAGACTTCCCTTGGATACCATCGCCAATGCGCTCGTTCCCCTCGTCATCTTGCTGGCGGCCGGGCAGGGGTTGCGGCGCAGCGGTTTCGTGGAGCCTGGGTTCTGGTCGTCGGCCGAGAAATTGGCCTACTACCTGTTGATGCCGCTGCTGCTGGTGCGCACCATCGGGCGCAGCGATGTGGATGGAATGGGCTGGATAGGGATGGTCGGCGCCGTTTACGGCGCCATCCTGTCCGCCGCCGCCGCTCTTGTGGTTCTTCACCTGATACGCGGACGGCCCCAGCCCCGCACCTTCACCTCGGTCTTCCAAGGCGGCGTCCGGTACAACGCCTACATCGCCCTCGCACTCGCCGAAAGCCTTTATGGGACAGAAGGCATCGCCATCGGCGCGCTGATTTCCGGATTTATGATCATCATCATCAATATTCTCTGCGTCACCGTACTGTCGCTGTGCGCGAGCGGCGGCCGGGTATCGACTTTTTCTGTGATCGGCGATCTGGCGAAAAATCCGCTCATTCTCGGCTGCATCGGGGGAGGGCTGCTCAACGTTTCGAATATTCCGCTGCCGGTGTGGGCCGACGACTCGCTCGCCATGATCGGACGGATGGCACTGCCCATCGCGCTGCTGTGCATCGGAGCCTCGCTCGATCTGTCCCGATTGAAGGGAGACGTCGGTGCCTCGCTGATCGCTAGTGTCGCACAGTTCGGTCTCAAGCCGATCGTGGCCTGGGCGTTTTGCCTGTGGCTCGGCTTGCCGGCCATGTCGACGGCGGTGGTGGTTCTGTTCCTGGCCGTTCCAACCGCACCTTCCGCGTACATCCTTGCCCGCCGAATGGGCGGTGATCACGAAGCCATGGCCTCCATCATAGCCTTTCAAACGGTGGCCGGCTTCGCCACCATGCCGCTGACCATGTTGGCCTTGGGCGTGTAGGCGGCGCGAGGTGCTGCCGCGTGCCGGCCGCCGCCAAAAAAAACCGCATTTCGTTGTTTGGTCGGGGGGCGTGTGCTAGATTTCGTTGCGCCTGATTTGCCCAGCGCGCCGGCCCATGACGGGCCGTCGCGCGTTTATTGTCACAGCAAGCCCGAGTGAGCGCTTTGACGACTTCATCGACCCCGACACCCCAGCACGACATATCGCCGGTCACCGTCGAAGACGAGATGCGACGCTCGTACCTCGATTACGCGATGAGCGTGATCGTGTCGCGCGCGCTGCCCGACGTGCGCGACGGGCTGAAGCCGGTCCACCGACGGATCATCTACGCCATGAACGAGAGCGGCTACGACTTCAACAAGCCGTTCCGTAAATCGGCCCGCATCGTCGGTGACGTCATGGGTAAGTACCACCCGCACGGCGATTCGGCGATCTATGACGCCATGGTGCGCATGGCGCAGGACTTCTCGATGCGCCTGCCGTTGATTCAGGGGCAGGGAAACTTCGGCTCCATGGACGGCGACCCGGCGGCGGCCATGCGTTACACCGAGGCCCGCATGGCCAAGGCGGCGCACGCGCTGATCGACGACATCGACAAGGAAACCGTCGATTTCCAGCCCAACTACGATGAATCGACGGCGGAGCCCAAGGTTCTGCCGGCCCGCTTCCCCAACCTCTTGGTCAATGGAGCCGGTGGCATCGCGGTCGGCATGGCCACCAACATCCCGCCGCACAATCTTGGCGAGGTGATCGATGCCTGCAACGCCATCCTCGACAATTCCGAGATCTCCATCGACGAACTGATTGAAACCTGCATTCCGGGCCCGGATTTCCCGACCGGGGCCACCGTGCTGGGCCGCAACGGCATACGCTCGGCCTATCACACTGGCCGCGGCTCGGTCGTCATGCGGGGGCGCGCCGAGATCCAGGAGATCCGCAAGGACCGCTTCGCCGTCGTCATCAGCGAAGTCCCCTACCAGGTCAACAAGGCGCGCATGGTCGAAATCATCGCCGAATGCGTGCGCGACAAGCGAATCGAGGGCATCGCCGACCTCAGGGATGAATCCGATCGTCACGGCGTGCGCGTGGTGGTCGAGATCAAGCGCGATGCCGAGCCGGAAATCGTCCTCAACCAGCTCTACCGCTACACGCCCCTGCAGACCAGCTTCGGCGTCAACATGCTGGCGCTCAACGGCGGCAAGCCGGAGATGCTCAATCTCAAGCAGATCCTCCAGGCCTTCCTGGAGTTCCGCGAGGAGGTCATCCGCCGGCGCACCATTTTCGAACTCGGCAAGGCGCGCGACCGCGCCCACATCTTCGTGGGGCTGGCGGTGGCGGTTGCCAACCTCGACGAGGTCATCGCCCTCATCCGCGCCGCACCCGACCCCAATACGGCGCGCGCCCAGTTGATGGCTCGGACCTGGCCTGCCGCCGACGTCGAGCCGCTGATCAAGTTGATCGACGAGCCCGGCCGCGAGGTGGTGGATGGCACTTATATGCTCTCGGAGGAACAGGCCAAGGCCATCCTTGAGCTTCGTTTGCACCGCCTGACCGGCCTGGAGCGCGACAAGATCGCCGAGGATTTGGCCGAACTGGGCCGCCAGATCGAGGAGCACCTGTCGGTGCTGGCCTCGCGCGACAAGCTGCTGGGCTTGCTGCGTCGGGAATTGCTGGACATCAAAGAGCAGTTCAGCACGCCGCGGCGCACCACGCTGATGGAAGACGAATTCGAGGCGGACATCGAGGACCTGATCCAACGTGAGGACATGGTGGTGACGGTCACCAACTCGGGTTACATCAAGCGGGTGCCCGTGGCTGCTTACCGGGCGCAACGCCGCGGTGGCAAGGGTCGCACCGGCATGAGCATGCGCGAGGAGGACTTCGTCAGCCGCGTCTTCGTGGTCAACACCCATACGCCGGTGCTGTTCTTCTCTTCGGCCGGAATGGTCTACAAGCTCAAGGTTTATCGGCTGCCGCTGGGGGCGCCCCAGGCGCGAGGCAAGGCGATGGTCAACCTGCTGCCCCTGAAGCCCGGCGAGATCATCACCACCATGCTGGCCCTACCCGAGGACGAGACCACGTGGGGGGAACTCTCCATCGTGCTGGCCACCGCCTCCGGACACGTACGCCGCAACAAGCTCTCGGACTTCGTGGACGTTCGTGCCAATGGCAAGATCGCCATGAAGATGGACGGGGGTGACCGCCTGGTGCGGGTCCGCACCTTTGCCGAGGATGACGACATTCTGCTCAGCACGCGGCAGGGGAAGACGATTCGATTTCCGGTCACCGACGTACGCGTCTTCTCGGGCCGGACATCGATCGGCGTTCGCGGCATCAATCTCGACGAGGACGACGCAGTGATCGGCATGTCGGCCCTCAAACACGTCGACATCGACGTGCAGACCCGCGAGGACTACCTGCAGGCGGTTCACGCTAAGCGACGCCTGTCCGGGGGCGACTATACCGGGCGCGAGGACGATTTTGCCCACGATCAGCTTCTACCCGCCCGCCTGGAGGAGCCGATCTTTGCCGAGCTGGTGGAGCGCGAGGAGTTCATCGTCACGGTGGCCGCCGACGGCTTGGGCAAGCGCACTTCGGCCTACGAATACCGGATTTCTGGACGCGGCGGCAAAGGCGTTACGGCCATGGACCTGCAGCGC
>JAVEYE010000222.1:0-6664 GCA_034003665.1 Rhodospirillales bacterium | reverse complement strand
GCTGCGTTCTCGCCTGATGGTGATGTGGCTGCGGGTCGACGCCGTTCCCGACGTCAAGGGCACCCTTGACGGCCTCAAACAGGCAGGACTCAAGACCGCCATCCTGTCCGACGGCTCGACCACCATGCTGACCGCTGCGGTCCGCCGCGCCGACCTTCATGGCCTTCTCCATCATGTCATTTCATCGGACGCCGCCAAGATCTTCAAGCCTCATCCCAACGCCTATCAAGTCGGGGTGGATCGTTTGAAGGTTCCGGCCGACCGGATTCTCTTCCTCGCGTCCAACGCCTGGGACGCCGCGGCCGCCTCGCGGTTCGGGTATCGTACCGTTTGGGTCAACCGCACCGGCGAACGGGCCGAAAACCTCCCGGCCAAACCGGATCGGGAAATCACCAGCCTCGACGAATTGCCCGCCCTCCTCGGCCTGTAAAGATTTCCCCCACAGCCGCGCCCGCCGTCGTGGCGGGTTGCGAACGACCGTTCCGACGAGGGCCATGCCACCGTTCGGGACCAGCGATGCGTCTATCGCGGCGACTACGAGTTGGAGTTCTTCTTTTCGCCGATGACGGGCGGCACGCCCGGCAGCTTCACGTCGTTCCCCGAGTTGTCGCGTACGAGGGCGATGCGCTCGTTCGAATCCTTCTTCTCGGGCATGCGTTTGCAGTGCCCCTCGAGGAAGGCTCCCTTCTCGATCGACAGGTTGTCATGCAGGATGTCGCCGACCACATGCGCGGTTTTGGCCAAACTGACCGTCGTCGCCTTGATCTGTCCGTGAATGGTGCCGTAGACCTCGACCACTTCGGCGACGATCTCGCCTGTGATTTGCGCGGTCCCGCCGATCAGCAGATGGCGGCTGTGAATGTCTCCCTCGACCGTGCCGTCCACCTGGATTTCGCCTTCGCTCGTCAGATCGCCGACGATTTTCATGTCGGTGCTGATGATCGACGGAACGGCCGGTTTGGCCGCGCCCGCGCCACCGTCCAGGTCTCTTTTATTACTCTTTGAAAACATGGCGACCTGCCTTGATGAACTTCATGGGGTCTTTGGGCCGTCCCTTGAACGAAACTTCGTAATGAAGATGGGACCCGGTGCTCCGCCCCGAATTGCCCATCAGGCCGATCTTGTCGCGGAACTTGACCTCTTGTCCCTTCTTGACCAGCGTCCGTTCAAGATGCCCATACCGAGTCTTGATGCCGGCGCCGTGGTCGATTTCGACCAGCCGGCCGTAGTTGCCCTTCCACCCCGCAAACGTCACGATTCCGGGTGCCGTCGCCTGGACGGGCGTCTTGTAGACGCCGCCCAGATCAAGCCCATAGTGCATGGCCCACCGCTTGTTGAGCGGATCGCGCCGCTTCCCGAACGGGCTGGTGATCTGGAAATGGTCCATGGGCAAAGCCAACGGCAGTTTGCCCAGGATGGTCTGCAACCCCTCCAGTTGGTTGAGATGGACGTCGAGCTTGGTCAATCCAACCTGGAGCAGATCGCCCGGCACACCATCCGGCTTGACATCTCCCGCATTGATGAACGGGCCTCCCTGGTTCGACGACAGGCTTTCGTCCTCTTCCATCAGTTGCTGGACATCAAGCCCGGCCAATTCGACGACCTTGGCGAATTCCTCGACCGTGGCGACCGTCCGCTCGGTCAGCCTTTGCACCACGTCCGTCTGGGTCGACTGCAACGAAGCCAGACGGGTTTCCAACCCCTCGATCTGACGACGCATGCGCGCCCCCTCGAACAGCGCCTGGTTACGCTCCGCAACCACCGACTGCAGTTCCTGCTCGATGGACGTCAGGTTGTCCTTGAGGGCGAAGTTGCGGTTCGCGAGCCCCTTCATGTCGCGCTCAAGCTCGCCCAGGCGGCCCTTCAGGTTCTCGCGGGCCGACAACACGTTCTCACGTTCGCTCTCGGTCGAGCGAAGTTGGGTCTCCATCGAATTGAGGTTGCGCTGCAGGGCCGTATTCTGCTCGGCCAGCGTCAGCATCATCTCGTGATACTGCTCCAGGTCTCCGCTCATGGCGGTAAACTTCTTTTGGTATTCGGCCACCTCGCCCAGCAGGCTGCGGTAGGCAAGGCGTACATTGGCAATCTGAATGTCTTTGGCGGCCAGGACATCGTCGTGAAAAACGTAACTGGCGGTACTGAAGGCGACCCATCCCCCGGCCGCGATCACCGCAAGTGCCGCCGCCACCTGAATCCGGCGGGACAACCGGACGTGCGCAACACGACCATCTGTACGAATGAAAAATTGTCGTTCCGGGAAAAGCTGTCCAACAAATCGTCGAATTCTGTCGCGCCTCGCCCCTTCCCGATGTGCTGGCTCCATGACACCCCCCAAGAGAGCCAGATTGAGCGCCTTGTTCTCCACGAAAGACGCCTCGGCTCCGGGTTGATTACCCTTTCCACCGCCTTCTTGGCCGAGCGGCGGATGCTGACGGTATCTTTTCACACCCCCCCTGGCAAGACTCTATTGTCACGCCGCGGTAGTGGTGCAGGAATCAATACACGCGGGCTCGCGTTTTTGCGTGCGTCCTCTCGCTGGAACCGGTTATATCGGTAGGGCGTTTCGCTCTCCCGCAGGAAAAAGATGAAAGGCGTGAACGCTTTGGAGCCGAAGGCCAACACACCCCCAATGAATCTCAGGGACCCGGCCGTGCTGCTCGCTACCGGATTTGGCGTCGGGTTGCTGCCCGCCGCCCCCGGCACCTGGGGGTCGCTGGCCGCCCTGCCTTTCGCATGGATCCTCCAGGTCTGGGTCGGGCCTTGGGGACTGGCCACCGCCATCGTCTTCGTCTTCGTCGCCGGCCTGTGGAGTGTCGGCCGGATCGTCGGCGGCCCGTCCGGAAACGATCCGGGCCCCGTGGTCATCGACGAAGTGGCCGGTCAGTGGCTGACCCTGCTCGTCGTGCCGCCCCATCCCATGCTCTATCTTGCCGGATTCCTGTTGTTCCGACTGGCCGACATCTTAAAGCCCTGGCCGGTCGGTTGGGCCGACCGCACCGTCAAGGGTGCGCTCGGCGTCATGATCGACGACATCCTGGCCGCGCTGTACGCCGGGGCGGCGCTCGCCCTCCTGGCTTGGTGGATAGGAACCCAGGCGCAATGATTTCCCCCTCCGTCCTTCATCTGGCAGAGGCCGTGTTGGCCGCTTGTCGTTCCCGCGGGCTCCGAATCGCCACCGCCGAATCCTGCACCGGCGGACTGATCGCCGGGACACTGACCGCCGTTTCCGGATCCTCCGACGTCGTCGAGCGCGGGTTTGTCACCTATACCAACGAATCGAAATGCGCGATGCTGGATGTCGCGGAGCCTCTCATCGCCGCCCATGGGGCGGTCAGCGAACCGGTCGCCCGCGCCATGGCCCAGGGAGCCTTGACCCATTCCCCCGCCGACATCGTCGTCGCCGTCACCGGAATTGCCGGCCCTGCCGGCGGCACGCCTGAGAAACCGGTCGGACTTGTGCATTTGGCGGCGGCCCGCCGCGGAAGCGGCATCGTGCACGAGCGCCATGTCTTCGCCGGCGACCGTGCCGCCGTGCGCGAGCGGACGGTCGAAACCGCCCTTCGCATGATTGCACGCATGGCGGAGGAGCCATCCTGACCTACGGGGAGCCGAACGACCCGATCGGGAATGGCCCCAAGAGCGACGCATTGGCGCGCCTAACGCACGGGCAGCCGCGTAACGCTTGAATGCCTGCCCGGGCTAATCGCCGGACGCCGACTGGACCGCGCGGTTTTCGGCCGGGGGCACACGGGCGTAAAGCTCGGCGGCGCGGCGCTCGAAGGCGGTGACCATGCGGCGCACCGCCTCATGGAAAACGCTCCCGATGAGTCGTTCCATCAATCGGGAATGAAACTCGAAATCCACCGAAAAATCGACGATGCAGCCGCCCTCGGCCGGCTCGAAGATCCAGTGGTTGCGCAGGTGCTTGAAGGGGCCGCGAAAATGCGAAACGTCGATGCGGTGCGGCCGATCCACGTCGACCCGCGAGACATAGCGTTCGCGGAACATCTTGAAGCCGATCACCATCTCGGCCATGAAACCGTCGGCCCGGCGGCCCGACACCCGCGTGGCCACGCACCACGGCAGGAATTCGGGATAGCGTTCGACGTCGACCACCAGCTCGAAGAGCTGTTCAGGGGTGTGCGGCAACAGCCGCCTTTCGGCATGCCGGGGCATCGGCTTGACTACCTCGCGGCGGCGAGCTTCTCCCGCCGCGCTGCGCGCAACGCTTCGAAATCCTTGTCGGCGTGATAGGACGAGCGGGTAAGGGGCGAACTGGCCACCACCAGGAAACCCTTGCCGAGACCCAACTGCTTCATCTCGGCGAATTCATCGGGCGTGACAAAACGGTCGATCCCGGCATGCTTGGGGGTCGGCTGCAGGTACTGGCCGATGGTCAGGAAGTCGACCTCGGCCGAGCGCAGGTCGTCCATCACCTGGAGGATTTCAGTGCGGGTCTCGCCCAAGCCCACCATGATCCCCGACTTGGTGAAGCCGGCAGGCGCCAGTTCCTTGGCTCGGCTGAGGATCTTCAGGGAATGGAAATAGCGGGCTCCCGGCCGGATCGTCGGGTAAAGCCTGGGCACGGTTTCCAGGTTGTGGTTGAAGACGTCGGGTCCGGCCGCGATCACCGCCTCCAGCGCCCCCGGCTTGTCGCGGAAATCGGGGGTCAGCACCTCGATGGTGGTCCCCGGCGAGGTTTCCCGGATACGCTCGATGCAGCGCACGAACTGATGGGCGCCGCCGTCCGGCAGGTCGTCACGGTCGACCGAGGTGATCACCACGTGCTTCAGCCCCATGGTCGATACCGTGATCGCCAGGTTTTCCGGCTCCGTCGCGTCGACGCCTTTCGGCTTGCCGGTCTTGACATTGCAGAACGCGCAGGCTCGTGTGCAGGTGTCGCCCAGGATCATCACGGTGGCGTGCTTGCGCGACCAGCATTCGCCGATGTTCGGACAGCCCGCCTCCTCGCACACGGTATGCAGCGAACGCTCGCGCAGCAGGTTCTTGGTGTCGGCATACGTCCGCGAGGTCGGCGCCTTGACCCGGATCCACGCCGGCTTGCGCGGGCTGGCATTGTCGGGCCGGTTGCGCTTCTCGGGATGCCTGAAGACGGTTTCGGTCATGATGTCCTAGAAGTGGATGGCGCGGCCGTAGGCGTCAAGGACGGACTCGTGCATCATCTCGGAAAGGGTGGGATGCGGGAAGACCGCGTGCATCAGTTCGGCCTCGGTGGTTTCCAGTGTCTTGGCGACCCCGTATCCCTGGATCAGCTCGGTCACCTCGGCCCCCACCATGTGGGCGCCCAGCAACTCGCCGGTCTTGGCATCGAACACCGTCTTGACCAGGCCCTCGGGCTCGCCCAGGGCGATCGCCTTGCCGTTGCCGATGAAGGGGAAGCGGCCGACCTTGACCTGATGGCCCATCTCCTTGGCCTTGGCCTCGGTCAGCCCGATGCTCGCCACCTGGGGCCGGCAATAGGTGCATCCCGGGATGCGGGTGACGTCGAGGGGATGGAGGCCGGGCAGGCCGGCGATCTTCTCGACGCACAGCACGCCCTCATGGCTGGCCTTGTGGGCCAGCCAGGGCGGCCCGGCCAGGTCGCCGATGGCATAGACGCCGGGCTCGCCGGTGCGGCACCACTCGTCGATCACCACGTGGCCGCGGTCGACCTTGACCTTGGTGCCGTCTAGGCCGAGATCCTCGACGTTGCCGGTGATGCCGACCGCCGAAATCACCCGCTCCACCGTCACCTCGAAAGGTTTGCCGCCCTCCGGCGCGATGGTGGCGGTCACCGAATTGGCGCCCTTCTTCAGCGCCTTGACCATGGCCGAGGTGTGGATCTTCATGCCCTGCTTCTCGAACGCCTTGCGGGCGAAGGCGGAAATCTCCTCGTCCTCGACCGGCAGCACGCGGGGCAGCACCTCGACCACCGTCACCTCGGCGCCAAGCGTCCGATAGAAGCTGGCGAATTCGATGCCGATGGCGCCCGAGCCGACGACCAGCAGCGACTTCGGCATGACGTCGGGGACCATCGCTTCCTTGTAGGTCCACACCAGCTTGCCGTCGGGCTCCAGGCCCGGCAGGCTGCGGGCGCGGGCCCCGGTCGCCAGGATGATGTGCTTGGCCGAAAGGGTGGCCACGTCCTTGCCGTTCTTGGATACCGCCACCTTGCCGGCGCCGGCCAGCTTGGCGGCGCCGTCGAACACCGTCACCTTGTTTTTCTTGAGCAGGTGGCCGACACCCTGGTTCAACTGTTTGGCGACGCCGCGCGAACGCTTGACGATGGCGGGCAAATCGAAGCCGATATCGCCGGCCTTGAGCCCGTAGGCCGCGGCGTGCCGCATCTCGTGGTAGATGTCGGCCGAACGCAACAGCGCCTTGGTCGGGATGCAGCCCCAGTTGAGGCAGATGCCGCCCAGATGCTCGCGCTCCACCACGGCGGTCTTCAGCTTCAGTTGCGCGGCGCGGATGGCGGCCACATAGCCGCCCGGCCCGCCGCCGATGACGATGACGTCGAAAGAAGTGTCAGCCATTGGACCTGTCCTAAAGCAGCATGGTCAGGGGGTCTTCGATCATCCGTTTGAAGGCGGCCATGAAATCGGCACCAACCGCCCCGTCGACCGAACGGTGATCGACCGACAGGGTGCAGGTCATCACGGTG
>JAVEYE010000221.1:0-6672 GCA_034003665.1 Rhodospirillales bacterium | reverse complement strand
GACGCCGAACGTGAAGTACGCGTTGAGCCCCATGCCCGGTGCCAGGGCGAAGGGATAATTGGCGTAAAGGCCCATGATCGCCGTTCCGATGGCGGCCGCCAGGCAGGTGGCGACCAGGACGGCCCCCCCGTCCATCCCGGTGATCTTCAGGATCGACGGGTTGACGAAGATGATATAGGCCATGGTGAGGAATGTCGTGACCCCCGCGAGCAGCTCCCGGCGGACGGTGGTGCCGTTCTCCGAGAGCTTGAAAAATGTTTCAAGCATGGATTTGTCCTTGAAGCTCTATTTCCCCCGTTTACCATGTCTTCATGGCTCCCGGACTGTAATCGATTCCCCGACGCTTTGTTAAGCGACAACGGAGGGCCGTGATGAAATCGTCAAGATCCGCGTGGTCCGCCCTGGCAGGGACGGCCATTCTGGCCGCGGCGGGGGCGCCGGCCGCGGCCGAAACCGTGGTGATCAGCCGGGATGACTGCATGCGCGTCGTTCGCCACGTGCCGTCGGCCGATGTCGCGTATGCGCCGGGGGCCGATGTGCGGGGACGGCCGGTGGCGCCGGCCGACGTCGGCGCCGCGTCGCCGCTTCGGCTGCCCGAAACCCTCAGCTTCGACCTCACCATCGACATGGCCCGATACCTGGGGGGCGCGAGATACGGCACCCTGGATTCGACGGTGGGAACCATCCGCTACGATACCGCCAGCGGCCGGCTGACCTTCGGCGATCAGCCACTGACCGACGCCGACCAACGCGCCGTCGCCGCGGCCTGCCAGAAGGCCTATGGCAAGGTGCGGTGACTTCGTTCGGTTTTCCCTTCCCGCCATTGATGTGAGGCGGCCCATCGCCTAAAGTGCCGCCGCTTCATCCTTTTTGGGGGCCAACGCCAAATGCGACTGTCGCAGTATTTTCTCCCGACGCTCAAGGAAATCCCGGCCGAGGCGCAAATCGTCTCGCACCGGCTGATGTTGCGGGCCGGCATGATCCGCCAGGCCAGCGCCGGCATCTATGCGTGGCTTCCTCTGGGCTATCGGGTGCTCAAGAAGATCGAGCGGATCGTGCGCGAGGAGCAGGACCGGGCCGGCTGCCAGGAGATGCTGATGCCGACCGTGCAGTCGGCCGAACTGTGGCGCGAAAGCGGGCGCTACGAGGATTACGGCCCCGAGATGCTGCGAATCCGCGACCGCCACGACCGCGACATGCTTTACGGGCCGACCAACGAGGAGCAGATCACCCAGCTCGTGCGTGACAACGTCAAGAGCTACAAGGAACTGCCCAAGCTGCTCTACCACATCCAGTGGAAGTTCAGGGACGAGGTGCGGCCGCGCTTCGGGGTGATGCGCGGGCGCGAGTTCCTGATGAAGGACGCCTATTCCTTCGATCTTGACCCGGCCGCGGCGCGCCGCTCCTACAACCGCTTCTTCGTCTGCTATCTGCGCACCTTCGAGCGGATGGGCCTGAAGGCGGTGCCGGTGCGGGCCGATACGGGCCCGATCGGCGGCGACCTCAGCCATGAATTCCTGGTGCTGGCCGATACCGGGGAATCGGAGATCGCCTGCCACGCGGATTTCATCGACATCGACGCCCACGGGTCAAGCGTCGACTATGACGATGCCGCAGCCTTGCAGGCCACGTTCGATCACTTCACGTCGCTCTATGCGGCGGTGGACGAGCAGCGCGACCCGGCCATTGAGAAGTCGCTCGGCGACAAGCTGGCCGTACGGCGGGGCATCGAGGTCGGCCATATCTTCAATTTCGGCACCAAATACTCCGAGCCGATGAACGCGGTGGTGGCCGGCCCGAACGGCGAAACGGTCAAGCTTGAATGCGGGTCCTACGGCATTGGGGTGTCGCGTCTGGTCGCCGCCATCATCGAGGCCTCGCACGACGAGGCCGGCATCATCTGGCCCGACGCGGTGGCCCCCTTCAAGGTGGGGCTGATCAACCTCAAGGCCGACGACGCCGAGTGCGTGCGTGTGTGCGACGACCTTTACGCCCGCATGCGCGACGCCGACATCGAGGTGCTTTACGACGACCGCGAGGGGCGGGCCGGCGTCAAGTTCGCCGACATGGATTTGGTCGGCCTGCCGTGGCAGCTCGTCGTCGGGCCGCGCGGCGTCAAGGCTGGCGTCGTCGAACTGAAGAGCCGTCGGACCGGCGAGCGTCAGGAACTGGACGTCGAGGCCGCCCTCGACCGCCTTGCCGGGTAGCCGGAAAGGGGGACGCCGGTGTTTTCCGCCTTCGAACGAATGGTCGCCATGCGCTACCTGCGGGCCCGCCGGCAGGAGGGGTTCATCTCGGTGATCGCGTGGTTCTCGCTGTTGGGCATCGCGCTCGGCGTGGCGACGCTCATCATCGTGATGTCGGTGATGAACGGTTTCCGCCAGGAGTTGCTGACCCGCATCCTTGGCATCAACGGCCACCTGATGGTATCGGGGACGGCCAATCAACTGACCGATTTCGATCCGCTGGCCGACAGGCTGCGGGGGCTGGCCGGCGTCAAACTGGTATCGCCGATGATCGAGGGCCAGGTGATGGCGACCGCCAACGGCGTCGCCCGCGGCGCCGTGGTGCGGGGCGTACGGACCGAGGATCTGGCAAAACGCGCCATCATCGCCGACAACATCGATAGCGGCGCCATCACGGACCTCGAAGGCGGCGACGCCGTCCTCATCGGCTCGCGCATGGCCAGCCTGATGGGCCTCAAGGTCGGCGATTCCATCTCGCTGATTTCGCCCAAGGGCAACGTCACCGCCTTCGGCACCGTGCCGCGCCTGCGCGCCTATCGGGTCGCCGGGACCTTCCGCATCGGCATGTACGAGTACGATTCGACCTTCATCTTCATGCCGCTGCCGGCGGCCCAGACCTATTTCCGCCTGCCCGAGGCGGTGACCAACCTGGAGGTCTTCATCGACGACCCCGACAACGCGCGTCGCGTCGGCGCCGAAATCGCCCGCGCCGTCGGCGGCCAGGGCCAGGTCCACGACTGGCAGCAGGTGAACTCGACCTTCTTCAACGCGATCCAGGTGGAAAGGAACGTCATGTTCTTGATCCTGACGCTGATCATCGTGGTGGCTGCCTTCAACATCGTTTCCAGCATGATCATGCTGGTCAAGGACAAGGGGCGCGACATCGCCATCCTGCGCACCATGGGCGCCACCGCCGGCATGATCATGCGCATCTTCTTCCTGTCGGGGGCCAGCATCGGCGTCATCGGGACCATCGCCGGCTTCGTGCTGGGGGTGCTGTTCTGCGACAACATCGAGACCATCCGCCAGGGGATCCAGGTGCTGACCGGCACCCAGTTGTTCGACGAGACCATCTATTTCCTCTCGCAGCTGCCGGCCAAGATGGACACCACCGAGGTGGCCGCCGTCGTCGGCATGGGCCTCGGCCTGTCGTTCCTGGCCACCCTTTATCCGGCGTGGCGGGCCTCGCGCATCGATCCGGCGGAGGCGCTGCGCTATGAGTGAGGCGGCGCTTGTCCTGGCCGGGGTGGTGCGCGCCTTCAGGCAGGCGCAGGGCCGCCTGGAGGTGCTCAAGGGGGCTGACCTGACCCTGATGCCGGGTGAGATGGTGGCCCTGATCGGTCCCTCCGGAGCCGGCAAGTCGACCCTGCTGCACATTGCCGGATTGCTGGAAAAGCCGGATGGCGGCGAGGTCGTCATCGCCGGCCAGTCGTGCGGCGGCATCAACGACGACGCCCGCACCCGGCTGCGGCGCCATCACATCGGCTTCGTCTACCAGTACCACCACCTGCTGCCCGAATTCTCGGCGCTGGAGAATGTGGTGGTGCCCCAGATCATCGCCGGCCTCGGCAAGGAGGAGGCCCGGGCGCGGGCTCGCGAGTTGCTGGGCGTGCTCGGCCTCGCCGAGCGCGAATCGCACCGGCCGGGCAAGCTGTCGGGCGGCGAGCAGCAGCGGGTTGCCATCGCCAGGGCCCTCGCCAACGCGCCCAGCCTGCTGCTGGCCGACGAGCCGACCGGCAACCTCGACCCCGAGACCGCGGCCGACGTCTTCGCCATGCTGCTCAAGTTGGCCCGCAGCGCCGGGCTGGCGCTTCTGATCGCCACTCACAACACCGATCTGGCGGCCCGCATGGACCGAACGGTGCGCCTGCAGAACGGCATCCTGGTTCCGGCCTGATCGTCGTCGCCCGCAAGCCGCAATTAGTTGTGGATAACGCCGTCCCGCCGTCCATAGCGGGCTGACAGGGGCGCGCGGCTGTGGAATCCTGCGGCCATGCCCCACGCCGATTTCGTGCATCTTCGCGTCCATACCGCCTACTCCCTGCTGGAGGGGGCGATGCGCGTGCCCGACGTGGTCAAGCTGGCCCACGATCGGCGGATGCCGGCGGTGGCCATGACCGACACCAACAACATGTTCGGCGCCATGGAGTTTTCGGGCGCCTGCGCCGGGGCCGGCATCCAGCCGATCCTGGGCTGCCAGCTGGCGATCGGGCGTGAGGATGCCGACAAATTCCGCGCCGTCGCAGCCGGTGGCAACGGCCCGCGGGGCGCCCGCTCGACCGCCGACCCGATGGTCCTTCTGGCCCAGAGCGATATCGGCTACCGCAACCTCCTGAAGCTGCTCAAGATCGCCTATCTGGACACCGCCGCCGATGCCGACCCGCAGGTCCCGGTGGCCGCGCTGGAGGCCCACGGCGAGGGGGTGATCGCCCTGACCGGCGGACCCGCCGGCCCGGTGGGGCGGCTCCTCGCCGAGGGCCAGGCGGAAGCCGCCGAGGCCCTGCTGCTCCGGTTGAAGTCGGCGTTTCCCGGCGCCCTCTACGTCGAACTGATGCGCCACGGACTCGCCGCCGAGGCCGCCGTCGAGCCGGCGCTGATCGATCTCGCCTACGCCCACGACCTGCCGTTGGTCGCCACCAACGAGGTGTTCTTCTCGGGCCCCGACATGTACGAGGCGCACGACGCGCTGATTTGCATCGCCGCCGGCGCCTACGTTTCCGAATCCGATCGTCGGCGCCTCACCCCCGACCATGGCTTCAAGAGCGCCGAGGAGATGCGGGTGCTGTTCGCCGACCTTCCCGAGGCGGTCGACAACACCCTGGTCATCGCCCGGCGCTGCGCCTTCATGGTCGAGAAGATCGACCCCATCCTGCCGCCCTACGACTGCGGCGAGGGACAGAGCGAGACCGACGTCCTGCGCGCCAAGGTCAGGGAGGGCCTGGAGGCCCGCCTGGAGGCCCAGGTCCTGCGCCCGGAGATGACCGAGGAGGAGCGCCAGGCGGCGGCCAAGCCCTATCGCGAGCGCATGGGCTACGAGCTGGGCGTCATCATCGAGATGGGCTTCACCGGCTATTTCCTCATCGTCTCGGAGTTCATCCAGTGGGCCAAGGCGCACGGCATCCCGGTGGGGCCGGGGCGCGGCTCGGGGGCCGGCTCGGTGGTGGCCTGGGCGCTGACCATCACCGACCTCGATCCCCTGCGCTTCGGGCTGCTGTTCGAGCGCTTCCTCAACCCCGAGCGGGTGTCGATGCCCGACTTCGACATCGACTTCTGCCAGGACCAGCGCGACCGCGTGATCCGCCACGTCCAGGAGAAGTACGGCCGCGACAAGGTGGCGCAGATCATCACCTTCGGGAAGCTGCAGGCGCGCGCCGTGCTGCGCGACGTCGGCCGCGTCCTGCAAATGCCCTATTCGCAGGTCGACCGCATCTGCAAGCTGGTGCCCAACAACCCGGCCAATCCGATGACGCTGGACGAGGCCCGCGCCGCCGAGCCGCAGCTTCGCCAGATGATCGACGAGGACCCGTCGGTGGCGCGCCTTTTCAACTTCGCCCGCCGGCTGGAGGGGCTCTATCGCCACGCCTCGACCCATGCCGCCGGCGTCGTCATCGGCGACCGGCCGCTGGAGCAACTGGTGCCGCTCTATCGCGACCCGCGCTCCGACATGCCGGTCACCGGCTTCAACATGAAGTACGTCGAATCGGCCGGCCTGGTGAAGTTCGACTTCCTCGGGTTGAAGACCCTGACGGTGCTGGCCAAGGCGGTCGACCTGATCGGCCTGCGGGGCATTTCGGTCAACCTCTCGCACCTGCCGCTCGACGACGCCCCCACCTTCGACCTGCTGGCCCGCGGCGAGACGACCGGGGTGTTCCAGTTGGAAAGCGCCGGCATGCGCGACATCCTGCGCAAGATGAAGCCCGACACCTTCGAGGACATCATCGCCATCGTCGCCCTCTACCGGCCGGGGCCGATGGACAACATCCCCAGCTACATTCGGCGCAAGCACGGCGACGAGGTGCCCGATTACCTGTACCCGACGCTCGAAGGCATCCTGAAGGAAACCTTCGGCATCATCATCTACCAGGAACAGGTGATGCAGATCGCCCAGGAGCTGTCGGGCTACACGCTGGGCGGGGCCGACCTTTTGCGCCGCGCCATGGGCAAGAAGATCAAGGCCGAGATGGACAAGCAGCGGGCCCTCTTCGTCGACGGCGCGGTGGCCCGCAAGGTGCCCCAGGCCAAGGCCTCGGAAATCTTCGATTTGGTCGCCAAGTTCGCCGGCTACGGCTTCAACAAGTCCCACGCCGCCGCCTATGCCCTGGTCGCCTACCAGACGGCGTATCTGAAGGCCAACTTCCCGGTCGAGTTCATGGCCGCCTCGATGACGCTCGACATGCACAACACAGACAAGCTGGCCGGCTATCGC
>JAVEYE010000220.1:0-6678 GCA_034003665.1 Rhodospirillales bacterium | reverse complement strand
TTCGTGAGGGCCCATGGGGCGGAAGCAACCAGGTCTTGTGCGCCCTACGCGACGGGTTCCGCGCGCGCGGTCAGTGGAGCGAAAAGCCGGATGGCGCCGATGTTGTACTGTTCGACAGCTTCAACTGCGCGGCCGAGGTCGTCGCCTGGAAACGACGCCTGCCCGGGACGCCGTTCGTGCATCGCATCAATGGACCGATCTCGATTTATCGCGGCCAGGACCTTCACGTCGACAAACTGATTCACGCCCTTGCCGAATCGATTGCCGACGGGGTGGTGTTTCAAAGCCGATACAGCCGAGAGGCCAATCTGCGGTTGGGCATGTCGGAACCGTGTCGTTCGACGGTTATCTTGAACGCGCCGGACCCGTCGCTCTTTCATGACGAGGGACGGGTGCCATCCGCCGACCGCCGCGTGCGGATCGTCGCCACCAGTTGGTCATCCAACTGGAACAAGGGTTTCGAGGTTTATCGCCATCTCGACGAAACGTTGGATTTTGCGCGCTATTCGCTGACCTTCGTGGGCAACAGTCCAGTTGCCTTCCGCAATATCCGCCAACTGCCGCCGCAGGCCCCTGCCAAGGTGGCTGCCATCCTGCGCGATGCCGATGTTTTCCTGACCGCGAGTCGGGATGATCCGTGCTCCAATTCTCTTGCGGAGGCGATCGCCTGCGGTTTGGTGCCAGTCGCCCACCGCAGCGGCGGCCATCCGGAACTCGTGGCGGGAGCAGGTGTGTTGTTTGCCGGTATGGATGACGTGCGGATGGCGATTGACGCGGCGTCGGGAAACCTCGACCGCTTTCGCGCCGTGTTGCCGCGCCGTTCGGCGGATCAGATGGTGGAAGAGTATGCCGCCTTTCTGACCGAGGTCTGGCGCGAGGCGCGGCCGCCGTCTCGCCTGTCAGGCGCTGCCGCATTTGGTTTGCGGAGACATCTGGCCAACGTTTGGGTGCGGGGAAAGACATCCGGCCTGGCGAGGCGGCTTTGCCGGGTCACGCGAAAATAGGCAGAGCGTCGAGGGACAAAAGTGCGGAGGACGGCATGACCATCGGGCAGGACGTTACGATTCACCCCACCGCGATAGTCGATGACGGCGCGGTGATTGGGCCGGGAACCCTCATCTGGCATTGGGTCCATGTCTGTGCGGGGGCACGCATCGGGCGCGACGGATCGCTCGGCCAGAACGTCTTCGTCGGCAACCGGGTGGTGATCGGCGACCGGGTGAAGGTGCAGAACAACGTCTCGATCTATGACAACGTGACCCTTGAGGACGACGTCTTCTGCGGTCCCAGCATGGTGTTCACCAATGTCTTCAACCCGCGCGCCCATGTCTCGCGCAAGGACGAATATCGCGACACCCTTGTTCGACGCGGCGCGACGCTGGGCGCCAACTGCACGATCGTCTGCGGCGTCACGGTGGGGGCCTATGCCTTCGTCGGCGCCGGCGCGGTGGTGACCCGCGACGTTCCGGCGCACGCCCTGGTCGTTGGGGTCCCGGCCCGCCGGACCGGTTGGGTCAGCCATGCAGGCGAGAGTCTAGACGAAACCCTGATCTGTCCGCGCGAGGGGCGCCGCTATAGGATCGTCGGCGATCACCTGGAGGAACAGCTTGATGACTGACTCGCCGTTTCCTTTCAACGACCTGCAGGCGCAGCGTCGGCGTCTCGGCGGCCGGATCGAAGAGGCCGTGGCCCGTGTCCTCGATCACGGGCAGTTCATCATGGGGCCGGAAATCCGTGTTCTCGAGGATCGCCTGGCCGCCTTCTGCGGGGCCCGGCATGTGGTGACGTGCGCCAACGGGACCGAGGCGCTGACCATGGTCCTGATGGCTTGGGACATTGGGCCGGGCGATGCCGTTTTCGTGCCCTCCTTTTCGTTCATCGCCACAGCCGAATGCGTCGCGCTGGTCGGTGCGACGCCCGTGTATGTCGACGTTCTGGCCGACACCTTCGACATCGACCCGGCGCACCTGGAAGCGACAGTTTCAAAAACGAGGGAATGGGGGCTGCGCCCCCGCGTGGTCATTCCGGTCGACCTGTTCGGCCTTCCGGCCGATCACGCGGCGGTGGCCGCAGTCGCGGCCAAGCACGATCTGCTGATTCTGGACGATGCCGCACAGGGTTTTGGCGGCAGTTTGGGCGGGCGTTGGGTCGGCACCTTCGGGCATGCCGCGGCAACCAGCTTTTTTCCGGCGAAGCCCCTGGGCTGCTATGGTGACGGCGGCGCCATCCTGACCGACGATGCAATGCTGGCGGAAGCCCTGCGATCGATCCGCATGCACGGCAAGGGGCGTGACAAATACGACAACGTGCGGGTCGGCCTCAACGGTCGGTTGGACACGATCCAGGCGGCGGTTCTTCTGGAGAAGCTGAGTATCTTCGCCGAGGAACTGGATGCCAGGCAACGGATCGCCCAACGCTATACCAACGCGCTCGCCGGCCATGTCGTCGTCCCGTCGATGAGAACGGGCGCCCGGTCGGCGTGGGCGCAGTATACGATCCGGATCGGTGATCGCGACCGCGTGGCCGAGGCGTGCAAGGCGGCGGGGATTCCGACCCATGTCTATTATCCGATTCCCATGCACCGTCAGTCGGGATATGCGCGCTACCCGCAGGGACCGGGCGGCTGTCCGATTTCGGAAAGTCTGGCGCGGCAAGTGCTTAGCCTGCCGATGCATCCTTATCTGAGCGAGGCCGATCAAGACCGCGTCGTCGCAGCGGTGCGCGCCGCAACTCCATCGTGACGGCGGTGCCATCGTCGGTCAGCCGCTTTCCTGAGTCCCCTCCGCGTTCCCAAGGCCGGAAGAAGGCCGACGCCAGCCGTTACGCCAGGACGGCTGGCTTTTTTTGTGTGGTTGGCTGGCGCTAAACCTCGCGACCTCAGGCTTGCCCTTTCGGCGCGCACACCGACCAGATTTCGCCCCACCGAATATCGTGCTTGAGGATCATCAGCCCCGCCGCCTCGGTTTCGGCGGCGAATTCCGCCAGGGTGTGTTCGATGTAGTGCGTCGTGTCCGAGAAGTAGCCGATGCCGAGTTCCCTGCGCATCGGCAGGTGCCAGTGGCGCTCGAACAGCGGGACGCGGATCAGCACGGTTTTTGCGCCGGTGACAGCGATCAACCGGTTGAGGAACTCCACACGTCTTTCGATGTGCTCAAGAACGTTCGACAGCACGACAACGGTCCATGGGCCTTCCGGCAGATCCACCAAGGCATCGCCGAGGATAAAGCGAAGATTGGACGGATTGTCGGCGGCTTGCGCCTGGGCAATTCGCGTCCCGTCGAAGTCGATGCCGACGACCGTGACCCCCGGAACGCGCCCGGCGATGCTCCGGGCCACTGCGCCGTAGCCGCAGCCGACATCAAGCACCCGGCTGCCGGGCGCGATATTGCCGACGAAGAAATCGTGGTATCGCATCAACCAATGCTTTGGGTGCTCGCCGCCGCCGTATGCGGTCGCCCGTTCGGCGATGACACGCTCGACCATGTCGAGGATGAGGAACTGCCGCCGCAGCGCCTCGGCCGGCGAACCCACCCGGGAATCCACGGCGATCAAGCCCTTGACAAGACCGACGCGAAGTTTGGCCGGCACCAGCCTGAACGGCAGGGAAAAAACCCGCAGCAAGGCCAGGATCAGGGCTTTTCCGGTGGGCGTCATGGATGGTCTCCGATGAGGTGGACGAACACGTCATGGTGGCGCTGCAGCCAATGCTCTATATCAAAACGGTCGATCGCGCGGGCCCGTGCCGCCGGCGCTAGATTGGCGTGGTCGGCGGCAATGGCCAACATGCCGGCGCCAATGGCTTGTGAATCTGGGACCTTTGGCGTGTCCCAGCTTTCCTCGCAAGGCAGCGCGACACCGCACGGCCCCACCAATTCCCCGACACCGCCGCTGTCGGAATACAGCACCGGCAGGCCGCAGGCCAGGGCCTCCAGCACGGTGTTGGGGCAGGGATCGTTGTGCTTGGTCATCACGTAGGCGTCAGCCCGGCGGTAGATGGCGGGGGCGCTTTCCTGCGTGTAGGGTCCGCTGAAAACGACCATGTCGGAAAGGCCGAGTTGCGCGGCCAATGCGCGCGCGCGGGCAAGCGGCGACGGGGCGACCCAACCGGCAATCTCGAGACAGCAATCCAGCCCCCGGCGCCGCGCCGCGTCTATGCCTTGCACGGTGCTTTCCAACCGATAGAACAGATGGTCGTCGATCTTGCCGGTGATCAAAAAGCGAAAGCGTTGCGGCCGCTCGGAAAGATCGGCTTGCGGCGAGAAGGCGTGGGTATCGACGGCGTTATACAGGATTTCGCCTGGGCCCGAGCGCTTGCCCAGAAACCTGTCGGCCGACTTCCGGCAGAAGGCGCTTTGATAGAATACGTAGTCTGCGCGGTGATACGTGCGGGCCATGCGCGCGTTGCGCCCCTGCCAGTCACCCAGAAACCAGGCGGGGTAGAAGACGCCGTTCTGATTGTGGACGATCGGCACGCCTCGGCGTTGAAGAAGCCGAAGCGCGATGTCCGGCAGATAGGGTGTGTTGCTCAGGGTATAGACGACCGTGTAGCGCCACCAGCTCTCGGGAAATGCGGCGCGAAGCCGTTTGACCTTGACCAAGGGACCGCCAACGTCGCCTGGGCGGGCGCCGCCGTAAAAGACCCTGATGGCGTTTCCTCCCGATGTCGCGGCGCTCAGGAGCGCATGGCCGCCGAGGACTGCCGACCACCCCCAGCGCATGGCGCGTTTCAACAAGGGGTCGCGAAGAACGACGTCTGTCATGGGGCCTCGGTCAAGAAGGGAAATGCCCGCGCGGCGGCAATTCGCCAGCCGATCATAGAGGCATCGCCCCGCCCGGTCAAAATGCCAGATGTCAGTAAAATGGGGATCCTCTGCCGTCGAATCTCCGGCTACCGGCCGGTAGACGCGGCATCGTTTCCTGGGCTAAGGTTCGGCCCATGACCGACCCCGCTCCCTTCGATCGCCGAAACGGCCGTGCGCCCCAGGTTTCCGTCGTCCTGCCGTGCTTCAACGCGCATCGGCATCTGCAGCAGACGCTGGACAGCGTGCGCGCGCAAACGTTTCGGGATTTCGAGATCATTGTCGTGGATGACGGTTCCGACGATCCCGAGACGCTGGGCTTTCTCGACGGGCTCGGCGATGACGTGAGGCTGGTTCGGCAGCGCAACTTCGGCTTGGCGGCGGCGCGGAATACAGGCTTCCGTCATGCTCGCGGCACGTGGGTGCTGCCGTTGGACTGCGACGACTGGCTGGATCCGACCTTTCTGGCGTGCGCCTGCGAACGGATCCGCGAGATGCCGGAACGCTCGTTCGTGTTCAGCCACATCGATCTGTGCGGCGACCTGTCCGGGACGGTGGCGAAGGAATACAACTACTTCGAGCAGTTGTTCCTCAATCAGCTTCCCTACTGTCTGTTGCTGCCGAAGGCGGTTTGGCATGAGCTTGGCGGCTACGATGAAAGCATGCGCCGCGGATACGAGGACTGGGAATTCAACATCCGCCTTGGCCGCCACGGCGTGTTCGGCGCCCCGTTGCGCAAACCGCTTTTTCACTACAGAGTCAGCCAAAGAGGCATGCTGAAGACTCTTTCAAGGCCCCGGCACGGTATTTTGTGGCGGGACATCCAAAAGAAGAATCCAGATGCATACCGTTTCCGGGCGTTGGTCGCATCTTGGCGGGTATGGCGGCAAAAACCGTCGACCTATTACCTGGGCCTTTACTTCTTCTGGCTGGCGTTGCACCGCTTGTTACCAAGGCGCGCCTTCGCCAAGTTGTTCCAGAGCCTGATGCCCTATTCGCACGCGGCCCGCGTGTCGCGGAGAGCGAAGGCGGGCTGACCGACGCAAGACGCGGACGATCAAAGATCGGCCGGAACGGCGTATTTTTTCCGATGCCATGCCCAGGCATGGGCGATTTGGGTTTCCAGGCTGGCGTAGCGTTGCCGCCATCCGAGCGCCGTTTTCGCCCGATCCGACGCGGCGACCAGAATCGCCGGATCGCCGGCCCGGCGCCCCGCCATGCGGGTTGGAATCGTCCGATTGGTTACGGCGCCGGCCGTGGCGATCACCTCTTTCACCGAGTAGCCGTTGCCGTTGCCAAGATTGAAGGTCTCGGCCGTGGGTCGATCTTGCCAGGAAAGACGGTCCAGGGCGAGGACATGGGCTTCGGCTAGGTCGCTGACGTGGATGTAATCGCGCACGCAGGTTCCATCGGTCGTGTCATAGTCGTCGCCGAAGACGGTGATCTCCTTGCGGCGACCCAGGGCGGTATCGAGGACGAGGGGGATGAGGTGGGTTTCGGGTTCGTGATCTTCACCGATTTCGCCGTCTGGATCGGCGCCGGCCGCGTTGAAATAGCGCAACGCGACCGATCGCAAGCCATAGGCGGGAGCGTGATCCGCCAGCATGCGTTCAACCATCAATTTGGTCCAGCCGTAGGGATTGGCTGGCCAGGTGGGATGTGCTTCGTCGATCGGAATCCGAAGGGGTTGGCCATAGACGGCGGCTGAACTCGAGAAGACAAGGCGCCTGATTCCGGCCTCTTGCAGAGCCCGAAGGAAAATGATGCTTTCCGCCACGTTGTTGAGATAGTAGCGGCCCGGATCGACGACCGACTCGCCGACAGCGATGAAACCGGCAAGAAGGATTGCCGCGGAAGGCCGATGTCGGGCGATGACCTC
>JAVEYE010000219.1:0-6706 GCA_034003665.1 Rhodospirillales bacterium | reverse complement strand
CGGCGAACAACATGAGCGAGGCGTCAGCCCGGCAGCGGTCGGCGCCAATGAACTGGCGCAGCACGCCGCCTGCTTCCAGGGCATCAATCAGAAGTCGCTCGTCGGGGTGGAGTAGGCGCAGGCGCTTGGCCGTGTCGCGCACGAGCGCGGCGGCCTGCGCGGCAGGGTCGGCCCGGGGTGCGAAGCCGATGACCTCCACAAACGGTCGCCACAGGGCCGCATCGCGCAGCGGTTCGGGAAGGCTGAGGATGTATTTGCCGTGTTCGACGACACAACGGCCGGAGAGCAGACGGTTGAGGCGGTCGAACACGTCGCCGCTCGTGACCTCCGCACCCAGGATGATGCGCCGCGGCAGCCGCCCGGTCGTGGCCGCATGCCGGACGATCCGTGCCAGGTATGGCAGGAGGTCCGGCTGCCGTGCGAGGCGGGCGCGCAGGTCGTCGGCGTTCATGGTGTCTGGCGCGGGGTGGGGGTCGTCTGGCGGCTGACGGTCTCCCCGGCGTAGTCGAGAGGCCCTGCGCCTGCCGCCGCGGGATCGAGCAGGTCGAGCTGCCGGTGGGTGTTGTCCCAGTGGACGGGATGGAGGTGGACGTTGAAGTGGTCGTCCTTGACGACCAGCACAGAAGTGGAGTGCGGCACCTCCTTCTTCACACCGTCCTGGTCGGGCGAGGCGACAAAAAGCTGCAGCTTCAGATCGGTGGCGAAGGCTATGATCTGGTCGCGGCGGTTGGCGTCGATGCCGTAGAAGGCCTCGTCGAAGATCAGCACCGGCAGCCGGATGCGGTCACGTTCGTAAAGGAAGTTGGCGATCATCAGGATCAGCAGATAGTTGGGGACGGCCTGCTCGCCGCCCGATCCCAAACTCTTGGTGCGCCGGTCGATGACCTGACCCTCGGCGGAGGCGGTGATGATCTTGAGTTCGTAGCGGAACCAGTTGCGGTAGTCGAGCACGCGGGGAATTTCGCCGACTTCGGTGGCGAGAATCTCGTCGAGATGCAGGTCGATGAAGGCCTTGAGATCACCCTCGGTCTCGCCGGGTGCGAGGGAGTGGTAACGCCGCACGGTCTCGATGATGGCGCCGAAGCCCTCCACGGGCGCGATGGAGAAGGCGTAGCGGTTGTTGCCAAAGCAGCGGTCGCGCAGCAGCGATCCGATGCGGCGCGTCATGCCCTGCAGTTGCAGGACGCTGAGCTGCAGGGCGGTGACCAGCTCGTCCATGATGATCTGCTTGAAAAGGCGGCGCGTCTCTTCGGTGATGATCGATTCCTGGTCGGCGAGCTGACGTTGCGTCTCCTCGATCACCTCGGCGAGGGCGGTGCCGCGGCGGTCGGTCAGCGAGTTGTCGGTCTTGTCGAAAACAAAGCCGAAGGCCAGGTTTTCATGCTGCCGCAAAGCGTGGTCGAGTTCGGTTTCGAGACGCGCGCACTCGATCTGCGCGTTCTGGACCAGGTCGTTCAGGGCGTCGCGGTTGCTGGCGCGGTCGCCGCAGCGGGCGGCGACAAAGGCGTCGATGGGGATGTCGGGCGTGACGAGCGCCAGCAGCTCCGCCTCGGCGAGGTCGCCGGCGTCGATCTGCCGCGTCATCGCGGCATTGCGCTCCACGATCCGCCCGTCGATCTGCTTGATGTTGTGCCCGACGGCCCCCGTTTCATGCACGCTGGCGTCGATCTCCTTCCGCAGCGCGCCGTGCTTGCGTTCGGCCTCCTTGATTCGTCCCTCGAGTCCTTCCAGCCCCTCGGCTTGCAGGCGCAGCACGATGTCGTCGAGGCGCTCGCCGGCCAGAACCGCCTCCTCCTCGCAGCGGGCGAGCTCGCGCGTGGCGCTGTCGCTGTCGGTATGGCGGCTGGCTTGGATGAGACGGGTCGCATGAACCTCGTTGGCCAGTTTCTGGAGGGCGCCGGGAAGGGTCTGCAGCAGGGACTTGAGCGCATCGACCGCCTGCTGGGCAGTCTGCAGCTCGCTCTGTTCCTGCGTGGTTTCGCGGCGCTGGCGCCGGAGCGCCGTCTGGCTCTTCTCAAGCTCGCGGATTTCGCGCTGCAGCTCCTCGCGGCGCGCCTCGAGCCCGATCAGACGCGGCGCGCGCAGCAGGGCGGGGCTCTCACGGTTGCGG
Source organism: Rhodospirillales bacterium (assembly GCA_034003665.1). Taxonomy (GTDB): domain Bacteria; phylum Pseudomonadota; class Alphaproteobacteria; order Rhodospirillales; family Shumkoniaceae; genus Shumkonia. Next base: position 4,596 of record JAVEYE010000219.1, on the reverse strand, counting down.
AAGTGGAGAATCGCCTGGTCGAAGAAGGTGTCGGCGCGCGGCCCCGCCTTGGCCGCAAGCTGCTGGCGCAGCACGAGAATGGCGTCGGGATCGGAGGCCGCGATGTCGAAGAAGCGCCCGATCCAGTCGCAGCGCGTGTCGTCGTCTTCGTTGGGCACGGCGAGCGCGTGGTCGGGGAACTCGCGGAAGAGGATGCGGCGCAGGCTGTCGGCGGACGCGGGCCCGACGAGCCAGGTGGCGAGCACGGCGTCGCCGATGAGCTGTTCGAGCATGGCGACCTCGCGTGGCCGCAGGCCGGAGGCGGGCACGAGGCCTTCATAAAGCGGGCGGACATCGATGAGCGCCTCGCGGATGGCGCGGCGGGCCTCGGAAAAGCCGGGCACATTGGGCTGGGCTTCCTCGAGGCTCCGCTTGGCCTCGATCCTGGCCGTCGTGGCGGCCAGCTCGGCATCGAGGGCCTCGGCGCGGCGCTCGGCGGCTTCGTGCCTGCGGACGAGTGTCTCCGTGTGGGCGTCGGCCTGCTCGAAGAGCGCGCCGGTCGGCAGGTCGGCGATGGCCTGCTCGGGCGTTTCGGCGTGGCTGGCATCGGCGAGGAAGCCGGCGAGTTCCGATGTGGGGAAGGGGAGGGCGCGCCCCAGGCGCAGCAGCTCGGCGGCGTAGGCATCGAGCCGCTTCGTCAACGCCCCCGCGCTGCGCGTGGTGGCCGCATCGGCCTCGGTCATCGCGCGGCGCGCCTGCAGCAGCGCGGTCTTGGCGCGGTTGTGTTCCGACCTGGCCTTCTCGCAGGCGAGACGCGCCTCCTTCTCGCGCGACACGAGCCCCTGGGCATCCTTCTGGCGCAGTTCGGCGAGACGCAACTGGGCATGCTCCTCGTCGTGCCGCAGGGATTCAAGCCGCAGTTCGAGTTCGGCGAGGCGCCGGGTTTCGGCATCGCGGAGCTCCGTGTCCCTGGCGATATCCGCGTGGAGTTTGGCCGCGATGAGGCGGCTCTCCCGCCAGCGGGCGCAGGCGGCGGCGATCCGGTGCTCCTGGATCGCCTGGCGGCGGTCGGCGATCTCACGCACGAAGCGCGCCTTGTCGCGCAGGGCGTCGAGATTCTGGCGGCTCTCCTCGATCGACTTGAGATTGCGGATGAGCGTCTCGAAGACCTCCCGCTGGGGCTCCTGCAACAGCGTGCGGAAGAGCTTGTCGTAGTCTCCGGCCTTGGCGGCGATCTCGCGGTAGGCCTTGCCGGTGGCCAGAAGCTGGCAGGCGTCGGCGTAGGTGGCGCGGCCGCCGAAGAAGCGCTCGGCGATGGCGTCGGTGTAGGCGCCGATGCGGCCGTAGTAGCCGCTGCCGCCCAGGGCCTCGCGCAGTTCGTGGCGGGTGGCGGGGCGCATCCGGCCCGCCTGCTCGCGCACCAGGGGGAGGTCGTCGACGGGGCCCTCGCGCATCACGCCCCAGCTTTCGTAGGCTTCGTCGAATCCGCGGACGCTGACGCCCACGGCGATGCTGACGGCGCGGCCGCCGCGGGTCTCGATCTCCAGCGCGGCGTAGGTGATCCCCCCCTCGGCGTTCATGGGCCCGTTCGTCTCGACATTGTAGCGCATGACGATGCCCTGGACATTGCGTCCGGCGGCGGCCTTGGCGCCGACGACGCGGGCGGCCGCGTTGAACTCCATGGCGCGCCCGCCGGTCAGCACGAAGTGGATCGCGTCGAGCACCGTGGTCTTGCCCGAGCCGTTGTCGCCCAGCAGGAACAAATGCCCGCCGGCGCGGATTTCGAGCGTGGTGGTGCCGATGTTGTGAAAATTGACCAGCCGGAGCCGGGTGATGCGGTTGAATTCGCTCATGGGGTCTCTTCGTCTTCAGCGGGCGGGGCGGTGGCGTCCAGCTCCGCCTCGGCCCCGACCGGCCGGGCGACGGCGTTGGCGTTGTAGTGCCAGAGCGCCGGCAGGCATTCGTAGATGACCTCGTCGGACGCGACGCTCTCGTCCGCGGGCGGCTTGATCCGGAGGAGGAACCGGTAGCGCTCGAGGGTCGGCATCACGCCGCGCAGGATGCGCCGGACCTCCTCGTCGCCGTAGCAGCTGCCGCCGGCATCGGGGAAAAGCTCATGGAAGCGGCCGCGCGCGAACTCGAGCAGTTCGCCGAAGCGGAAGCGGTAATTGTCGGGGTCGTCGACGCTCACCGACTCGGATTCGATCCTGGTCTCGAAGAACTCCAGCAGCAGCATGAAGGCGATGCAGTCGTCGCGCCGGGTGAAGGTGAAGCAATCGCGGTTGGCGGGCGTGATGCGCGCGTTGTACCAGCGGGGCTTGAAGAGCCGGGCGCACTTGGCGTCGGTGACCAGTTGCCAGCCGAAGTGGCTCTCGAAGAACGCCGCGAACTCGCGGGCGTAGCGGAGCAGAAAGAGAAAGAGATCCTCGTCGTCGCTCTTGTAGAAATAGGGCGCCTCGAGGAGGACGTTGAGCGCGGCCTGAACCCTGGGGGCGGTGGAAGGCGACTGAAGCAGTACGTCGAGCGTTTTCATGAAATGTCGGCCGGGTGGATTGCCAGGTCGGGAAATTCGAGCGAGGCGTCGTCGGTGGCGACAACGGCGGTGTCGTCGAGGGGCTCGGCGGCCAGGCCGATGCGGGCGAGGCGGCGTCCGTTGCCGAGCAGACCGCTGCGCATGATCTCCAGCAGGCGGGCAAAATCGTCGAACGCGCCGATGCTGGCCGAAGAGAGGCGCGCGGCCTGGCCTCCGTCCGGCGCCACGCCGTGGCGGCGCATCCAGTCGGCCAGCCGTTCCAGCCGACGTTCCTCGATCGACACCACGGGACGCTCGCCTTCCGGCGCCCGGGGCTCCATCCAGACGTGCGTTTCGCCGCGCACGCGGTGCTTGCTCCAGACGGGCTGCGGCGGGGTGGCCTTGAGATGCCCGGTCCATTCGTGCAGGTCGCCGATCATGTGCGCGGGCTGGAAGACCGCGCGCATCCAGGCGCGCGGAACGGCGGCGGACGGGAGGGCGGCGAGTTCGCGGACGCGCAGGCGGACATCTTCGAGGCGGTGGCTGCGGCGCTCCAGCTCGCGCAGGTGGGCGTGGAGCTTCTGCCAGACCAGCAGCGCCGAGCGGTTGACGCGCGAGGTGAGCTGTTCGAGCTGGCCCGACGGACCGTAGAAGGCGGCCAGGGCGGCGAGCGTCGGCAGCGGCTCGGGAATGCGGGCGCGCAGGAGCGACCGCGTGGCGGCGGCCTCGTCGCGCATGATCCGCGCGCAGGCGTCCCAGCGCGCGGCGATCCGTGGCTGGCGCAGCTTGTCGATCTCGGGCCGGATTTCGCCGCGCAGGGTGTGGATGCGCCGGAGAAAACGCTCCAGGAATCGGTCGAGTTCGCCGATGAGCTGGCGGGCGCGCGGAATGTCATAGCTGCCGGCGGCGAAGGCCAGCAGGCGGATGTTGAAGTCGCCGAGCGATTTCGTCACGCTCTCCGTGGCGGCGGACATCCGGGCCAGGCGGTGGAAGATGGCGCGCGCCTCCTCGTAGTCGATCGCGGCGGGGGAGAGCTTGTTGATCAGGCGCGCGGTTTCGCGCAGGCTCGCGACCAGGTCGGCGAGCAGGTCGCGGGTGTCGGCGTCCTCGGGATGCAGGTCGTCCTGGCGGCGCGATTCGAGCCAGAGGAGGAACGAGACGGCATCGTCGGCGATGCGGTAGCGGAACTTGCGGCGGCGGACGTCGCGGTAGCCGCGCAGGCGCTCTTTCTCGATGCGCTGCGTGACGAGTTCCCAGTCGAGAAGCTGACGGATATCCTGGTTGAAGGCGGCGGCGTCGGCGGCGTCGCCCAGCGCGGCCTGCACATCGTCGTGCAGGGGCTCGAGCTCGTGGTTGTTGCGAAAGCGCAGCAGGATCAGGAGAATGGCGAGATAGGCGGCCGCGCGCTCGGCGGTCAGGAGCGAGCCGATCGCGCGGTTGCGGCGCTCCAGCAAGTCGATGGCGCTTGGAAATGGGGGCGGTTCATCCATGCCGCCGCGTAGTATAACAGGAAGAACGCGCTGGCAAAAGTCGGCAGTCGGGACGTCGGGACCCTAAACTGCGAGAGTTGCACGCGTTCTGCCAACGACACATGCACGTTTATTGCGGGGAGACGACTCACGAGACCGTTCGCCCTCCAGTTGTTTTCGATCCATGCCCAGGTGAATATACTTTCTGGAGGGCGAGGCGCCTGCCGAGCCGCGCGTGCAAAGGCAAGTGCATGCTCAAGCGGCAACGACGGATGCAAGTGATATCTACATTTGCGAGCATCTGCGCGTGGTGCCGGTGGCGGGCCAAAGGCCCGCGCTATCCCAGCCTGGGGCATCGCCCCAGGTTGTGTCGTCGCAGGTTCGCGAGGGCTGAAAGCCCGGCCTATTGATTGCCGTGTTCGGGCCCCATGAATGGGCCGGGCCTTCAGCCCTCCGAATGGATTGCGGCCTTCGGTCCTGGGGCGTTGCCCCAGGCTGGGATGGTGACGCGCCGTTGGCGCTGCGGGAGTCAACGCCGGCCCCGAGCTCCATTGTGCGTTGATCGTCCTCGTCCTCGATTCTCCTCCTGGTCCTTCGATTACGAGTACGAGGACGAGGACCGTTCGCTTCGCTCAC
>JAVEYE010000218.1:0-6727 GCA_034003665.1 Rhodospirillales bacterium | reverse complement strand
CGCATTCTTCCAAGATGGTAGCGGAAATGGATTCTTTTTCGCCATGTGGAATTTGCACCCACAGGATCACGCTGCCAGCGTCGAGCGCCCGGGCGAAGTCGTCCGTAGGAGGTTTGGCGGTGACGGCGTCGAGCGCCTCCTTGACGGCGAGGCCGCCCACCGTGGCGCCGACCAGGCCGGCGATCACCGCCGCGACCGGGCCGCCGGCCAGGAAGATGGCGCCCGAGGCGACCAGCGGGACCTCGTACTTCATTTCGCCGATCGTCGCGGTGATGGCGTCCTTCCAGGTTTCGGCGGGCTTGCCGGCGGCATCCAACGATTCGTGGGAGGCGAGCACGCTGAGGTCGCGGCGGTCATATCCGGCGGCCAGCAGCTTCCGGATGGCGTCTTCGAACCCACGACGGTCCGCGAAGACCCCAACGACCTCCCGTTTCGGCGAGTCGGACGGGTTGTTCTGGTTCATTCGCCCCTCCCATGCCGCGTGACGTCCGGGAACCCCTCCATTTTGCCCCAACCGTCCGCCGAATCATAGCCCCATGCCCGAACGCTATGGTATGGTTCCCGCCGTTTTTGCCGCCCATCAACGCCGGACCCCGCAGTCGGAACCGCCCGTGACTTCACCGAGCGCCACCTCCCATCGCCCCGCCTCCGTTGCCGCCGTCGACCCGGCGACGGCCGAGCGCCCCTCGCCGATGATGAGCCAGTACCTGGCGATCAAGCGCGACTACCCGGACTGCCTGCTGTTCTATCGCATGGGCGACTTCTACGAGATGTTCTTCGAGGACGCCGCCAAGGCCTCCCGCGCGCTCGACATCACGCTGACCAAGCGCGGCAAGCACCTGGGCGAGGACATACCCATGTGCGGAGTGCCGGTGCACAGCCACGAGGCCTATCTGGTGCGGCTCATCCGCAAGGGCTTCAAGGTGGCCGTCTGCGAGCAGATCGAGGATCCGGCCGAGGCCAGGAAGCGCGGCGGCAAGGCGGTGGTGCGGCGCGACGTCACCCGGGTGGTCACGGCCGGCACGCTGACCGAAGATTCCCTGCTTGACGCGCGGCGCCACAACTATCTGGCGGCTTGCGCCGAGGCGGCCGGCGGCCTCGGCCTGGCCTGGATCGACGTCTCGACCGGCGACTTCTTCATGCAGCCGGTGGAGGCGCGCAATCTGGCGGCCGCCCTGGCCCGACTCGACGCCGGCGAGGTGCTTGTCGCCGACCGCCTGATCGAGCGCGACGACCTTGCCGTCACGTGGCGCGACTGGCGGGACCGGCTGTCCCCGCTGCCGGCCAGCCGATTCGACAGCGAGAACGGCCGGCGGCGCCTACAGAACCTCTTCGCGGTCGGCACGCTGGACGCCTTCGGTCCCTTCGGGCGGCCCGAACTGGCAGCGGGCGGCGCCCTCGTCGATTACATCGAGCTGACTCAGAAGGGGCGGCTGCCCCGGCTGGCGCCGCCCCGTCGCCTCGGCGGCGGCGACGTCATGGAAATCGACGCCGCCACCCGGCGCAACCTCGAGCTCGCCGAAACCCTGGGCGGAACGCGCCGCGGCAGCCTGCTCGGCACCATCGACGAAACCGTCACCGGGGCCGGGGCCCGCCTGCTGGCCGCCCGCCTCGCCGCACCGCTCACCGACATCGCCGCCATCGACGAGCGGCTCGACGCCGTGCAGTTCTTCGTCGAGGACGGGGGCCGGCGCGACGGCCTGGTCGCCCGGCTCGGCCGCTGTCCGGACATCGAACGGGCGCTGTCGCGCCTGACATTGGGGCGCGGCGGCCCGCGCGACCTGGCGGCGGTGCGCGACGGCCTGCGCCAGGCCGGCGATATCCACGACGCCCTGACCGCGGCCAGCCTGACCGGCACACCGGCGGCGGTCGCCCGGGCGGTGGTCGCGCTCGACGGCCACGGCGACCTGGTCGCCCGGCTCACCGAGGCGCTGGCGGCCGAGGTGCCGCCCGCTTTGCGCGACGGCGGCTTCATCGCCGCCGGTTTTTCGCCGGAACTCGACGACCTGCGCACCTTGCGCGACGAAAGCCGCAAGCTGATCGCCGCCCTGCAGGATCGTTACGCAAAAGAAACAAGTGTGCCGTCGCTGAAAATCCGTCACAACAACCTGCTCGGCTACTACGTCGAAATCCAGGCTCGCCATGCCGACCGGCTGCCGACCGGCGAGGGCCAGCCGTTCATCCACCGCCAGACCATGGCCAACGCCATGCGCTTCACGACGGTCGAGCTGGGCGACCTGGAAGGGCGCATCGCCCGGGCGGCGGATCAGAGTCTGGCCCTGGAGTTGCGGCTGTTCGAGGAACTGGCCGGCGAGGTCGCGGCGCGGGTCGAGGCGGTGGCGGCGGCCGCCCGCGCGCTGGCCGAACTGGACGTGGCTTCGACCCTGGCCCGGCTGGCCGTCGACCGGCGCTATTGCCGTCCCGTCCTCGACGATAGTTTTGATATCGAAATAAATGGCGGCCGCCACCCGGTGGTGGAGGCGGCGCTGGCCGACGGGCAGGCCGGCGGTTTCGTCGCCAACGACTGCCGGCTCGACGATTCCGCCCGCCTGTGGTTGCTGACCGGCCCCAACATGGCCGGCAAAAGCACGTTCCTGAGGCAAATCGCGCTGATCGCCGTGCTGGCCCAGATGGGCGCCTACGTACCGGCCGAGGCCTGCCGGATGGGCGTGGTCGACCGCCTGTTCTCGCGGGTCGGCGCCGCCGACGACCTGGCGCGCGGCCGCTCGACCTTCATGGTTGAAATGGTGGAAACCGCCGCCATCCTCAATCAGGCCGGGCCACGCGCGCTGGTCATTCTGGACGAGATCGGCCGCGGCACCGCCACCTTCGACGGCCTGTCCATCGCCTGGGCGGTGGTCGAGCACCTGCACGAGACCAACCGCTGCCGCACGCTGTTCGCCACCCACTACCACGAACTGACGGCCCTGGCCGCCAAGTTGCCGGCCCTGGCCTGCCACTCCATGCGGGTGAAGGAGTGGAAGGGCGACGTCATCTTCCTGCACGAGGTGGCGCCGGGGGCCGCCGATCGATCCTACGGCATCCATGTCGGCCGCCTGGCCGGGCTGCCCCCGACCGTCGTGCGGCGGGCCGAAGAGGTGCTTTCGACCCTGGAGAGGGGCGACCAGGCTTCCGCATTGAGCCGGCTGGCCGACGACCTGCCCCTCTTCGCGGCGGCGCCGAAGGCCGCGACGGCCTTGGCCAAGCCCTCGGCGGTCGACTCCGCGCTGGCCGGGGTTCACCCGGACGCGCTTTCCCCGCGCGAGGCCCTCGAGCTGGTCTATCAGCTCAAGGGCCTGCTCGACGAGGAGACCGGGCCTTGAAGCCGGCGGCGCGCCGGCCGCCGACCGAGGCGCGAAGGCGCTGGGCGGATCGCCCGCGGGACTTTATATAGAGGGGCATCGGACGCCGGCGCACCGGCCGGCCGGCCCCAACGCAGGCCACGGACCGCGAATGACCAAACGGCTCGACGCCATCGACCGGGAGACCCTGAGCGCCCAGCTTGACGCACTGGCCGCGTGGTCCGGCGTCACCGGCAAGGCGCGGACCAGGGTGCTGGAGGTTCTCAAGGAGGGGCTGACCGCCGGCCACGCCACCATCCGCGTCGCCTTCGAAAGCGAAGGCCTGCGCGGCGACGACGCAGTGGTCGCCATCGCCGGGCTGATGGACGGCGTCATCGGCGCCCTTTACGACTTCACCGTCAAACACGTCTACCCCGTGGCCAACCCGACCCGCGGCGAGCAGATCGCCGTGGCCGCCACCGGCGGTTACGGCCGCGGCGAACTGGCCCCGTTCTCGGACATCGACCTGATGTTCCTGATGCCCTACAAGCGCACCGCCTACGCCGAGCAGATCGCCGAGTACATGCTCTACACGCTGTGGGATCTGGGCCTCAAGGTCGGCCACGCGACGCGCTCCATCGACGACTGCGTGCGTCTGGCCAAAAGCGACCTGACGATCCGCACCAGCCTGCTCGACTCGCGGTTCCTGTGGGGCGACAAGGCGCTGTTCGAAAGCTTCGAGAAACGCTTCCGGGCCGACGTGGTCGGGCCCTTCGGCGCGATCTTCGTCGACGAGAAGCTCGCCGAACGCGATTCGCGCCACGACCGCATGGGCGACAGCCGCTACGTGCTGGAACCCAACGTCAAGGAGGGCAAGGGCGGTCTCCGGGACCTCCAGACGCTCTTCTGGATCGCCAAGTTCCTCTACGGAGTCGATCACGTTCGCGACCTGGTCAAGCGCGGCGCGCTCACCTCGGCCGACGCCCGGCGCTTCCGCAAGGCGCGCGATTTCCTGTGGACGGTGCGCTGCCATCTGCATTATCTCGCCGGGCGGCCGGAGGAGCGCCTCGCCTTCAACGTCCAGAACGCCATCGCCGGGCGCATGGGCTACGCCGACCGCGAAGGGGCGCGCGGCGTCGAACGCTTCATGAAGCACTATTTTCTGGTTGCCAAGGACGTCGGCGACCTGACGCGCATCTTGTGCGCGGTATGGGAGGACGAGCACAAGAAGGCGCGCCGCCGCTTCCGCCTGCCCAGCCTGCGCCTCGGCCGGCGGTCGCCCGACGGCTTCGAGGTCGACGGCGACCGCCTGACGGTGACCGACGACGGCGCCTTCAAACGCGATCCGGTGAAATTGATCCGGCTCTTCCACGAGGCGCAGCGCGGCAACCTCGACATCCATCCCAAGGCGCTCAGGCTGGTTACCCAGAACCTCGGACTGATCGACGCCAAGCTGCGGGCCGACCCCGAGGCCAACCGCCTGTTCGTCGAGATGCTCACCCAGGGACACGACCCCGAAACCGCCCTCAAGCGCCTGAACGAGGCCGGCGTCGTAGGGCGGTTCATCCCCGACTTCGGCCGTGTCGTCGCCCAGATGCAGTACGACATGTACCATGTCTACACGGTCGACGAGCACACCATCCGGGCGATCGGCATTCTGAAGGCCATCGAGAAGGGCGAACTCACCAATCTGCATCCGGTCGCCTCGTCGGTCATCGGCGAGGTGCAGTCGCGCCGCGCCCTTTACGTCGCGCTCCTGCTGCACGACGTCGCCAAGGGCCGCGGCGGCGACCATTCCGAGATCGGCGCCCGCATCGCCCGCAAGCTGGGGCCCCGCCTGGGCCTCGACGCCTGGGAAACCGAGACGGCGTCCTGGCTGATCCGCCAGCACCTGACCATGAGCCGCACGGCCTTCAAGCGCGACATCGACGATCCGAAGACGGTGGCCGACTTCGTCGAGGTCGTGCAGTCGCCCGAGCGCCTGCGCATGCTGCTGGTGCTGACGGTGGCCGACATCCGCGCGGTCGGCCCCGAGGTCTGGAACGGCTGGAAGGCGACGCTGCTGCGCGAGCTCTACTATCGGGCCTCGGAACTGATGACCGGCGGCGTCCCCGCCGAGCGCCGGGAGGCCCGCGTCGAGGAGGCCAAGGCGGCGCTGGCCGCCCGCCTGAGCGACTGGAGCGAAACCGAGATCGCCGACCACCTGGGGCGGGGCTACCCCGGTTATTGGCTGGCCTTCGACACCGAGGCGCAGCTTCACCACGCCCGCTTGATCCGAGCCGCCGAGGCGGAAGGCCGCAACCTGCACATCGAGACCCGGGTCGATCCCGGCCGCGACGTCACCGAGATCATCATCTACGCCCCCGACCATGCCGGCCTGTTCTCGCAGATCGCCGGCGCCATGGCGCTTTCCGGCGCCTCCATCGTCGACGCCAAGATCGTCACCCTGACCAGCGGCATGGCGCTGGACACCTTCGGCATCCAGGATTCGAAGGGCGGCCCCTTCAGCGACCCGCGGGCCTTGGGGACCCTCAAGGGGCGCCTCGAGAAAGCCGTCTCGGGGCGCCTCTATCTGGCCCGCGAACTGGAGGCGCAGCGACGCTCGGGCCTGCCCAGCCGTACCCGGGTGTTCACCGTGGCGCCGCATGTCGTCATCGACAACCGGGCCAGCAACCAGCACACCCTGATCGAGATCAACGGCCGCGACCGGCTGGGCTTCCTCTACGACGTCACGGCGGCGATCACCGGCCTGGGGCTGCAGATCGCCAGCGCCCACATCAGCACCTACGGCGAGCGCGTGGTCGACGTCTTCTACGTCAAGGACGTCTTCGGCCTGAAGGTGGAGCGCGAGGGCAAACTCAAGGAAATCGAACGCCGCCTGCTCGAGGTCATTGCCCCGCCGCCGCTCGAGGCCGGCGACGCCAAGGCCCGGGCCGCGGCCGGCTGAGCCGCCGGTCGGTGCCCCGCCAACGCCGCTTTCGCGCCTTTCCGCCGCCGCAAAAACGGGCTAGACAAGCGCCATGAACCTGTTGCGCGCCATCACCACGGTCGGCGGCTACACCATGCTGAGCCGCATCGCCGGCCTTGTCCGCGACGTCCTGATCGCCGCCGTGTTGGGGGCGGGCACCGTGGCCGACTGCTATTTCGTGGCGCTCCGTCTGCCCAACCTGTTCCGCCGGCTGTTCGCCGAAGGAGCCTTCGCCGCCGCCTTCGTGCCCATCTTCTCGGGGCTTGTCGAGGCCGACGGCAAGGCGGCGGCCAAGACATTCGCCGATCAGGCCTTCTCGGTGCTGGCCGTGGTGCTTCTGGCCTTCACGGCGCTGTTCGAGGCGGCGATGCCGGGGGCGATGTACGGCCTGGCCCCTGGCTTCGACGCGGTGCCCGGACAGATGGAATTGGCCACCGAGCTGTCGCGCATCAGCTTTCCCTATCTGCTGTTCTTCTCG
>JAVEYE010000217.1:0-6734 GCA_034003665.1 Rhodospirillales bacterium | reverse complement strand
CGGCGCGTTGTCGGAGGGTGCTTGCCGTGGGAGGAACCTCGTGACCGAAGCTGCCGCCCGTACGCCTGAAAGTATCCTGATCGTCGGTTTCGGCAGTATCGGCCGCCGGCATCTTCAGACCGTGCGCGCCGTCCTGCCGGATTGCCGGATCGTCGTCCTGCGCCGACCGGGCCAGCCCCTGCCCCCCGATGTCGGGCCGAAGACGAAATTGGTCCACGATATCGAGGCCGCGATAGCCGCCGGTATCGACGCCGCCATCATCGCCAATCCCGCTCCCCTTCACGTCGCGACCGCCTTGCCGCTGGCGCGGGCCGGCGTACCATTGCTCATCGAGAAACCGCTTGCCGGAGCCCCGGAGGGGGTTGCGCCGTTGCTCGAGGCTTGCGCCGCAAAGGGTGTGCCGCTACAGGTCGGCTACTGCCTGCGCTTCGACCCGTCCCTGCGGGCCGTCAAGGACGCGCTGGTTACGGAAACCATCGGTCGCGTGCTGTCGCTGCATGCCGAGGTCGGCCAGCACCTCGCAGACTGGCGGCCCGGCGCCGACTATCGCCAGGGGGTGAGCGCCCGGGCGGCCCTGGGCGGCGGCGCGCTTTTGGAGTTGAGCCACGAAATCGACTATGTCCGCTGGCTGGCCGGCGAGGTAACGGCGGTTGCCGCCGCGGTCGGCCGCCTGGGCGATCTTGAGATCGACGTCGAGGATAGCGCCGATCTGCTTCTGACCTTCGGCTCGGGCGCACGGGGCACCATTCATCTCGACATGCTGCAGCGGCCGGCCACCCGCATCTGCCGGATCGTCGGCAGCGCCGGGACGCTGACGTGGGACGGCATCCGCCACCAGGCCCGCCTGCATAGGCCCGATACGGACGGCTGGGAGACGCTGCCCGCGCCGGCATCCAGCCGCGACGACATTTTCCGTAACCAGTTCCGCCACTTCCTGGAAACCATCCGGACCGGTCGGCCGCCCTTGGTCGACGGCGCCGACGCCGCCCGAACCCTTGCCGTGATCGCCGCAGCCCGGCGGTCGGCCGCCGAACAAAGGACCATTCGTCCATGAGTGACAACGTCGTCGCCTTCATCTTCGCCCGCGGGGGATCGAAGGGCTTTCCCGGAAAGAACATTGCGCCGCTCGACGGCAAGCCGCTGATCGCCCATGCCATCCAGGCGGCCCGCGCCGCCCAATCGATCAACCGGGTGATCGTCTCGACGGACGATGAGACGATCGCCGCCGTCGCCCGCGAATGGGGCGCCGAGGTGCCCTTCCTGCGTCCGGCCGAACTGGCCGGCGACCGCTCGCCGGAGTGGTTGGCCTGGCGTCACGCCATCGATGCCATCGACGCCATGCCTGGCCCCAACGTCGACATTTTCGTCAGCGTCCCCACGACGGCCCCGCTGCGCCGCGCCGCCGATATCGATGCCTGCGTGGCGCGCTTCAAGGAAGGCGACGTCGACGTGGTGATGACGGTGACGCCGGCGGCGCGCAATCCCTACTTCAACATGGTGACGGTGGACGCCCAGCGGCACGCCCACATCGTCGTCCCGCCGGACAAGACCCTTCACAACCGGCAGGCGGCACCGGCGGTTTTCGACATCACCACCGTTTGCTATGTGGTCAGCCCCACCTTCCTGCGGCGGGCCGACAACCTGTTCGCCGGCCGCGTCGGCGTCACCGAGGTGCCGGCCGAGCGCGCGGTCGATATCGATACCGCGCTCGATCTCAAGGTGGCGGAAGCCTTATGGGAGGCCAGGACCGATGGCAAATGACCGCGATATCCGCGACCTGATGGCGTTGACCGGCCGCGTTGCCCTGGTCACCGGCGGCGCCGGGCACATCGGCCGAGCGGTGGCGGCCGGACTGGCCGAACTGGGCGCCGCCGTGGCGTTGACCGACCTTGACGACGGAGCTTGCCGGGCTGCGGCCCGCCAGTTGACCGAACGCTTTCCGGGCACGCCAACATTGGCGCAGGCCGTCGACCTTGCCGACGAGGCGGCCGTCAAGGCATTGCCGGAACGCGTCGCGGCCGAGCTTGGCGGCCTCGATATCCTGGTCAACTCGGCCGCCTTCGTGGGGGACAGCAAGCTCACGGGCTGGGCCGTTCCCTTCGAGGAACAGTCGCCCGTCACGTGGCGTGCCGCCATCGAAGTCAACCTGACGGCCGTTTTCGTTCTGGTGCAGGCCGCCAGGCCCTGGCTGGAAAAGTCGGGCAAGGGCTCGGTCGTCAACGTTGCGTCCATCTACGGCATGGTGGGACCGGATCTCGGACTCTACGAGGGCACGCGCATGGGCAACCCCGCCGCCTACGGGGCCGCCAAGGGCGGCCTTCTGCAACTGACCCGCTGGCTGGCCTGCGTCATGGCCCCCGCCGTGCGCGTCAACGCCATCACGCCGGGCGGCATCCAACGTGGCCAGTCCGAAACCTTCGTCGGCCGCTACGAGGCGCGCACGCCCCTTGGCCGGATGGGCACGGAGGAGGATATGAAGGGCGCCGTCGCCTATCTGGCAGGGGACCTCTCGGCCTACGTGACCGGGCACAACCTGGTCGTCGACGGGGGGTGGACGGCATGGTAGGGCGCATCGCCATCGCCGATCGCTTGGTAGGCGTCGGCGCTCCCTGTCTGATCATCGCCGAAGCCGGGGTCAATCATAACGGACAGCCGGCGCTCGCCCACGCCCTGATCGATGCGGCGGCGGCGGCCAAAGCCGACGCCGTCAAGTTTCAGACGTTCCGCGCCGATCGCCTGGCCGTGACCTCCGCCCCCAAGGCCGCCTACCAGAAGCGCAACGGACCGGCCGGCGAAAGCCAGTTGGAAATGCTGCGCCGTCTCGAACTGCCGGACGACGTGGTACGCGAACTGGCGGTCCATTGCCGGGCGAAAGGAATCCTGTTCCTCTCCTCGCCGTTCGACGAGGAAAGCGCCGATTTTCTGGACGCCCTGGGCATGCCCGCATTCAAGGTTCCATCCGGGGAGTTGACCAACTCGCCCTTCCTTCGCCACCTGGCCGAAAAGGGCAAGCCGCTGATCGTTTCGACCGGCATGGCCGACATGAGCGAGGTCGAAGCCGCCGTCGGGGTCATCCGCGCCGCCGACGCGCCGCCCTTCGCGCTGCTGCATTGCGTCAGCAACTATCCCGCCGATCCGGCCGACTGCAATCTCCACGCCATCGGCGCCCTCGAGCGGGCCTTCGGCGTGCCGGCCGGCTGGTCCGACCACACCACCGGAATCGACATCGCCGTGGCGGCCGTTGCGCTTGGCGCCGCCATCCTGGAGAAGCATTTCACCACCGACCGCGCCCTTCCGGGCCCCGACCATCGCGCCTCGCTGGAACCCGGCGAACTGGCCGACATGGTAAGGGCGGTGCGCCGGGTCGAAAGCGCGCTCGGCACCGGCATCAAGCGGCCGGCCGCCAGCGAAGCCAACACCGCCAGCGTCGCCCGCAAAAGCCTGGTGGCGGTGCGCGATCTGGCGGCAGGCACCGTCATCTCCGCGACCGACCTAGCCGCACGCCGGCCAGGAACCGGTCTGCCGCCGTCGCGCCAGGGCGAGTTACTGGGCCGCCGGCTCAAGATCAACGTCGCCGTCGGCGACCTGCTGACCCCCGAAATGCTCGAATGAGGCGCCGCCGATGACCCGACGCATCGCCGTCGTCACCACCACCCGGGCCGATTTCGGCATCTACCGGCCGCTCCTCAAGCGGCTGGCCGACGAGTCCAGGCTCGCCCTGCAACTGATCGCCGGGGGAATGCACCTGCGCCCCGAATTCGGCATGACGATCGACGAGATCGTGGAGGCCGGGTTCGCCGTCGCCGCCCGGGTCGATCTGCTGACCGGCGACGACACCCCAGCCGGCATCGCCGAGGCCATGTCCCGGGCCACCCGGGGGTTCGCCGACGCCTACGCCGCGCTCTCTCCAGACATCGTGGTCATCCTCGGCGATCGCTTCGAAATGCACGCGGCGGCGGTGGCGGCGCAGCCGTTGCGCATCCCCTTGGCCCATCTCCACGGCGGCGAGCTGACCCTGGGAGCGATTGACGATTCCTTCCGCCATTCGATGACCAAGCTGAGTCACCTGCATTTCGTCGCCACCGAGACGTTCCGCCGCCGGGTCCTGCAAATGGGCGAGGAGCCGTGGCGTGTCGTCGTCAGCGGGGCGCTGGGCCTGGACAACCTGATCGATACGCCGACGCTCGACGCCGCCGCGCTGGAAGACCGCATCGGGCTGCCGCTGACGCCGCCTCCGCTGCTGGTCACCTTTCATCCGGAAACGCGGGACGCGGCGCCCGCTGGCGAGCAGGTCGCTCCGATGCTGCGGGCGCTCCATGAAGCCGCCCTCCCCGTCGTCTTCACCGCCCCCAACGCCGATACCGGCGGCCGCGAAATCCGGCGGCTGATCGAAGACTACGTGTCGGCCCATCCGGCCGCCCGGCTGGTCGAAAACCTGGGCACGCCGGCCTATTTCGCCCTGATGGGCAAGGCTGCCGCCATGGTCGGCAACTCCTCGAGCGGCATCATCGAGGCGGCGTCGTTCGCCCTGCCCGTCGTCGACATCGGCGACCGCCAGCAGGGCCGACCGCGTGCCGCCAATGTCATCGACGTAACACGCACGGCGGAAGCCATTCTCGCCGCCATCCGGCGGGCGACGTCGAGGGCCTTCCGCGACGGTCTCGCCGGGCTCAGGAACCCTTATGCGGCCGAACGTCCCGCCGCGGAGATCATCCATCACACCCTGGCGGAAGTCGGGCTGGGCGACGCCCTGCTGAAGAAAGGCTTCGTCGACCTTGCACCGGGATGACGTCGCCGGTCCGAAAGCCTCTTCGGGTAGAGCTTTACGCAGGCCGGCGAATCCGGTATGATTTTTGCTTCACGATTCAAGAATGAATCGAAAGGTCGGAAATGGCCGATTTCGTCGAGAAGACCGTCCTGTCGTCGTTTTCCGCTGCCGACTTCGGACGCGCTCAGATGCTCGTCCAAGTTCAAAAATTCTACAACAACAAGGCGCAAGCGAAGACAACCGCCATTGCCAACGAATACGGGGCGCAGGTCAATTCGATCAACGCCGTAGGCGATCGCTGGAAATCCGTCCGTGAAGACATCCGGGAGGCCCGCTCCGTCCTAAGCGACACGTTGGGCCGCGCCAGGAGCGTTCTCGCCACCCTCGACAACATGATCCGGGCCGTCAACAGAAGCGGCGAGAACACGGAAGGCTATACCAACCCCCAAATGTATGCGGCGACCTTCGATTCCTACCTCAATGGAATCGACAGTACCGCCTCGCGCGTCTCGACGAACGCCAACCTCTTGGGTATGGCCAAGCAGGAAGTGACCTTCCCCACCGGCATCAACGGCGAGCGGCAGACGGTGAACAGCGCCTTTCTGGGCAGCGACTACCACATCGTCGATACCGAGGGAAAGCACTGGGACCTCGACCGGTCGGCCAAGATTCTCAAGCGCTACGACGTCTATCCCGACGAACCCACCGGCACGGTCGGCAACCTCGCCAGCGGTTTGAAGTTGGACGATTTGACAGGCGACACCATCACCTTCACCGTCGGACCCGATACCGCCACGCCCCAAACCTTCACCGGCACGCTTCACCGGAGCGGCCTCAGCCTTCTTGATTCCTGGGCCTACGATGGCTTGGCCACCGCGGAGGGCCGACAGAAGGCCTTGGCCGATTTGAATTCCGCCAAGGTGGCCATCGACCTGGAAGTGCGGCGCTATCAACTGGCCTACACGACCGCCGACTATTATGAGAAATCGGCCTCCGAGGCGATTGAAGGCCTGCGCAAGAAGACGAACCAGTTGGCGATCGACCAAGCGGTGGCCATCCAGAAAGAGCAGGAGGCGCTGGCCCAGGAGTATCAGGCGTCGAACAACACAATCGTTCGGGCGCTCGCCCTTCAGAACCAGTACGCGAAGATGCTGACCCCGCTCATCGGCAACAAGTTCGGCAGATCCCTCATCGACATCCTGACCTGACGACCTCCGGGACTTTCGCGTCCAGACGCAGGCACCGATGCGGTCTGAGCGCTCTCAGGCCGGTTCGACGGCAAGCGAAACGTCATCGCGGCCAAATTTCAGGACGTAATCCTCCTCTCCGCACAAGAACCGGATCACCGTTCCTAGGTCAAAATCGGTGATGGAGGGGGGGTCGCCGGCCTCCGCGCTCCAGCGTCGATAGGACAACTCGAACAGCCCCCTCAGCGAGGCGTCCATGCCGTGCTTTTCATTCTTGAAGATGCGACCGTCGATGTCCGCCTTGGAGATGGGCCTGAGGTCGTACCTTCGGCGCCGGCCAAGAACGAGCGCCAGCTTCTTCTTCGCGGCGATCGGGGCAACCGTATCGGCCTCGCTGTGATAGCTGTGCACCACGGTCTCGCTCGGCACGTGGTAATGGGCGGCGACGGCCAGATCGCGGATCATCTTGCGGCTGGAGCTCAGGTAGTTGGGCGACGACGGGTCGTCTGAAAATGCGACGAGGCATCGGTGGACGAGCCGCATGGCACCGATTGAAGACGATATCCCGTACAAGGATGGCATCGTATCCGCAGGCCCTGAAAATCCGGAATTGTCAACGATGAGACGGAACGTGTTCGGAGCGAACTTACTCAGCAGAAGGCCTATGTAGCCGCCGTACGAGGTGCCCAGGACGAACAGCCGCTTTCTGTCGACAACGTAATTCTTGAGAACGGTCCCAAGGACTTGCAGGTGATCCATGGCGGGAAGGACACCGAAGT
>JAVEYE010000216.1:0-6748 GCA_034003665.1 Rhodospirillales bacterium | reverse complement strand
CCGACGCTGCGGGCGTTGAGGTCCCACAGTGCGATATCCAGCGCACTCAATGCCCGCATGACCGCTCCGGTGCGGCCGATCAGCAGCGCCTCCTGATAGAGGTCGCGCCAGATGCCCTCGACGCGCAGCGATTCCTGGCCGATCAGCCTCGGTGCGAAAGCCTCTTCGACCGCCGCGGTCAAGATGCGCCCGGACGTGTTGACGGCGTAGCTGTAACCGAGTCCGACATGGCCGTCCGCCGACGTCACACGCACCAGACAGTATTCGCGCGCCTGCACATTGCGGGTGGAAAAGGTTACCGAATTGGCCAGCGGCACCCGGGCTACGCATACCTCGACGCTCTTGATCGTTCCCACCTTCGTCTTCCTTCTTGTCCAGTCTTTGAGTGATGGAAATCCCGCCCGCCCCGCGAGCGCTCTTCTGTGGCCGGCAGCGCGCAGCTGCGGCCTTCTTCAGGTGACCGGCGCCTGTTCGAGGGTAAGATCCCGCATCGCCTTGCTGCGCCTCCACTGGGTAAAAAGCACGAAGGCGAATAGCCCCGCCCCAATGGCCGTCGCATACAGAGGCAGCGGCAGAACGAGCATACTCCCCCCAACCAGCATCAAGACACGTTCGGCGCTGCGCGTCGGGCAAAACAGATAGCCCTCCCAGAAGCCCGCAATGGCGATGAGCCCCACCGTCGCCGTCACGGTTACTTCGAGAATGACGTACCAAGGGCCCTGGGCGAGCAGCGCCGGGTGCCAGACGAACAGGAATGGCATGACCAGCGCCACCATGGCGAGCCGAATGGAAATCAAGCA
Organism: Rhodospirillales bacterium; assembly: GCA_034003665.1. Taxonomy (GTDB): domain Bacteria; phylum Pseudomonadota; class Alphaproteobacteria; order Rhodospirillales; family Shumkoniaceae; genus Shumkonia. Next base: position 5,948 of record JAVEYE010000216.1, on the reverse strand, counting down.
GGTTTTCATGTAGGCGGAATTGGCCACGCGCGACGCGACAATGGCAGCGCTGCCGACCGGCGGTGTGATGTTGGCGATGATCGTGTAGTAGTAAATGAATAGGTGAACGGCCAGCAGGGGGCCGCCCAGCTTGACCAGGAACGGCGCCACGAGAATGGCCAGCAGGATGTAGCTCGCCGTGGTCGGCACGCCCATCCCGAAGAAAAGCGCAAGCCCCATCGTCATCAGGAGCCCGACCTCGACGGAGGACGCCAAAGCCAGGACCTGGAACAGGAAGCGATGGGCCAGCCCGGTCGCAATGATCGCCTGGATCATGATGCCGACGGCGGCGAGGATGGCGGCTACCGTGGCGCCGTTCTTGGCGCCATCGACCAAGCCGCCCGCCAACTCCATCCAGAAAGACTTCTGCAGGAACCGCTTGGGCGCGGTCAACGCCGTAACCACGAAGTGTATGGCCACCAGCCAGTAGATGGCGTAAAGGCCGGCCGTCATCGGCGAATAGCCGATGACCATGTAGTAGAGGACGACGATGATGGGGATGAAGTAATAGCCGCGCCGCATCAGGATGCGACTGGTGGGCTCGAGATCCGAGAAGACCCCTAGACTGACCCCATCCTTATTGGCCCGTATGCAGACCGAAACGCCGACCAAAAAATAGTAGAGAATGCCCGGAATGGTGGCGGCGATAACGATATCGATATAGGCGATGCCGGTCAGCTCCGACATGATGAAGGCGCCGACCCCCATGATTGGGGGCAGGAACATCCCGCCGGTGGACGCTGCGGCCTCGACCGCGCCGGCGAACTCCGGCTTGAAGCCGCTTCGCTTCATGAGAGGGATGGTCACCGCGCCGGTCGTCGCCACGTTGGCGACGGCACTGCCGTTGATCGATCCCATGATGGCGCTGCTGATGACCGCCGCCAGAGCAGGGCCGGCTCGGAAACGGCTGCCGATGCTGCATGCCAGATCCATGAAGAACTTGCCGGCACCGGTGGCATTGAGGAGGGCGCCGAAGATCATGAAAATGACGATGAAGGTCGCCGATACGTCGAGCAGGCTGCCGTAAATGCCGTTGAACGTCGTCGTCACCGAGGCGACGGTCCGCGAAAACGAGAAACCGCCATGATGAAGGATACCCGGAAGGTAGGAGCCAAACATCATGTACAGAACGGCGCATACGGTCATGGCTGGGATCACCCAACCGAACTGGCTTCGGCTAGCCTCGATCGACAGCACGATCAGGAGCACCCCAATTACGGCATCCTGCGGACGCAGGAAGCCGGCCATGTCGACGAGGTCCAGGTAATTCACGTGAATGTAGACCGTGGCGACAACACCCAAGGCGGCCAGCAGGAGGTATAAAAGCCGGACCGTCCGGGCCTTGTGCGTAAGAGCCAAGCCTAGGAAGAGCACTGCGAAGGAAAATCCGAGATGAATATTCTGGTTCTCGACCGGCGACATGAACCTGAATTGAGTGACCAGAAGGTGATACCCGGACATCGCCAGGCAAGTCGCGAAAATGGCGGGTCTAAGGATCTTTTCAAACGAAAACATCATCCATTCTCCAGAATCCGCCCCCCATGCCCCGGCGGCGTTCGGCATCTCGGTCTTCAGGTCGCAGTCGGCTGGAAACGAGAGAGCGCGGCCGGCATGCCATTTTCGGCAGCCGGCCGGCCCCGATGACAAATTACTTCTTCGTGACCTGTCCCACCATCAGATCGTCCCGCCAGACGCCGACTTCCTTGTAGTAGCGGGCTGCGCCCGGATGAACGGGAATGCCCTTGAAGGCACCATCCAGGGCGTGCTTGACGTTGATGTTCTTGGCGAGAGGGTGATAGTTGGCGAGTTCCTTGCTGTTCTCGTAGAAACCCCGGACGAGGGCGTAGACCAAATCCTCGGGGATGTCGGACCGGGCGTATTCGACATGATGGTTAGTCATGGCGAGGATCTCGCGATCAAGATTCTTCAGGTTCTGGGGGCCCAGCTTGTAGGCGGTCTGGAAGCCCTCGACCTTTTGGATGCGCTCAATGGCGGCCTGATCCTGTCCCAGGACATATAGTTTCGTCGTGGCATCGGCCTCGGCCAAGTAAGACGTCTTCATGCCATCGTTAAGGTGGGCCATCATGGCGACGACGGTACCATCGCGCAGCGCTGAAATCTGGTCGTTGTAGGCTATGTAATAGGGCTTGATCTTGTCCCAAAGGTTGTAGCCGTGGGCGAGCACCGAATAGGCAAGCTTGTAGCCGCCGCTGCCGGAGGGTCCGACAGAAACCTTCTTCCCGGCCAGATCTTCCATTTTCTTGATCCCGCTGTCAGGCAGGGTAAGGAAGATCACCGTGTTGCCATAGGCCGTCAGCACCATCTGCATGTCGATCTTATGGCCGTAAGGCTTCATCCCGTTGGAAGCCTGCCAGGCACTGTCGGAGTTGACCCCGGCAAGCTCGGTCTCGCCGGCCTCGAGGAGCCGGGGGTTTTCGACGGAGCCCGAGGTCGTCAGCACCGACATCCGGACGTTCGGCAGGACGCCCTTCAGCACCGCTTCCACGCCGCTCAACAGGACCTGCGTGGTAGAGCCCATGCTGGCCGATGCCCAGCGGACGTCGCCCTTCACGGCCTTCCAGTCGTCGGCCGCCGCCGCGCCGGACACCAGGGCCATCGTTCCTGCCGCGCCGATGGCCGCCGCGATCACCGTTCTCTGCAAAGACAGTCTCGTCATGATTGACTCTCCCTTTTTCATCTGTTGGACGCGCTCTTCAGTGGTCGTTCTTTCGCGGGGTGAGATGCCCCGTACCGATCGTCAGAGAGAGGACCGCCGCCTCACTGCGTCAGGACGGTCAAGAACGTCGGCCTTGAGCCTGGTTCCCAACCCCGGCCCCTCCGGTGCGTAGAGATATCCGTTCTCGAAGCGCGGCAGGTTTTCCGCCACCTCCTGGTGCCAGCCAAAATAGAAGGCTCGTACCATTTCCTGGACGAGAGTGTTGGTGGCGTTGACGCTCATATGTATCGACGCCGCCATGGTAAGAGGGCCCCCGCAATTGTGCGGCGCCACCGGAATCTCGGATGTCTCGGCCAGCGTGGCGATCTTCTTGCCCTCGGTCAGGCCGCCCGACCATATGATGTCGAAAATGGCAAGGCTGGTGGCGTTCTTCTCAATGGCGTCGCGGAAGCCCCAACGGGTGCTCAACGTCTCGCTGGCGGCCACCCAGATGTCGGTGTGCCGCTTGAATTCGGCGACCGCATCGAGGTTGGCCATGCTGATGGGGTCCTCGATCCAGATCGGGTTGTAGGGCTCGAGCGCCTTGGCAATGGTGATGGCGGCCGGCAGACGCCACATCGAATGCATCTCGACATGGATGTCGATGCGGTCGCCGACTCGTTTGCGGATCTTCTCGAAGGGTTCCAGCGCCTTCTTGAGATTGCCGGCCGATATGTAGGCGCCGCCGCTCTCGCCGGCGAACTGGTCGAACGGCCAGATCTTCATGCCCGAAAATCCCATGGCGAGAAGCTCTTCCGCCAGATCGTCGGCGTGGTGCAGGAAAGCATTCAGATCTTCAAACTGACGTCCATCGACCGGCGTGCCTTCGCTCCAACTCTTGACTGGCGAATAGGCGCCCTTGCTGACGTAGCCGTGCCCCGCACAGGTGTTGTAGGCGCGGATGCGTTCCCGTGTCTTGCCGCCAAGCAGTTCGTAGACGGGCGCATTGAGCGCCTTGCCGCGAATATCCCACAGAGCCAAGTCGATCGCCGATGCAGCGCGGATCTCGGCGCCCGTCGATTTGTAACCGCAATAGGGATACAGCATGAAGCGCGACAGGCGATCGATGGCCATCGGGTCGTCGCCCAACAGGGTCCCCGCCAAACCATCATGAATGTGGGCGCTGACGGCACCGGCCCCGTTCTTGGTCTCGCCCCATCCGGTGATTCCGGCATCGGTTTCGACACGAACCCAACACATGTTCGGAAAGTCGCCCAGCAGCATCGTTTCAATGGCCGTAATCTTCACCAGACGTCTCCCCGCTCTTAAGGCGTTACGATTTCGGTGGCATCATCGGCAAATTGTTCTGAACAACATAACAACTGTTCTGTTATCATGCGGCGGCAGGCCGGGTCAAGATGGGGCTGCGGAATACGTATTCGGGGCGACAAGCCAACGGATGGCTGGACGCTCCATGGTAGGATGCGGCAAAGTCCGATCGGGCCGCTCCAGAAGCAATGATGGTCAGGGAAATCGAGATGATCTTTAGTCGCGTGGACAAGCGTCAGACCGTTGCCAAACATGTCGTTGACGCCCTTCATCAATCGATTTTGGCGGGCCAGATCAAGCCGGGTGACAAGCTTCCCGGGCAACGCGAGCTTGCCGCCCAGTTCGGGGCCAGCCTGCCGTCGGTACGGGAAGCGATCAGCATCCTCGCCGCCACCGGGTTGATCAGCGTAACTCCTGGCCGAGGCACCATCGTCCGTGGCTCCAGCGAAGCGGAAGCGTCATTCGACGGATGGCTGGGCATCGCCCACAGCAAGGCCGAGCTCGGCGATTTCCTGGAGGTGCGCGAACTGCTCGAAACCCATATCGTTCAGAAGATCGCGCGGGAATCGGGGTGCAAAGATTTCAAGCCGATCTTTGAGGCACTGGACCGGCTCAAACGGCAGAGGGGGAACCCCAAGGCCTATCTCGAGGAAGATCTTGCCTTCCACCGCCAGCTGGCAAGTTACGCCGACAACAAAATTCTCGAGAAACTCCTCCTCGCCATTCAGGTGCCGATGCACAGCCAGATCGCTCATTCGATCAAGGAAACCGTCAAGAAGGCCGGAGACCTTGGACCAAGCTGGGAACTGCACCGCAATCTCGTGGACGCCTTGGCGGCGGGAAACGATACGGCCGCAGCGGAAGCCATCCGAACGATGGTCCACCGCGCCCGGGTCAACCACGGCCTGACCGAGGATATGGTTGAACCTTCCGAACGCAAGGTCAACTCCACGCGAGGAAGCCGACGCGCACGACGGTAAGGCCCTTCGCCGCCGGACGATTCCCATAACGAGGCCACGTCAATGACGTGCGCCTTCCCAACAAGCCGCACGAAGACGGATGGCAAACGCCTGCCTTCCCGCGCCCGGCCGGTCGCGGAAATTCAGGGCCAAGAAGAAGCCCCCCGCGCGCGGCGTGGGGGGCGTCAAGTTGGTTGGGGGAGTCTTCGTCAAAAAAAGCGCAACGTCATGCCGGCCCCACGCACCTGGCCCCATCGACGCTATCGGCACGGCACCTTGACCCGGGGAGGGGCGTAGGCGCAAACCTTGCTGGTCGCCAGGCCCGCCCCGACCAGGGCCTCGACCAACTTGACGGCGCACACCACGCCGTCGATCACCGGAAGACCGCTTTGCTCGCCCAGCCATTCCGTCAGATCGGTCATTCCCGCGCAGCCCAGGACAACCGCTTCGCATTTGTCTTCATCCGCCGCCTTGCGGATTTCGGCCAGCAAGGTCTCTCGCGCCCGCCCGCCGGGTTCCTCCAAGGCCAGTACGGGCAGGTCGGAGGCCCGCACCCGTCGGCACTTGCGGCTCATGCCGTAACGCAATGCCAGTTCCTCGATGATCGGCACGGAGCGCGAAAGCGTGGTGACCACGGAGAAGCTGGACGCGATCATCGAAGCGGCGTGCATGGCCGCTTCGCAGATGCCGATCACCGGTCCCCGGGCCAACTCGCGGCAGGCGTCGAGGCCGGTATCGTCGAAGCAGGCCACGACGTAGCCGTCAAACCCCTCGTCCTCGCCCTTGCGGATCTCGGCAAGCAGGCCCGGCACGCTCATCGCCCCGTCCACATGGCCCTCGATGCTGGCGGGACCTCCCTGCGCGCTGACGACCTCCACCTCGGTGCCGGAAGCGGCAACCGAAATGGCACAACGCCGAATCTTCGCCGTCATCGATTCCGTGGAGTTGGGATTGATCACCTTGAT
>JAVEYE010000215.1:0-6751 GCA_034003665.1 Rhodospirillales bacterium | reverse complement strand
TACCAATACTCCATTGATGAATGTGACGTGCTGGACAAACCGCTTCTCGTTGAGTTTCGCGCCAAGCGGGAAAAGTGGATTTCGTGGCTGAAGGGTGCCGAGCCCCACTCGGTGTGGACGCAAATCAACACGATGATGTGGAATGATGCTGTGTTCCGCACCGTCAATGAAAGCAGAGGATTAGCTGCCCGCTTTGGCAGTCCATCGGCCGTATTGAACGGCTTTCTTGGAGGTTTTATCGACCGAGGTTACGTAGTGACACAGGTGCTCGCCATTCGCCGCCTTGTGGAGTCGCCACGCAACAATGTGGATCAGCAACCAATATCGCTCCGACGGGTGCTAAAAGATGTCCGTTGCGCTCGTGATCTGATGACTCGGGAAAACTACGTGGCCTATGACGGCGCCCCGTATGATTTTAAGAAGCAAGAGGCGGCGCATTCTCGGGAACTGGCAGATAGCCAAAGCACTGGCGGAATTACCGGACAGGTAGATTCTCGCGGACCCAACGCATGGGCGCGTTCCAAAACCCGGCATAGGCAATTCGATCGTCTTTCGGGGATTGAAGGCACACCGTCTCGTAAAGACCTAATCCATGAGACGGTATTTCGGCAGATAAGTGACCGATTGGCGGTTGTCGAAATCGACCAAATAGGCCGCTTCGCAGATAAATTTGTCGCTCATGCGGCGGATGAGCGATCCCAATCGGCCTTGTCCGATGAAGATCGAAAAATAACACTAGAAAAAATCAATCAGTGCCAACGCGCCATTGTAGATACGGCGAACATGATTGGTTCCTTCTTATGGGAAGGAGGCTGCAACACCATTCCTATGCCGCCCTATGGACATTTGAAAGATTTGGATCAGCCGTGGTTGCCAAAAGAATGCCTTGGCGCGCTTCAAGCATTCTGGGTTCAGCACTGCAAATCGATTGAGGAATGGCAGACTCCCGAGGTTAGGGCGAAGCCTTAGCCGACTGAAGTCTCTCCCGTTTCGTGATATAATTGAATGCATACTCAATAAGAGGGCGGCGGCGTGGCCGCGGTCCCGCCCTGGCGGCGGGACGCCCGCGAAGGACACCGACAATAAGAACGGAAGCCCCGGCGGCGCGCCCCGGCCCGACCGATCCGTCCGCGGACGGAAGGAGGCCGATGATGAATGCCGTGATGATCGTAACCGGCGGCGGCGCGATGGTGATCCTCACCTCCCACTCGTCGGTCACCGAACCGGCGCTTCTCGAGAAGCTGGCGCACAAGGGGGTCGACAAGTTCATTGCGTTCGAGCTCGGCCTGGACCTGGCCAAGGCACGCTATGGCGGGCACTACTTCGTGGTGGCCCGCGATCTGCGCGAGGCCGACGACCTCAGGGTGCTCGACTACAACGGAGAGCGCGCCTTCAGGTTGTTTTCGTTCGCCGAGTTCGGCCCGCCGATCATGCATGAAGGGGGCGGCGAACGGGAGGCGGCGGCCTGATGCGCGGGCCGACGACGGTCCTAAAGGCCGAGCAGGTCGCCGATCTTGGCGGAAGCCTTCAGGCCGCTGCCGGTGAGGATGAGCACCGTGGTTTCGCCGGCGCCGATGGTGCCGGCGTCCAGCAGCCGGCCGAGTCCGGCGGCGCCGGCCGCCGTGGTCGGCTCGACGAAGATGCCAAGGCGGAGCAGGGATTTCAGCGCCGCCAGGATCTCTTCCTCCTCGACCGCCACGATGGAGCCGCCGGTTTCGCGAGCGGCGGCCAGCATCTGGCGTAGGCGCACCGGGCGGGCCAGCGCGATGCCGTCGGCCACCGTCGCCTGGGTTTGCGTCGGGACGTAATCGTCGGCGCCGGCCGCGAAGGCGGCGACGACGGGGGCGCAGTTGGCGGCCTGCACCCCGAAGATGCGGGGCATATGTTCGATCTGTCCGGCCGCCAGCAGTTCGCGGAAACCGATGTGGCAGCCGATGACGTTGCTGCCGCCGCCGGCCGGGGCGATGACGTTGTCGGGGGCCCTGAAGCCCAGTTGCTCCCAGATCTCGTAGGCAATCGTCTTGGTGCCCTCCAGGAAGAAGGGCTGCCAGTTGTGACTGGCGTAGAAGGTGCTTTCGGCTTCGGCCAGCGCGGCGTCCGAGACGTCCTGGCGGGTCCCTTCGACGGGTACGACGTCGGCCCCGCAGGCGCGCATCTGCACCAGCTTGCCGGCCGGCGCGGCGGCCGGCACCAGGATACGGCAGGCGATGCTGGCCGCCGCCGCATAGGCCGCCATCGCGGCCCCGGCATTGCCCGATGAATCCTCGAGTATGGAGGCGATTCCGTGCTGCTTCAGGTAACTCATCAGCACGGCGACGCCCCGATCCTTGAACGAGCCGGTGGGGGCCAGGAAATCCATCTTCATCTGAACCGTGCGGCCTTTCCAGGGACGCGCGACCAGCGGGGTCCCGCCCTCTCCCATCGAGACGGCGCCTCGGCGCGGCACCCTGAGCGCCGCCGCGTAGCGCCACGGCGAGGGGTCGCTGATGTCGATTCCTTGGGGCGACAGCCCCGGCCCGTCGGTGAGGTCGAGGTAGGAGGCGCATTCCGGGCAGCGCCAGAGCGGCTTGTCGGTGTCGCGGGCGGCGCCGCAGTCGGGGCAGATGTAGTGGACTGATAACCGGGCCATTCCTGGTACCCCTGTTCTTGGCGAACGACGTCAGCCGGCGGCGGTCTCGCGGCGGCGCATCATCCACCAGACGATCAGCGCGCCCAGCATCTTGCTCGCCGTCATGGCGGCAACGCCGGCGGTCGAAAGAATGCCGACGCCGGAAAGAAAAACGAGGCTGTCGACCGGCGCGCCCAGCGCACTGGAGTAAAGGATGCGCTGTGACAGCGGCCGGCGGGTGAAGCTGTAGACCGCCCAGTCGACCAGTTCGCTGAGCAGGAAGGCGGCGGCGCTGGCCACGGCGATCATCGGGCTGGCCATCAAATAGCTGAGGGCGGCGCCGACCAGCATGGCCAGCAGCACCCGATGACCGATCTCGCGCTGTGCAAAGTCGCGGGCGACGAAGACGAAGCCGACCACCAGCGAGATCGGTGGCCACGCGGTGCCGTCCGGCAGCGTGACCAGCGGCGTCGCCGAAAAGCCATAGTTCACCGCCACGATCAGGACGATGTAAAGGGCCGCGTACTTCAACTTCATCAGCCTGGGCTCCCGCTTTCCGGGCGGTTCATTATCACATGCCGCGGGCGTATGGCGAGATGGAATGCGCGGCGAAAAAAGGCGGGGCGCTGTTGAAGCGCCCCGCGCGAGTTGGGGACGTGCCGGGAGGTGAAAAGGAAAACGTGTCCGAAAAAACCCTCGTGAGGGCTCAACGACCCCCGGTCCATCCCAAGCAAGGCCGATGCCATCCGCCTTGTCGGGGGAAAAACCATTTGCGCCAAAACCTTATTGAGGAAACTGCAGAAAGGACCGCGACACGATCTGCCCAAACAATAGACACTTTTAATTTTTGGGCGAAAATTTAATCACTGGCAGCGGGCGTGACTCCCCTCCGCGACCTATTATAGTGGGTGACTTGTGGAAAGGGTGACGAGGCACGATGGCCGGGCGAAAAGCCGAGCGCGACTGTGATCTAACCGCCGCGGCCGGGACGCCGGATTTCGCCGCGAAGGAGGCGATCCGAGCCAAGGCGTTCGAGTTGGGCTTCGATGCGGCTGGTTTCGCGGCGGCCGAGGCGCGGCCGGCCGATCGCGCCAACCTGGCCGCCTTCCTTGGCGGCGGCCGCCATGGTGACATGACATGGTTGGCCGATACCTTCGCGAGGCGAGCCGATCCCCGGACGTTGTGGCCGGAAGCCCGCACCGTTGTCGCACTCGGCGTCAACTACGGGCCGGCCGACGATCCGCGGGCCCTGCGAGGCCGGGCCGACCGCGGCGCCATCAGCGTCTACGCCCGCAACCGCGACTACCACGACGTCGTCAAGAAACGGGTCAAGCGGCTCGCCCGATGGATCGTCGAAACGCTGGGGGGCGACGTCAAGGTGTTCGTCGACACCGCGCCGGTCATGGAAAAGCCGCTGGCCCAGCGGGCCGGCATCGGCTGGCAAGGCAAGCACACCAATCTGGTGGCGCGTGCATTCGGGTCGTGGCTGTTTCTGGCCGAGGTGTTCACCACGCTCGAACTGTCGCCGGATGCTCCGGAAAGCGACCTCTGCGGCACATGCAATCGCTGCGCCGAGGCCTGTCCGACCGACGCCCTGGCCGAGCCCTATCGGATGAACGCGACGCGGTGCATTTCATATGTGACCATCGAGCACAAGGGCGCCATCGATCCCGACTTGCGTGCCGCCCTCGGCAACCGCATTTACGGTTGCGACGATTGCCTGGCGGCCTGTCCTTGGAACAAGTTCTCGCGGCCGACCGCAGAGGCGGCCTTTCGCGGCCGGCCCGACCTCGAGGCCCCGAGCCTTGCCGATCTCGCCGGCCTCGACGACGCCGCCTTCCGTCAAGTCTTCGCCGGCACTCCGATCAAGCGAACCGGGCGCGATCGATTGTTGCGCAACGTCCTGATCGCCATAGGCAACAGCGGCGACGCCGGACTGCTGTCGGCGGTCCGGCCGCGCCTGATCGATCGGTCTTCCTTGGTGCGCGAGGCGGCGCGCTGGGCCTACGAGCGGCTGGCCGGCGGTCTGCCCCCGGCCGCCGAAAGTTAGGCTCACTTACGGTTGTTTGCGAATACTTGAGAAGCCTGCTGCGTGACCGCCGGAAGATCATTGCCAGATAGTGGAAAATGCCATAGGTGCCGGGCAGTTGGGTTGATTACAGTCTTGCTATCGGAAGAGGAATCTCGTATACCCTTCCTGCGCAAAAAATCCCGCGGAAATATTCTTTCAGCATATCATTATCTTAGGCAAAACTATTGCGGGAAATTAATAATCATTTTCAATAAAACCTTTTTATTTGGTTCTTGTTAATGCAAAAACCGGCATCCGGAAAATCCGGGTGCCGTTCGTGTGACATATGAAAACCAAGAGGAGTGATCCCATGGCGGAAAGGCGAATGATTACGGTGGACGGCAACGAAGCCACCGCTTCGGTTGCCCACCGTACGAATGAAGTAATCGCCATTTACCCGATCACGCCGTCGTCGGATATGGGCGAGCACGCCGACGCGTGGTCGGCCGACGGTCGGAAAAACATCTGGGGCACGGTTCCCCGGGTGGTCGAAATGCAGTCTGAAGCGGGTGCCGCCGGCGCGGTTCACGGCGCCCTGCAAAGCGGCGCACTGACGACGACCTTTACGGCGTCGCAGGGCCTGCTGCTCAAGATCCCGAACATGTACAAGATCGCCGGCGAGCTGACGAGCTTCTGCATGCACGTTTCCGCCCGTGCCATCGCGACCCACGCGCTGGCGATTTTCGGGGATCACTCCGACGTCATGGCGGCCCGCCAGACCGGCTTCGCCATGCTGTCCTCCGGTTCCGGCCAGATGGCCCATGACTTCGCCTTGATCGGCCAGGCCGCGACCCTGAAGTCGCGCGTGCCGGTCCTCCACTTCTTCGACGGCTTCCGCACGTCGCATGAAGTGACGAAGATCGAGGAACTGACCAACGATGATCTGCTCGCCATGATGGACCCCGAGCTGATCACGGAGCACCGCAAGCGCTGCCTGTCGCCCGATCATCCGGTCATTCGCGGCACCGCGCAGAACCCCGACGCCTTCTTCCAGATGCAGGAAGCCCGCAACCTGTTCTACATGGCGGCTCCCGACATCATGCAGGAGACGATGGACAAGTTCGCGAAGGTGGTCGGCCGTCAGTACAAGCTGTTTGAATACTATGGGGCACCGGACGCCGAGCGCGTTGTCGTCATCATGGGATCGGGCGGCGAGACGGTCCACGAGACGGTCAACGCCCTGGTCAAGCGCGGCGAAAAGGTCGGCGTCGTCAAGGTGCGCCTGTATCGTCCGTTCTCGGTCGAACACTTCATTGGCACCTTGCCGTCGTCCGTGAAGTCGATCGCCGTGCTGGATCGCACGAAGGAGTGCGGCGCCACGGGCGAGCCGCTTTACCTCGACGTGGTGGCCGCGCTGTTCCAGGCCAAGCAGTCGGGCCTGCGCAAGGGTGCCGACTTGGCCGTCATCGGCGGTCGCTACGGCCTGTCGTCGAAGGAGTTCAACGGGTCCATGGCCAAGGCCGTGTTCGACGAGCTCAAGAAGGACAAGCCGAAGACGAATTTCACCGTCGGCATCATCGACGACGTGACCGGCCTGTCCCTGACTCCCGACACGTCGTTCAACGCCGAGCTCGACGGCGTCAAGCGGGCGGTGTTCTTCGGCCTGGGGTCGGACGGCACCGTCGGCGCCAACAAGAACTCGATCAAGATCATCGCCGAGAACACCGACAACTACGCCCAGGGCTATTTCGTCTATGACTCGAAGAAGGCCGGCGCGATGACCATTTCGCACCTGCGCTTCAGCCCGCATCCGATCCAGTCCCCCTATCTGATCGAGAAGGCTCAGTTCGTCGCCTGCCACCAGTTCTCGTTCATCGAGAAGCGCGACATGCTGAAGTATGCGGCGCCGGGCGGCACGTTCCTTCTCAATACGCCTTATGGGAAGGACGAAATCTGGGATCACCTGCCCCGTTCGGTGCAGGAGGCGATGATCGAGAAGAAGCTGAAGTTCTTCGTCATCAACGCCGACAAGGTGGCCCACGAAACCGGCATGGGCCGTCGCATCAACACGGTCATGCAGACCTGCTTCTTCGCCATTTCGGGCGTGCTGCCGCGCGACGAGGCGATCAAGC
>JAVEYE010000214.1:0-6752 GCA_034003665.1 Rhodospirillales bacterium | reverse complement strand
ACGCTGGCCCTGCAGGCCACCGACCTCACCCCGGCCTTGACGGCCGACGTCATCGGCGTCAAGGTCGCGCTCGAGCCGACGACCGGCACGCCGGTGGGCACCTTCGCCGACGGACAGTGCGCCGCCGTCATGCGCACGCTGGGAAAGGGACGTACCCTGCTGTTCGGCTTCCAGCCCGGCATGTTGTACAAGGGCTCGGCGCCGGGCGGCAGCCGGTACATGCTGGATCGCCTGCCGCTCCTCGCGCAGCCCGCGCAACTCGCGCTCGGCCGCATGCGCGTCGAGTATTCCGAGCCCCAGACGGAGGTCTGGCTCTTCGAGCACGAAGGAGAGGCGGCCGTGACCCTGAACAATTTTGCCCACTTCCTCGAACCGGCCGAGCGCCCCGCCGTGCTGACGGTCCAGACCGACCTGCCGGTCAAGGAGGTGTTCTCGACCCTGAAGGGACCGTTGCGCTGGACGCGCACGGGCGACCGCATCCGTGTCGATCTGACCACACCCGAGACCGTGGATGTTGTCGTAATGCGGTAGTCTGCGGTAGTCTGCCGGTTTTGGTTTGCCACGGTCAGCCATTCGTGGTTGAATGCGTGCATCTGGTCGTTAGGTGTCGCCGCCGCGTAGCGGCACATGTCGACCCGGGATCAAAGGAGCCCGATCATGAGCCAGCCATTGTCAATTCTCCTGGAAGATCATACCACCGATCGCAACCGCTCCGGCGAAGGCGCCGCCGTAGAGTTGTGGGATGGGCGCCTCTTTCTCGTCTACGGTCGCTTTCAGGGTGGAGGCGATGCGTCCCCGGCCGAGCTGGTCAGCCGGATTTCATCCGACGGAGGCCGGACGTGGTCCGAGCCGCAACGGTTTTTCACGCCCGAGCCGGGCTGGATCAACGCCATGAGCGTCAGCCTGCTGCGCCTGGCCGACGGCAGAATCGGCGCCCTGTTCCTGGTCAAGCTGCAGAAGGACCTGTGCGTGCCCTACTGGACCGTTTCCAGCGATGAAGCGGTCCATTGGACGCCCCCCCGGCGCATGATTGCCAACAACGGCTACTATGTCATCAACAACGACCGACTGGTTCAATTGCGCGACGGCCGCCTGCTGGCCCCCTACGCCTTTTCGCCTACGGTCGCCGACTGCCGCCTGCCGTTGAGCGGATGCCTGATCAGCGACGACCGCGGCGAGACCTGGCGCCACAGCCGGGATGAAATCCTCGTCGAGCCGGGCCAGTACCACCTGCCGGCATGCGTCGTTCCCGACGCCACGCCGCCGCTCCGCCTGTTTGCCCTGCGGCAGGTCTGCACCCAGGAGCCGGGTGTGGTGGAGCTGGCCGGCGGTCGCGTGCTGATGTGGGCGCGCTCCAACGGAGGGGTTGCCTATGCCGCCTGCTCGGAGGACGGCGGCGACCACTGGAGTCCCTACCGCCTCCTGTGCCCGATCCCCATGGCCAACGGTCCCGCCACCATCAAACGCATTCCCGGCTCACGCCGTTTGGCGATGCTGCACAATGATCGGGGCGGGGTGCCCTTCGGCGATCCGACCTTCCAATGGCGCACCCCGCTGGCGGTCTCGACCTCGGACGACGAAGGCGCAAGCTGGCAGGCGCATGCACCGCTGATCGCGGACACCTCGCACAACTACTGCTATACCAGCATGTGCTTTTTCGGCGACCAATGCCTCGTCACCACCTATGAAAGTGCCGACGATATCCAGGCCGATGGAACGGCGGTCCGCCACAACCTGCGTTCCCTCCGTGTGTTGACGGTGGACAATGCCTGGTTCGGCGCATCGGCGCGGGGGTGACTCGTCACCCCTGCGCCGGAACCGGGCATGCGGAGGGGGGCGGATGTCTGACGAGCTACCGGTCGCGGTAGACGATGACCGGCCCCATCAGGCCACCGGTGCCCAGTTCGTTCAGCGCATTCCGCTCAGCGAGGATCGTGAACTGATTTCCTCCATCCAGCAGGGCATCCGTCACGTTGAATGAAGCGGATTTGCAATAGCCGTTGAAGGTATCCTGCGTGTTGCCCTTGACGGGATCGACGTAGGGGATGTGCCGGCCATTGACGAAGAGCTTGACCGAGCCGTCGGTCGCGCCGATCCAGAGATAGGCCTGCTTGCCTTCCGGCAGCTTGCGCAGCCGCTGTGACGCGCGGTAAACCATCCGTCCCGACTTGCCCGCCGCGCGGTCGGTCAGTGTGAAATGGTGTCCGAGCGAGGACCAGGTGTCGCGGACGACATGTGTCACAGGCCAGGCCTGGTCATCAAACGCGGGATCGGTCCAGGCGAGCGAGGCGGCTTCCTCCGCGGGATTGTGCTGCCATTTCCATTCGAGCATCGGCTGGCTGTGGCGGGCGTATTCTTTTTCCATGCGGGCGCCGTCGAGATAACCCCGGCTGTACATGCTGTCGCTCCAGGCCGGGTTGCCGTGGCGTCCCTGGACGTAGGTTGCATCGGCGGGATCGCGGTAGCGGCGCACCATGTCCAGCACGCCCCCGCGCCAGGATTCATAGTCGGCCTGCAGGCGGGCGAGCCTGCCGGAGGCCCAGTCCTGTCGCATCTTCATGTAGAGTTCGAACAGGGTGAACGACTCGTCGATCAGCTTGACCCGCCGGTATTCGATCGGCGTGCGGCAGTGCGACAGGGCGGCATTCAGGTCGGCGCGTGCCGCGGCCATGACCTCGGGAGTAAAGATTTTCAGGTAGCCGTAGGGACTGCCGGCGAATTCGTTGGCGGCGAGGTAGGCCTGGTCGATGCCGGTCCAGTACCGTTCCATGGAAGCGGCGGCCGCGCCATAGAAGCGTGTCCAGAGGTCGGCCAGAATCTCGTCGGGCTTTTCATGCGCATGGAAGGCCATGCGGAGCGAAAGGTAGTAGCCGGGCATCATCGAATCCCAGCCGTTCATCGTCTCCGGCATCCATTCGGTCATCCCGTTCTCGAGCAGCAGGGCTACATCGGCCCCCCACTTGGCGATAAAGGGGCAGGGGGCGCTGATCTCGGCAAGGTTGATGCCGTACCAGTAGGCGCCGATGGCTGCGCCGGCCTGGTTCCATCCCTGCACCAGCTTCAGCAGCCAATCCTCGTTGACGTGGTTGGGCCAGTTCATCGGGTGAAAGCGGTTGAAGTCGATGGGGCAGATCACGACGCGAAAGTCGGATGGCACCGGATAGCGTGCGGGTGGCAGGCTCTTGTTGACGTAGGCCTGGTCGCCGAACGCGACGTCGGGGTAGCGCTTGCGGACCTGCTCGGCGATGCGGGTGATCATCAGGATGCAGCGGTCGGTCACCGACCAGCGACCGGCGGCGCCCTCCCACACGCGCGGTTCGGGATCGTGCGGGCGTTCCAGCGGATCTTCCGTGGGGACCTGCCCGTCTCCGGGCGTGAGCGAATAGCCGGGGCGCAGCCCGAGCTTGCGCATCGGTTCGTAGACCGAGTCGAGCTGGGCGAGGATCTTGTCGGCGACGAAGGCGGCGACTTCGGGGTGTGTCGGCCGCAGCGCCCATGGATGGGGCGTGCCGTCTGCGCGCAGCGCGCGCCACTCGGGATGCGCCTCGAGATCGGCCTTGCTGAAGAACCGCTCGAACGAACCGTCGCCGTAGGCCAGCCAGATGGTGTTGTCATGGCGGCCCATGCGGTTGCGCCGCAGGAAGTCGGCGCCGCCCTGCCAGAAGATGCGGGCATCGGTGGCCGGCGCCAGTTTTTCGTCCATCTCGGGGACCATCAGGCTGCCGGCGACGGGAACGACCTCGCCCAGCTCGCCGGGCATGTACCAGCGGCAGCCGAGTCGATGCAGCAACTCGTAGATCGCATAGCTGGAGCCGACTTCCGACTCGCCGTAGAGCCCGATGCCGCGGCGCGCGTCGGCCACGATGCGGAAGCCGAACAGCCCCGATTTTGAAATGCCCACCGGTCCGAAGACCGCCCCGGCAGCGGCGCCGACACGCACCGGAATCACGTCCTTGTCCTCCGGAGGCGCGGTCACCACGGGCACCTCGCCCCGCGACATCCTCCCAAGATAATGAGCCAGGTCGCGTACCGATTCCTGAAAGAGTTTGCGGCGGCTTTGCAGCAATTGTTCCGCCTGCTTGGGCAGACCCTTGGAGACGGCCACGGTGTTGGTCCAGTCCCCGGGGGCGACCACCACGCAGCGTACGCGGCCCCTTTCCGCCAGGGTTAGTCCGCCGGCTGCGCCAGCGGTGCCGGCGGTCAGCAGGATGGCGGCTGCAAGTGCGGGAATAGGTGATGACTTCATGCTATTTCTCCTGTCTGTAAAAATGCCCCACTGCCTATTCCGCGCCGATCGCCTCGACGGGGCGTTGGCCCACGCGCAGGTCGCGCACCTCGAAGGCGTAGTCGGCCGGCGGCGCGTAGCGGGTGAATTTCAGAACGTTCTCCGGCGCGGTGAAGATCAGCGCCCGCAGCGTCAGCGGGTAGTGGACGGTGCCGTCACCGTCATAGTACCACTGGCTGCTGTAGGGCCAGTGGTAGCCTTCGCCGGGGTAGTTACCGGGGAGGGGGAACGTCAGGAAACGCCAGCCCTCGAAGTTGATCGCACTGCGGCCCCACATGTCGTTGGTGTTCCAGTCGCTCTGGAAGGCGCCTTTCAGCTTGGATGCCTCCTCCTTGCCCATCCAGTCCTCCAGCCAGCGGTTGGGCTTGTCGCCGCGCGCTGAGGCGCCGATGGAGCGCCAGAGCTGCCCCGAGGCATCGGTTAGTTCGAAGATCACACGGCCGAAACCGGCATTGCCGTTGACCATCAGACCGATCTCCGTCGGTTTGTCCGGCAGGGGGATGCCGTCCGCATGGCGCAGGATGGAATAGGCTGGCAGGAAGGCGCTTCCCGCCACGGGAAACGTGGGGGTCACCCGGATCGCGGCCGGCTGATTCTCCGCTGCCCCGGTTACGGCGTAGTTGAACGCGCCCTTGCGGCGTGGCTCCTTGTGGTTGTAGATATCGAGCTGCGTGTCGCCGGCCGGATCGACGCGCCAACCGTCAAGGGTGTCGAGCGCGGCGACGGTGCGGTACACGGCCGCGTCGGGCGGAGTGATGGCATGGACCGGCGCGCCGGCACGAACGGCGCCCAGGGGCGCCTCGGAGCGGATGAAGATCGGAGCGGGCCCCAGTTCAAGCGCGCAGGAGCCGTCCACCGCCGCCACCGCCAGCGAGTTGCCGGCCTTGTCGGTCACGCGCAGGGGCCGACCGCCGGTTGCGATGGCGATCGGCCGCGTGCCGCGGGGCGTCCAGGCGACGCAGACGGCGCCGCCCGCCCTGCGCTTGAATTCGGCGATGTAGACGGCCGGCGCATCGACCACCTCGACGATGCGGCTGAAGACGGCCCCGTCGAGCTCGCGGATCATCGTCGCCATGGCGACATACGAGGGCTTGGGCGAGACCTTCGGCTGGGCGAACATGAAGCCCGAAGCGCCCCAGTTGCTATAGTAGTAGGAGTTGCCGACATCGGTCATCATGCCGATACGGATGCGCGGAATGCCCCAGGCCAGCGAATGGACCGCATGGCGGATGAAGTAGTTGGCCTGCGTGTCGAGGGTCAGATTGCCCGGGTTGGTGCCGGGGTAGGTGATCTCGAAGTTCTGGCGCAGCGGGGTGTTCGTGTAGCCGTAGTGGTCGAGGATCGTGCGGTCCATGAAGAGACCGGCGTTGTTGGCCACCCAGTTGAGCGGCTGGGTTTCGGGCGGGCGCGCGAAACTGCCGCACTCGTTGCCGCGCGACCCGAACAGTTCGGCGGGGAACTTGCGGCGCAAAAATTCCTCCATCAGATGCGGGTTGCCGTTGCCGAAATAGATCTCCGTCTTGGGGAATTCGCGGCGGATCATCTTGGCGGCGTGGAGGGCCTGTGCCCACATCTCGTCGAAGCGCTTCTGCTCCTTCTCGTCGAAAACATAGGGAGCGGCGCCCGTGAAGACATCGGGCGTTCGCGAGATATGCGCCCCCGATATGGCGTTTTCATGGAAGATCATGGCGGTCGGCGGGTAGGCTTCGGGCCCCTTCGCCCGGAACGCGGCCACCAGGTTTGTCAGGCCGGCGGCGCCGATGTGCGCCCGCTCGTCGCGCCCTTCGACCAGGCCGTAGGGCTTGAGGAGCTCGGGGTCGCCCCGCGCGGCCAGCGTGTAGCGCAGCCCCATTTTCTGGTAGGCGGGGCCCATCAGCGACATGTCGTTGGGCGTGAAATGGCCTCCCCAGAAATCCCACGTGCCGAAGGGATTGTCCGCATGATACTGTCGTTCGGCGTGGGGCAGCAGGGCCAGTGTGGTGGCATGGCGCAGGATGACGCTCTTGCGCTCCGGTTTGCCTCCCATCAAGCGGATCTCGGCTTGATGGCAGCCGTTGGTCGCCAGCGGCAGCGGCAGATGAAACACCACGTTTTTCTGGCCGTTGGCCAGCGTCTGCCACTCGGTCTCGAAGACCGTTTCGTTGCCGTAGGGATCGGTCACGCGGGCCTCGACCTGGTAGTTGCCGCGGGTCACGCGGTCGAGGGCGATGGCGAAGGACGGCACGTCGGGCGCCACGAAAACCTGGTCGCGCTCGCGCCCCGTCACGGTCATGCGGACGCCCGATCGCCGGAAGGTCATCCCGTAGATCCGCACGCCGCTGGGGAGCCCCAGCGGGCGCAGGTTGTAGCGGTTGGGATCGGGACGCCGGATCGCCAGGCGGACCTCCTTGGTGATGTCGACGTCGATGGCGTTGCGGTTGGGATAGAGCTGCATGAAATTGCGGTTCAGGGGAACCCGCAGCAGAAA
>JAVEYE010000213.1:0-6831 GCA_034003665.1 Rhodospirillales bacterium | reverse complement strand
TGGAAGAAGCTGTCGGCGGCCGACCAGGCGAAGCTGGCGGACGCGGTCACCAAGCTGACCGATGACATCTGGGCCTATTCCGAAAAGCTCTACGTCGACGCCATGAACTGCAACACCGGCCAACAGCCTTGCGAGTTTGGCAAGCCCTACAAGCTCTCCTCGGTTCCGGTCACCGACGCCGACCTCAAGACGGTGGCCAACGCGGTCGGCGAGAAATCGCTGCCGGTCTGGGCCAAGCAGTGCAACGCCATTTTCCCGGAATGCGAGGCGAAGTGGCGGGAGACGATTGGCGTCAAGCTGGGTCTCTAGCTGAGGGAGCTTTTCGGCGATGGAACGCGGCGTGCGCATGGCCGGTATCGTCTTCGGTGTCATCATGATCGCTTTGTCGCTGGTGGTGACGGTGGAGACGATCGTCCGCAAGGTCTTTTCCATTTCCCTCGGCGGAGTGGATGAACTGTCGGGCTACGCCATCGCCATCGGTGCGCCGCTTGCCTTCGCCGTGGCGGCGGTGGAGCAGTCCCATATCCGCATCAACCTTCTCTACATGAGGCTGCCACGACTTGCGCAGGCGATGCTCAATGTCGTGGCAGCCCTTACCCTTGGCATTCTCGGTGTGTTCTTTCTTATCTTCACCGTCGACACGGTCCGCGACACCATGGCCTACAAGGCGATCGCCCAGACCCCATGGGCGACACCCTTGATCTATCCGCAGGCGTTGTGGCTGGTCACCCAAGCCTTCTTCGCGGTGATCGCCGTCGTGGTGGCGGGACGCGCCATCGGACATATGGCCGGGGGCCGCTGGGACGCACTGGTCCAGCGCTTCGGACCTGAGCGGGTCGAGGACGAGGTCGAGGCCGAGCTCAAGGACCTGGAGCGGCGCTGAGGGGCAAAAGCCATGGACATGCTGGTACTCTTTTTTGCTTTCCTGGCCATGTTGGCCCTCATGTTCCTCAGCATGCCGGTGGCGGTCGCCATCCTGGCGGTCGGTGCCGCCGGTGGCTACCTCGCCTATGGCATGCCACTGGTCGCCACCATGGGCGGCGTTGTCTGGGGCAGCCTCAACAACTCGACCATGTTGGCCATCCCGCTGTTCATGCTGCTTGGCGAGTTGCTGTTGCGCAGCGGCATCGCCGATCGCATGTACGACGCGCTCGCGGTGTGGCTGGGCCGCATGCCCGGCGGCCTGCTGCACACCAACATTGCGACCTGCACCATGTTCGCCGCAACCTCGGGCTCGTCGGTCGCAACGGCGGCGACGGTCGGCACCATCGCCCTGCCGGCCCTGGCGCAGCGAAACTATCCGGTGCGCATGTCGCTTGGCTCACTGGCCGCCGGCGGCACGCTGGGTATCCTGATTCCGCCGAGCATCAACCTCCTGGTCTACGGCTCACTGGCCAACGTTTCGGTCGGCAAACTGTTCATGGCCGGCATCGTGCCCGGTTTCGCCCTGGCGGTCTGCTTCTCGCTTTTCATCTTCATCGTCTACCGTCGGGCCAATGAAGGCGGGACGACATCGACCATTCCCTTCCGCGAACGCCTTGCGTTGCTGCGCCATCTGATCCCGCCGTTCATCATTTTCGCAATCGTCATGGGCAGCATCTACGGGGGGCTCGCAACGCCGACCGAATCGGCTGCCCTGGGTGTGACGGCGGCGCTGGCGATTACTTGGTGGAGCGGCCGGCTCAGCCTGTCGCTGCTGGCCACCTGTTCGTTCTTGGCCGCGCGGACCACGGGCATGGTGGTGATCGTCCTCGTCTGCGCGCTGCTTCTCAACGTCTCCATTTCCATGCTGGGCGCCGCCCAGGAGGTGACGCGCTGGGTCACCGACCTCGGGCTCGATCGTGTCAGCCTTCTCCTCGTCCTGATGGTTTTCTATATGACCCTCGGCATGTTCATGGACGCCATGTCGATGCTGGTGCTGACGGTGCCGATCGCCGTTCCGGTGGTCGTGGCCGTCGGCGTCGATCCGATCTGGTTCGGAATCTTCATCGTCCTCATGTGCGAGGTCGCCCTGATCACCCCGCCGGTCGGCATGAACCTGTTCGTGGTTCAGGGCATCCGAAAGGATGGCGGCAGTTTTACTGACGTCGCCTGGGGATCGGCGCCGTTCGCCGTCATCATGCTGGTGGCATCCGTGATCTTCATCTTCTGGCCCGAGCCCATCCTTTGGCTTCCCAACGTGATGTCGGGCCAGCCATGACGCCGCGGCCGACGCCCAATCTTCCGAAGCGGTTGCTCGTCATCAATCCGAACACCAACGCCCGGGTGACCGGGCTGATCGATGGCGTGGCCCGCCGGCTGGCCGTCCCCGACGTCGTCATCAAAGTGGTCAATCCCGCGACGGGTCCGCTGTCCATCGAGACGTTGGCCGACCGGGCCGCCGCCGAGCCCAATGTCATCGACATCGTTCGGGCCGCCTGCAGGGCCGGCGAGCAAGGCTTCGTGCTTGCGTGTTTCGACGATATCGGGGTGGCGGAGGCCCGGCGCCTGGCTGCGGGTCCGGTGTTGGACGCCTGCGAGGCGGCCATCATGGCCGCCCGCTGCCTGACGGACCGTTTTGCCATCGTCACCACGGTCGAAGGGGCAGTGGACCGCATCCGGCGACACGCGGTTGTTTACGCCGGAACGGCGTCGTGCACGGTGCGAGCCGCCGGCATCGGCGTTGCCGACGCGGCCGCCGGCGTCGGCGCCGAGCGGTTGGATGGGGCGATCACGGCCGCCCTGGAAGATGACGGGGCAAAGGCCATCATCCTGGGGTCCGGCGGTCTGGCGGGGCGGGCCGACGAGCTGTCCCGGCGGTTCAAGGTGCCGGTGATCGATGGCGTCGCCGCGGCGATCTCTCTATGTCAGGGCGTCCTGCGCATGGACCTGGATCTTGACCGTTCGGATTCGCCGGTTCGTCGGTAGCAGGAGGCAGGGGCGGCATGGCCGCCTTGACGCGATGGCCGGCCTATTGCGACTTGCGACGGGGCTTGCGCCAACCCCTGCCGGTTCGTTGGACCCCTTCATGTGCGGGCAGAGACGGCGGGCATGCGATGGCTACCCGTTCCGTCCCGCCGAACGGCGACGGTTGCATTCCAGCCAAAGCCCGAGCCCGGCGTCCACCAAGCGTTAGGGCGGGGTGGCTTGATTGTCTGCGGGGATCTGGTACCATGGCGGCCATGAACACGTTGCCCGTCCATCATCGGCTGTTTCCAGGCCAAGGCCAGCTTAAAGTTGGCCGGTGGCCCCGGGTCGTCAGGTTGTCGCGCCAATAGCGTGACGCCCCCGGCCCGGGGATGATGGGGCGACCCAATCCACCATTGTCATTCACTGCGTTCGCCCTCCACGGTCGTCCGCCCGGAGGGTGGCGTCATCGCGGGCGCGCCGCCGCCGGCGTGACCGTCTGAAAAAGGATTCAAGATGTCATGTCACATACGTTGCCACCGATCGTCATGACCCATCACGAGCATGGCCGGCTTTCGGAATTGGCCGATGTCGTGTGGTCGAAGTGCCCGGAGTTCTGCGATTTCCTGCTTCAGGAACTCGATCGCGCCGAAATCGTCGCCGAAGAGGAGATCGGGTCGGCGCGGGTGACGATGGGCTGCCGCGTGGAGTTCGCCTACCGCGATTCCGGCGTGCGGGAGGTCGTCACCCTGGTCTTCCCGCCCGATGCCGATATCTCAAAAGGCCGGGTTTCTATTCTCACGCCTGTGGGAACCGCGTTGATCGGCCTGGCCGAAGGCCAGTCCATCACCTTCCGCACGCGACGAGGAGAAGAGAGGACGCTGTCGGTCCTCAGAGTTCGCCATCCGGACGGGGCTCAGTGAAGGATGACCCCTGGTCGGGCGGGATTCGCCGACGCCGTGGTCCCCTCGCAACGAAACGCAGGAGAAGTGGATATGTCCAGACCGTCAGACCCAAACCGTGACGAGCGCAAGGACCGGAGCGTCGAGCCCGTGCCTGCCGAGGGCAACGTGGTGCGCCTGACGCCACGGACCAAGAGCAGCGTGGCGGGAGAGTCGGTGTGCCGGCGGGCGGATGCGGGGGAGCCCGATCCGGGGCCCTCGGCGGCCTGAGGAGATTGGCCCATGACCCACTTTCGATTCCGTGCCGCGCGCAACGGAGCATCCCGAGAGGCACATGTCCGTGCCGGGGCGGGCGTGTCACGGCCGTAAGCGTCGTGGCTCTCGCTCCGGAAGCGTGAAACCCGCCGCGCCGCGGTACCCTCGTCTCCAGCCATGAGTGAGAGCCATGAGATTTTCGTTCAGCGTTCGCTTCTGCCATCACTGCGGATATCGGTTGCCGGGCGCCGCCGGCTATCGCTGCCCCAGATGCCTGAAACCGATCGACGCCGGCCGCGCCCACCCCGGCCGCCATTGCCCGACCTGTGGGGGGCCGTGGCCGTGGGGCGCCGAATACTGTCCGCACTGCAAGACTCCGGCAGTTCCGAAGCGGGCCTTTGTCCCGGCCGAATGACCAGCCACCGGCCGGATCATTGGGGGCGCGGTGCAGCCGGCTTCCGCGCATCGTCGCCCTCGGGCGGGGCCGTCTTCGGAAGTCATAGAAAAGTCCCCCAGGCCTTGCGGCTTTGGGGGACAGATTTCAGTTGGAACCTACGTCTTTTTTTGGGCCAGGGATCTTCGGCCGGGTTTTCGTCAAAGCGCCATGAGAGACGGAAGCAGCAGCGAGATTTCCGGGATGAACGTGATGAACCCCAGAACGATGATCAGGACGAGGTAGAACAGCCAGCTTTCCTTGGCGAACTGGAACATGCTGATTCTGGCGATGTCGCAGGCAATGAACATGTTCACGCCGTAGGGCGGCGTGATGGCGCCGATCATCAGATTGACGACGACGACCACGCCGTAGTGGACGAGGTCGACCCCGAAATGCTTGGCCATCTCGAGCATGAGCGGCACGACGATCAGCATCGCCGTCATAAGGTCGAAGACCAGGCCCAGCACAAGGAAGACGACGTTGGTGAAGAGCAGGAAGCCGATCGGTCCGCTCACGAACGTCGACACCGCCGTCACGATTTCCGCCGCCGCGTTCTGCGAGGTGA
This sequence comes from Rhodospirillales bacterium, assembly GCA_034003665.1. Classification (GTDB taxonomy): domain Bacteria; phylum Pseudomonadota; class Alphaproteobacteria; order Rhodospirillales; family Shumkoniaceae; genus Shumkonia. Next base: position 1,787 of record JAVEYE010000213.1, on the reverse strand, counting down.
TGACGAAACTGACGACGAAGGCCATCGACAGGATGAGCAGGATCTTGGCCGATTCAAGCCCGGCCACCGCAAAAACCTTCACGAGGCGGGCGAACGACATCTCGCGATAGACGATGGCCGAGAGCACGAGGGCGTACGTTGCGGCGACGATAGCCGCCTCGGTCGGTGTGAAGACGCCGGCGATGATGCCGCCGATCAGGATGATCGGCGTCAGCAGCGACAGGAGGGCGCGGGCGAACGCCACGCACAGAACGGCGAGACCCGGAAACGGCTCCGACGGATAGTTCCGCTGGTGCGCCCGGTAGGCCACCACCAGCATCAAGGCCAGTCCCATGATGGTTCCGGGGATGGCCCCGGCCAACAACAGCTTGCCGATCGATTCCTCGGCGATCGCGCCGTAGACGACAAGGGGGATGCTGGGCGGGATGATCGGACCGATGACCCCGGAGGCGGCGGTGACCGATGCCGAGAACGGGTCATCATAGCCGGCTTCGCGCATGGCCTTGATTTCGATGCGGCCGAGCCCGGCCACGTCGGCCGGACCCGAACCCGACATTCCCGAGAAGATCATGCTGGCGACGATGTTGACGTGGCCGAGGCCGCCCCTCAGGTGTCCGAAGAGGGTTTGCGCGAAGGTGAACAGCCGGTCGGTGATGCCCGACGTGTTCATCAGTTCGGCGGTCAGGATGAAGAATGGGATGGCAAGGAGGGCGAAGGAAGCGATCCCGTCCATCATGCGCAGCGGCAGGAACAGCGAATTGGCGGCGTGCGGATCGAACAGGATGCTGAGGATCGAGGCGATTCCCAGCGAAAAGGCAACCGGGACACCGAGGAAGAACAACCCCATCATCAGAAGAATCAGGGTCATTCGCGGCCTCCACCGGCCGTTCCGGCCGCCCTCAGCAGGAGCACGCCGCGCCACAGGGAGACCAGCGCCATGGCAACCAGGAAAACGGGGACGAACAGATTGAACGCGGCGACGGGCACCGTCGGGAGGGACACCAGCGTTTTGTGGAGAAGCTTCAGGATGACGCTGGCGGAAAGGAACGCGAAATAGGCGCAAAAGGCGGCCGTCGCCAGTTCAAGAAGGGCCGCGGCGAGGTGGCGAAGTCGGGGGCCGAGCAGGTTCGTCAAGTTGGAGGTCGCCCGGATGTTGTCGTTGCGCCGGACGTTGATGTAGGCGCCGAGATACGTCAACACGACCAGGAGATAGCGATTGAACTCGTCCGGCCAGGTAAGCGGATCGTTGAACGCGTAGCGCATGACGACGCCGGCCAACCCGATGGTCATGGTCGTCGCCATCAACAAGGCGATGACCGCGTTTTCCGCGGCCATCGCCCGTTTGGCCCAGAGCCCGGTTTCGGGCGCGGCGCCGGCGTTGCCGGCGCCGACCGTCTCGGCCCTTTCGTCCATCACTTCCCCCAGGCCCTCATCTTTTCATAGCGGGCGAAGATGTCGGCCGGCAGATAGCTCTTGTAGAAATCGTCGGCGACCGCGTTCAGGGGCCGGGTGTCGATGGAGATCACCTCGATTCCCGACTTCTTCATGGCCTCGAAGGATTCCTTGTCCTGAACCGCCCATGCGTCGTTGATGAAGCGTTCGGCCGCTTCGCCGGCATCGAACATGGCCTGCTGCACGTCCGAAGGCATCTTCTTGAACGTGTCCTCGCTGACCATGAACATGTTGATGGTGCGCACATGGCTGGTCAGGATCAGGTACTTCTGAACCTCGTGCAGTTTGCCGTTGAAAGTGTTGACGACCGGGTTTTCCTGGGCGTCGACGACGCC
>JAVEYE010000212.1:0-6900 GCA_034003665.1 Rhodospirillales bacterium | reverse complement strand
CGCCTGATTTGTAATCAGGATGTCGGGGGTTCGAATCCCTCCGCCGGCACCAGTTTCTTTTCCGCTTTCCGGGCGCCGCCTAGCGGATACTGGTCCAGGTCCGCAAGACGAATTTCTCCACCTCCACGCAAAGGAACACCGCGACGCCGCAGCCGGTGATCGCCAACCATGCCCCGCCGCCCAGGGGCGCGGTGTTGAACAACGCCTGCAACGGCGGAAGATAGGTGAAGGCCGCCTGCGCCAGAAGAATGGCGGCGGCGGAGTAGAGCGCGATCGAACTGCCGACGAAGCCCCGCACCGGCATAGAGGGCGCGACGAAGAAGCGGCTGTTGAACAGGTAGAGGATTTCCGCGACGACCAACGCGTTCACCGCCATCGTCCGTGCGGTGTCCAGATCGGCGCCGTTGATTTGCGCCCAGAAGAACAGCCCGAAGCTGGGCACGACCATCAGCACGGATACGAAGAGGACGCGCCAAATCATGAAGCCCGACAACAACGGTTCGTCGCGCGGACGCGGCGGACGCGCCATGACGTCCTCCTCGGCCGGCTCGAATCCCAGCGCAAGGCCGAGCGTCACCGCCGTCACCATGTTCACCCACAAAATCTGAACCGGCGTGATCGGCAGCGTGACGCCGAACACGATGGCCGCCAGCACGACCAGCGCCTGGCCGCCGCTCACCGGCAGGATGAACGTGATTGCCTTGCGGATGTTGTCGTAGATCGTGCGGCCTTCCTCGACGGCGGCCGTGATGGTCGCAAAATTATCGTCCGCCAGCACCATGTCGGCAGCCTCCTTCGCCGCCTCCGTCCCTTGGATGCCCATGGCGACACCAATGTCGGCCCGCTTGAGGGCCGGCGCGTCATTGACGCCGTCGCCCGTCATGGCGCAGATCTCGCCGCGTTCCTGCAGCGCCTGCACCAACCGGATCTTGTGCTCGGGCGCGGCCCGCGCGAATACCGCCGTTATGCCCACGCTGTCGCGCAGTTCAGCGTCGTTCATGGCCGCGAGGTCGCGTCCTCGCAACGGCTGGCCGACCTCTTCGATACCGACCGCACGGGCGATCGCCGCCGCCGTGTCGGCGTGGTCGCCGGTGATCATCTTGACCCGGATGCCGGCGCTGCGGCAGCGCGCGACCGCCGCCACCGCCTCTTCTCGGGGCGGATCGAGAAGCCCGAACAGCGCCACCAGGACAAGGCCTCCGGCCACGTCGTCCTCGGCCAGGGTGTCGCCGCCCGACGGCGCTTCCCGGCGCGCCACGGCGATCACCCGCAGGCCGTCGTCCGAAAGCCGCCGGACCCGTTCCAGCCAAGCATCAGGGTCGATCGGTTCCGGGCCGGTGGCGCCGAGCGACCGGTCGCAGCGATCCATGATCACTTCCGGCGCCCCCTTGACGTGGATCGTCGGCGGGCCATCCGGCGCCGCGTCGAGGGTCGCCATGTACTGGCGCTCGGAATCGAAGGGGATGACGTCAAGACGCCGGTGACCGTCGCGTTCGCCCGCAACATCGATACCGCCCCTCGCCGCGGCGGCAACCAGGGCGCCCTCGGTCGGATCGCCGACCATCTGCCACACGTCGCCGTCCCGATGGATCGACGCGTCACTGCACAGCAGGGCCGCCCTCAAGGCGGCGGCAAGGGCATCGTCCCCGTCGACCTTCACGGCCCCGCCGCCCTGCGAGGCCACCGAAATCGCTCCCTCGGGCGAATAGCCCTCTCCGCTCACGGCATACTCCCGACCGGCGGCGGCGATCCGCTGCACGCTCATTTCGTTGCGGGTCAGCGTTCCCGTCTTATCGGTGCAGATCACCGTGACCGATCCAAGCGCTTCGACCGCCGGCAGGCGGCGCACGATGGCGTTGCGCTTCGCCATCCGGCGAACGCCCAATGCCAGCGTGATGGTCACCAGGGGAGGCAATCCTTCCGGGATCAAGGCGACCGCGATACCGACGGCGGCCATGAACATCTCGCTCAGTCCGAAGCCGCGCCACAGCACGCCAAGCGCGAAGGATGCGGCCGCCAGCACCAGCACGCCCACCGTAAGGTAGGCCGCGAAACGGTTGAGCTTGCGCAGCAGCGGCGTCTGGACCTGCTCGACCTCCGAGACCATGCCGCTGATGCGGCCGATCTCGGTGGCGTCGCCGGTCGCCACCACGTATCCGCGACCGGCGCCGGTGGCGACGATGGTGCCGGCGTAACACAACGACCGGCGGTCGCCCAGTTCGGCATCCGCATCGACCGCGGCGACGTCCTTGTTCGCCGGGAGGGATTCACCGGTCAGCGCCGCTTCCTGGCAACTCAGGCTACGCGCCTGGATCAGTCGCAGGTCGGCCGGAACCCGGTCGCCGGCGTCCAGCACCACGAGGTCTCCGGGAACCACTTCGGCGGCGGCGATCTTGGCGCGCGCGCCGTCCCGCAGAACCACGGCGGACGGCGAGAGCATCTGGCGGATGCTTTCCAGGGCCTTCTCGGCCTTGCCTTCCTGCAGCATGCCGACGATCGCGTTGATGATGACGACGCCGAAAATGACGCCGGCGTCGACGAAGTGGCCGAGGAGGGCCGTCACCCCGCCGGCCGCAACGAGCACGAGAATCAGGGGGTTGACGATCTGATCCGACAGCCGATGGCGCCAGGTTCGGCCCGGCCCGCGGCGCAACTCGTTCGGGCCGTGCTCGGCCAGGCGGCGTTGCGCCTCCTCGGCGCTCAGACCTTCAGGGGAAGCGCGCAGTCGCTCTCCCACATCCCGGATATCGAGATGGTGCCAACAGTTGTTTTCCGCCCCCTGGGCGGCGGGGGCAGCGGAATCGGACTGGGTACGGCGCATGACTTCCGGGAGCTCTTCTTTGGCGCGATCGCGTCCGTCGACGCACGGCGTGAAAAGATCCGACATCGCAGACGGCGACCCGCCTGCCAGAGGGGCCCGGATCCGGGTGGATATTCAATAGTGCTGGACACGGCCGACCGTCAACCCCGCCCTACGGTTTGGCGCGGCGCGGCGGACACCGGCTGAACCGATCGGCTCGTCGGCATGCGGTTGCGCCCGGCTGTGGAAATCGCGCCCTCAAGCCGCCGCGATGCCGTGGCCGGGCGAGGCCGCCCCGGTATTGGCATCGGGGTGGCGATCGTAAAGTTCGGCGAAGCGGGGCGCTTCGCGCGCGAACAGGTCCAGGATGTCCGGGTCGAAATGCTGGGGTCTGGTCCGGTCATCCCCTTCCAGGATGATCCTCACGGCTTCGCCGTGCTCGATGGCTGGCTTGTAAGGTCGGCGGGATCGCAAGGCATCGTAAACGTCGCAGATCGCGACGATTCGGGCGTCGAGCGGAATGACGTCACCGGAAAGCCCGTAGGGATAGCCCGAGCCATCCCACCGCTCGTGGTGGGCCAGTGCGATTCGAGAGGCGCACTGCATGGTGTCGCCCTTCGATACGCCGATGATCCGCCCGCCGATCTCGGCGTGCTTCTTCATCGTCGACCATTCCTGAGGGGTCAGCGGCCCGGCTTTCAGAAGAACACGGTCGGGCACGCCGATCTTGCCGATGTCGTGAAGCTGCGCGGCCATGCCGATCCGCTCGGCCAGTTCCCGCTGCCACCCCAGGCCCTCGGCCAGCAGGCGGGCATAGGCGCCGATCCGACGGATGTGGGCGCCCGTCTCGTTGTCGCGGTGCTCGGCGGCGATGGCCAACGTTTCCAGGGACTCGACGCGGGCGACATCGATCTCATGGACCAAATTAAGGATGTGACTGTCCTTCGAGCCGATTTCGGCAAGAATGCCCTCCTTGAGGGCCCGCTGGTCCTCGCGCTGGCGGAACCTCTGATGGCATTTTTCAAGGGCCTCCCACACCTGCCGGCTGCGGATCGGCTTGGTCAGGAAGTCGGCGGCACCAAGCTGCAGCGCGCTGACCGCCTCCTCGACGCCGGCGTTGCCGGTGATGATGACGAACTCGAGGTTCCTGTCCTTGTTTTCCCGCTTGATCCGCTCCATGCACTGGAGCCCCGTCTCGCCCGGCATGTGAATGTCGATGAAGATGATGCCGATGTTGGGGTTGGCGTGAACCGCCTGAAGGGTATCGGCGGCCGTCGCCGCTTCGTGGCACATCCATCCGCGCCGACGGAGGACCAGGGCGAACACCAAGCGGATGTCGGGTTCGTCGTCGGCGATCAGGATTTCGGGAAGCATGGCCGTGCTCCGTCAGGCTGACGCGGAAACCGATAAAACGGTTAAGCCCATCGCGCAAAAGTATAGATAAGCACCGTCGTCATCTTATCAAACGACGCGCCGCAGGAGGACCAAAAACTTCCCGTGGCGCCGGTTTCCGGAAAGGCAGCCGTAGGGCGCCCCGCAAGAACGGGGCGCCCCGGCACGGCCTGCCGTCAGGCTGCCCGCACGTTTGTCAGGAACTTTTCGACCTCGTTGCGCAGATTTTCCGATTGGCGCGACAGTTCGGCCGAGGCGCCCTGGATTTGGGTGGCTGCCGATCCGGTGTCGTTGGCCGCCTGGCTGACCCCAGAGATGTTGGAGGTGACCTCCTGGGTGCCCGATGCCGCCTGCTCGACGTTTCTGGCGATCTCCTGGGTCGCCGCGCCCTGCTGCTCGACCGCCGAGGCAATGGAGGCCGAGATCGAGTCGATTTCCGTGATCGTCTTGACGATGGCCTCGATGGCGGCGACCGCCTCCTGGGTCGAGGTCTGGACACCGGCGATCTGCGCCCCGATCTCGTCGGTCGCCTTCGCCGTCTGGTTCGCCAGGTTCTTGACCTCGCTGGCAACGACGGCGAAGCCCTTGCCGGCGTCGCCCGCCCGCGCCGCCTCGATGGTGGCGTTCAGCGCCAGCAGGTTGGTCTGCTCGGCGATGTCGGTGATCAGCGCCACAACCTCCCCGATCTTTTGCGCCGCCTGGGCCAGACCCTGGACCTTGACGTTCGTTTCTTCCGCTTGGCGCACGGCGCCCGAGGCGATCTGCGAGGCTTGGGAAACCTGCCGGCTGATCTCGGAAATCGAGTTGGTCAACTCCTCGGCCGCCGAGGCCACCGTCTGCACGTTGGCCGAGGCCTGCTCGGAAGCCGCCGCCACCGCCGACGACTGGCGGGTGGTCTGCTCGGCCGTCGCGCTCATCGCCTCCGACGCGCTTTCCAGCTCGGTCGCCGCCGAGGCCACCGACCTGACCGCTTCGGTCGAGGTCGCATCGAAGGCCTTGCACAGGTCCTCGACCCGCTTGGCCCTGGCGATCTGCGCCTCCTGGGCCTTGCGCTGCTCCTCGGCCAGGCGGTCGGCCTCGATCATGTTGTCCTTGAACACCTGCACCGCCTTGGCCATGTCGCCCACCTCGTCCTTGTGGTCGGTGGCCGGGATGTCGACCTCCATGTCCTTGCCGGCCAGGCGGGTCATGGCGCCGGTCATGGCCTGGATCGGCCGCGAGATGCCGGTGCCGATCAGCCAGGCGGCGAGAATGCCCAACACGAGGGCGACGGCCGCGGCGACGAGGGCAATGATGACGGTGCGCTGGTTCTCGGCCTGGGCACGCGGACCCAGTTCGTCCTGGAACTCGCGCAGCACGGCCACCAGTTCATCGCCAGTGTTGACCACGCCGTCGACGATTTGCGGCATCTTGACCTTGAACAGCTCGTCACGGGCGAGCGTCGCTTTGTAAACCGCGTCCCACGCCGTCGCGTAGGTATTGGCTGCCGTCACCACCTTGGCCAGCAGCGCCTTGTTCTCGGGTCGTTGAACCACCTGCTCCAATTCGCTCACGTACTTGTCTAGATCGGCCATTCCCGACTTCAAGCGCTCGGCAGCGCTTTCCTCGCTGCCACGCAGGAAGCGCTGCCCGTAGAGACGGGCCAGCAGCATGTGGCGCATGCCCTCGGCGGCAAGGAAGACCCCCTCGGCGTTGCCGTCCTTCTGCAGGTTTTCCATCAGGGCGGTAAGCTGATGCTCGATTTCGGGTCCGGCCTTCTGCAGGCCGTCGCGCACCTGCTTGTCGACCTCCCCCTGGAGCTTTGTCAGGTTCTGGAACGCCACGACCCATTCCTTGGCCCAACCATCCAGCTTGCCAACCTGGGGCAGGAGATCCTCGCGGCCAATCAGACGCTCCTTCGCACCATCGATCTCCTGCTGGACCAGATTGAGGCGATCGAAGGTCCGCGCGATCACAGCCTCCTGCGGGTCGAGCATGAAATTGCGGATGTTGACCCGCACTCGCTGGATGGCATAGGTGACCCGGTTGAGCTGATTCCGCTGACGGGCCGCCTCGCGGTAGTCGTTGAAATTCCGATCGGCTCCGTCGAGGCCGAAATAGCCGACGCCGGCAACGATGGCCAGCAGCGCCAGCACGATGGCGAAGCCCGCCGTCACCTTGGTGCCGATACGAATGTTCCTCAGGAAAGTCATTGAACGTCTCCTCGTGCCCGTTCGGCACATTTGCTGGATTGGCGTTTCTCGCCCTCGCAACGGCGGCGGAAACGGCGTCGGCGGGCCGATCGCCCAATGCAGCTCGCGCCGCCGCCAAACCGCTCCCATCGTCCAGCGCCATGAAACAGCGGGAGCGTTTCAGCGATATGTCGGATTTCCCGAAAATACGTTTCGAAACGGAACGGATTGTTGCGTTTCTGTTACCGAATTCGAAATATCGGCCGTTGCCGCCGGCGGAACATGCGGATATCCCCCGCGCAGCTTTCGGGAAGATTTCCCGAAACCGGAAACGACGCCTCCGCTACCGCCACTCGACCTTGTGACTGAAGACGTAGCCGACTCCCCTTTCCGTCCTGATGAAGGTCGGATTCTTGGGATCGGGTTCGATCTTGTTGCGAAGGCGGGTGATGCGGGTGTCGATGGCGCGGTCGAAGGCCTCGGCCGTGTCCTCGCCAGTGGCGGCCAACAGCTGCTCGCGGGTTCGAACCTGCAACG
>JAVEYE010000211.1:0-6904 GCA_034003665.1 Rhodospirillales bacterium | reverse complement strand
CTTGGCGTTCGGCGCCTTGGCGGCGGCGGAACGGGCGCGTTCGGCCGCCTTTGCCGCCGCCTCGGCGGCGGCCTTTGCGGCGGCCTGGGGGGCTGAGCTTTGCTCGCCCAGCGGCTCGTCGCTGATTTCCTGCTGCCAAAGGAGGAAGTTGGCACCTATCGCGGCCATCACGATGACGACGCCGATTGCCGTAATTACAAGCGGGCGGTTCACGCGTTCCCCCAGTTCAAGCCGATAAAATACCAAGAAAAAGGTGGACAACAGTAATACGGCCCACCGGACAGTGCAACGGCGGCTTGGGAAAGAGGAACGCAACCCACGAAAGTTGTGAAGTCTGGCTGGCCCGGATCATCGGCTTCACTGTGCCGCCTTGCGTGCCACCGTGTTGTTGATCGGAGGAAGAGACCTCAGATAGGCGATGAGCGCCGCGCGGTCGGCCGGCGTGAGTTTGGAAGTGCTGTTGGAGACGACCTCGGCCATTCCGGCACCGACGAAGTCACCGTCCGGCGTCATGCCAAGAGTCAACAGGGTGTCGACGTCGTCATCAGACCAGCCGCCGATCCCGGTTTCCCGATCCGGCGTGATGTTGGGGACCGAACCGCCGTCGGGCCCTTCGGCGGTGCCGGCCAGGGCCATGTCGGACACCGGCGCGCCAAAGGCGTTGCGCGGCGTGTGACATTCCCCGCAGTGGCCGAGGGCGGTCGCCAGATAGGCGCCGCGGTTCCATCGTTGGTCTCGGCTGTCGTCTGGGTGGAATGCCCCGGGGCTAAAGAAAAGTGCTTTCCAGCCGGCGATGAGAAACCGCCAGCCGAAGGGCGGCCTAACCTCGTGCGGTCGGTTCTCGCGCACCACCGGCGGCAGTGAAAAGAGGTAGGCCTTGAGGTCGCGCATATCGGATTCGCTCATCAGCGTGTAGGACGGATACGGGAAGACCGGATATAGATGGCTTCCGTCCGGGGCGCGGCCGTGACGCAGGGCGGCCATGAAGTCTGCATCCGACCACCGGCCGATGCCGGTCGCCGTGTCGGGAGTGATGTTCGGACTGTAAAAGGTGCCGAAAGGCGTTTCGAGCCGGCGGCCACCGGCCAAAGGGGCGCCCTGGTTGGCGGTATCGGTATGGCAGGCCACGCAGTCGGCGGCGTCGAAGACATATTTGCCGCGGGCAACGGCGTCGCTGCCGTCGGCGCCGAGCGCCGGCAAGGCGGCGAAAAGAGTGATGCCCAGAATGATGGCGGTCGGCGCGCGCATGGCGGACTCAATCGACAAGGGGGCCGGCCCACCGTTACCCGGCGTTCCGGCCCGGATGACGGAAGGACGAATCAGTTCTTTTTGCGGAAGGACTGGTGGCAGCCGCCGCAGCTTTTCCCGAGGTCGCCGAAGGCGGCGCCAATGGCCTGCATATCGCCACTTTGCGCCGTTTCGGCAAACCTGGCCGAGGCGGTTTCGAATGCAGCCACCGCCTTGGCGAAATCGTCAGGCTTTTCCCAAATGGCTGCAAGAGCCGCCGTCTGGCCAGCATCCGAGCCCTTCGGGAACAAGTCCTTGGTGGCCGCGCCCATGGCGGCAATGGCACTGGCGTGGCCGGGCAGATGGCCCTTGGCGTCGATCTGGCCTTTAACGATGGGGGCGACCGCCGCCATATGAGCGCCGAGGGCCTTCATCACCGACTGCCGGTACTTGATGGCGGCCTCGTCGGCCGAAGCGGGACCGCCGGCCAAACCGAAGCCGAACGCCGCGATCAACGCTATGGCAATCACCTTGACTGCTTTTCCGAGATGGTCGTGCATCGATGTCTCCCCGAAACGAGTTGGATCCAATCCCATAAACAACTTCCGACAGCGCTTATTCCGGTAAGCCTTGGAATGCCTTACAAGACAGACACGACAGACACGCCGTTCACGACTATAAATGGGCAGCACAGGAGCGTTTCGCTTGGATGATACGATCAAATTTCCGTCAGACAAGGAGCATGACACCGCTCGGCACCGAGATATCCGTGCGTTTTGCGTGTTCGCCGGGTCGCGAATGGGAACGAATGGGCGGTTTCGCGCGGCCGCCGAACGGCTTGGCCGGTTGATGGCGGAGCGGGGCATAAGGCTGATCTACGGGGGTGGCGCCATCGGGTTGATGGGGGTGCTCGCCAAGTCGGTTCTGGACCATGGCGGCGAGGTGACCGGTGTCATCCCCGATTTCCTGATGACACTTGAGGTCGGCGATCCTGGCGTTACGGAACTGATCGTTGTGGACAGCATGCATGAGCGCAAGGCCCGCATGTTCGAACTGTCTGACGGCTTCGTCGTCTTGCCGGGCGGGCTGGGCACCCTCGATGAAACCATCGAGATGGCGACCTGGAAGCAGCTTCAGCTTCACGTGAAGCCGATCATCGTGGTGAACGTCGACGGCTACTGGGATTCCTTGGGGGGCCTGCTTGGCAACGTCGTGGCCGGCGGTTTCGCTCATCCAGCCATGCCCAGCCTGATCTCCACCGTCAATGCGGTGGACGACGTCTTCGAGGCGGCGGTGACGGCGCCGCTTCCGGGGTCGGAAGTCCTGCTCAGTCACCTCCAGGGCGACTAGGTGTCGTCGCGCTGGCCTTGCCAAATTTGGTCCGCCTGCCTATCTTCCCGGCGTCCGGGCGACACGTTTCGCACCACCATTCTCCGGGGCGCACCCCAACGGACAACAAGATTTGGCGGTCTTAAGGATTGTCGATCCGTCTTTTCCGCGAGATGCTTCGGCGGAAAGCCCGGCGGGGTATGCGTGTTTCTTGCCAAAAAGGGGGAGAATATCATGATCGACCTGCTGTCCATCGCCCGCGCGGAGGCCGACGGGGGTGACTTGTTCGGGCTTCTGGCGGGGTTGTTTGAACCCACGGACGTTCGTCCGAAGGGCCATCCGGACGCCGTCGTCTGGAAGGGAGGAAACCACGACGGGACCGTCAAGCCGGTCGTCCATTCGCTGACGGACGCGTTTGCCCTGCTCGGCACGCTTGAGGCCATCGACGTTCTCGGGCTTCCCTTTTACGCGGTGCCGATGTGGTCGCAATACCGGCACGACACCAAATTGGCATCCCTGGCCTGGTTTGGAAACCTGCCGTTCACGTCGATCAAGTGGTCGACGGCGGGCGACGCCATGGTCAACGACGGCCGCGGAAACAAGGTCGTGGTCATGGGAAAGTCGGCCAACGCGCCTCTTCGCACCCAGGCCGGGGTTTTTTGCAATGTCCGCCCGTACGGGCCGATTACGGTGGTTCGGTGTATGCCTTGCCTGCCGTACTCCCAGGATCGGGCCGCCTTCGGAGTCAATGCCGAGACCGGCATCGTGCATTCCGAGATGAACACCCCAGGCGTGCAGATGGCCTATGCGAACCGTCTCTTCCTGAAGATGGTCCACGAAACAGGCCGCCTTGGCCGCGTCGCCATGAAGCCGACGCAGGCGATGGAGGACGGCATCAACGCAGGTCTTCATTCATGGCTGCTGAAGGGCACCAAGTTCAAGGTCGGCCGGCAGTACGCCGTGGACGCTTACGAGGAGCACAAGGAGAACATCGATCGCATCATCGCCCTGCTGCCGCCGGACTTCAAGAAGGGCATGGAAAACTGGGGCGGGCAGATCGAACAGCACATATCCGACACCAATTTCGGCCTGCTGATCTGGGACCTGATTGAAAAGCGGGACGCCATCGTCCTGGCGACCGACCTGGATGGCGACCGTCTCACCGATCTGCTTGCCGACGTTTCGGACCCGCTGCGCGCCTTCGGCGGCATGGTGGCAAAGCATTTAGGCGTCGAGGCGGATATGGATGCCGTGTGGCGGGAGATGGGCCATACCACCGGTAACGGGCGTGACATGACCTCGGTGATGCACCGCATGGATGGACCGCCCATTCACGAACAGACATTGGGTTCGGCCGATGCCATGTTGCGCCGTCTGCTCGCCGGTGACGAGACCGTGGGCGGAAGCAAGAAGCCTTATGACCCGCGGATCCATTTCGTCCTGATCCGCGACGCCTATCTCGATGCAAACCCCGATCATGGGGAGCTTAGGGGGTATCTCGATGGCGCGCTCGCGGCGTTCGACCGGGTCTATGGGGGAGAGCGTCCCCGCTTCATCGAAGGGTATGCGGCCCTGAAGGCGGCAATCAAACCCTGGCGCGCTTGACGCCTTACACCTGTCTCGTCGACAAACATACCCGTGGAATCAAGGCCCGCCGCGCCGCTGGCGGGCCTTTTCCATGCAGGGCGCGAAGATTACTCGCCGAGGCCGGAAGCGATGATGCGGTTCTTCACCGAAATGGCGTGACGTTCCATCATCATGGCGGTTCGCGCCGCGTCGCGGTCGCCCAACGCCTTCAGGATCTCCTCGTGCTCGCGGTTCGACTTCTCGAGGTCGGGGCTGACCAGCATGGCGCGCCAGCGGAACAGGCGGAGTTCCTTGTTGATGGCGGCATACATTTCGCGCAGCCGCTGGTTGTCGGCGAAGTTGAAAATGGCTTGGTGGAACGCCGAGTTGATCGCATAGAAACCCGCGACATCGCGAAGTCGCACCTCTTTCTCCATGCGTTCGACCATTTCGCTCAGCGCGGCCAGTTGTTCGGCGGTCACGGTTTCCGCGAGAAGGCGACCGGCGTAGCCCGACAGAATCGCCCGGATGTCGCAAATTTCGATCGCGTCCTTGGCCTTCAGCTTGCGCACGAACACCCCGCGATTGGGGATGATCGTCACCAGCCCGGCCTGTTCCAGTTTGCGGCAGGCTTCGCGAATCGGGCCGCGGCTGACCGAATTGCGCTCGGCGAAGGCCTTCTCGTTGACGGGTTCGCCCGGCCCAAGGTTGCCCGACAGGATTTGCCGTTCGAGCTCCTGCAACACCACTGCGGTCAATGACTGGGGGCGCTCAATCATAGGTACCTATTATCGCCGTTTGCAGTTTCCATCAACAGGGTCGATCCGATTCTGAAAAATCGATAGAGTCCAACCAATTGTCAACAATATACAGGATTGTTGACAATCCAGGAAGGCTGTAGTTTGATGAATTCGGTTACCCACACCTAAAATTCACACAAACTCAAGAACATGGGGAAGGCTATGCGACAAATGTGGAGTCATCTATCCAGACTCGGTGCTGTGGCCGTTCTGGCCTCCGGGATCGCGGCTGCCGACGATGCGTCTGCGGCCGGCACAATCAGGCTCGGTCTTGGCGACATAGAATCCGTTGAGACGCTGAACATGCTGATCGCCATCGAGCACACCAAGGCGCGAGGCGTCGACGTCCAACTGATTTCCTTCAAGTCCGAGGACATCGCCAATCAGGCCATCGTCAACAACCAGGCCGACATCGGCATCGGCACGCCCTATGCCATCATTCAGAAGGTGAAGGCGCCGATCCGCCTGTTTTTCCAGCTTTCGACCCTACAGTTCTACCCGGTCGTCAATACCGAATTCTACAAGACCTGGAAGGATCTGGACGGCGGCGACCTGGTGGTTCATTCGCGGACGTCCGGCACCCAGGCGATCGCCAACCTGATGGCCCAAAAACATGGCATCAAGTTCGGCAGCCTCAGCTACGTGCCCGGTTCCGAGGTGCGCGCGCTGGCCATGCTGCAGGGCAACATCAAGGCGACCATCATCGACGCTGTGAACACCAACTTCCTGATGGAAAAGGCGCCGGGCAAGTTCACCGTGTTGCCGTTGGAGGGAGTGAAGGCCAGCGACGAGGCGATGTTCGCCCGCGTCGACTACCTTGAGAAGAACGCCGAAACGGTCGGCATTTTCATCGAGGAACTGCTCAAGGTTTGGCGCGAGATCAACAAGGATCCCAATTACGTGGTGAGCGAGCGCCAAAGGCTCGGCCTCCTCAAGGACCTGCCGAAGGACCTCGAGAAGGAGGTTCTTCCCTACTACCAGGTGGGGGTCAAGGGCGGCATGTTCCCCATCGATGGCGGCGGCATCGCGGCTGCCAAGTCGGACCTCGACTTCTATTCGGTGGCCGGCCAGATCCAGGGCTCGGCAGCCGACCTCAAGGTCGAGGATTTCTGGACCTTCAAGCCTCTCGAAGCGGCCCTGAAAAAGCTGGGTAACTGAGGTCTGAAGCCGGTCCCGCGACGCGTTCCTTTTTCGCTTTCGGATGGGCGCCCTGTCGGTGCCCATCCGGGGACGGGCGGCTTCTGCCCGGTGCGGCGCCGGCATGAGAAAGAGCACAGGACAAAACAGCAATGCTTCGCACTCTTGGCCGACAGACATGGCTGTGGAAGCTCATGTCCTTCGCCCTGTTTTTCGGGGCCTGGGAGATTGCCGGGCGTATTCCCATCAGCCTGTCCTTTCCCACCTTCATCGATACGTTCATCGCCTTCGTCACCATGACGTTCAACGGCGATTTCGCCGGCGCCTATCTGCAGACGGTCCAGCCGCTGATCATCGGCGTGGCCATCAGTTCGGTGGCGGGCGTCGGCTTCGGCGTCATCATGGGCCTATGGCGGACGATGGAATGGTTCCTGGTGGTCATCTTCATCATCCTCTACGCCGCGCCGGTCGCCGCCATCATCCCGCTGGTGACGTACATGTACGGCATTGGGCTTACATCTAAGGTGGTGGCTGTCGTCATCATGGCGCTGCCGTTAATCGTGCTCAACTGCTACAAGGGCGTGCGCCACACCCATCCCTCGCTCATCGAGATGATCCGCTCGTTCCAGGGCAGCCGGTGGCAGGAGATCAGACTGATCATCCTGCCCAACGCCAGCAGCCTGATCTTCGCCGGTCTCAGGCTCGGGATCGGAGCGGGATTCATCGGGGTCGTTCTGGCCGAGCTTTTGATCACGCCGACCGGCATCGGCGACTTGATCACCTATCACCGGTCGGTGGCAGACTACCCGGAAATGTTCGCCGACATCACCTCGATCATCGCGCTT
>JAVEYE010000210.1:0-6984 GCA_034003665.1 Rhodospirillales bacterium | reverse complement strand
TACCGCGGTGTTCGAAAGCGTCCAGCAGTGCGTCGACAGCGGAATGTACGATTCCAACACCTGCCGCACCCAGTTCGATCAGGCCCAAAAGACGCATGTCGCAGCGGCGCCGGTTTTTGCCAGTGCTGCGGAGTGCCAGGCCGCTTTCGGCCCCGACAAGTGCGAGCCGGCGCCCGCAGGGATGCAGCAGTCCCAGGCCACGGGTTCGGGGCATTCGCTCTTCATGCCCCTGATGATGGGCTACATGATGGGCAGCATGTCGCGCGGCGGCGCCGCCGTGCCCCCGCAGCCGCTCTATCGCGGCTGGGAAAACGGCCGTTCCGGAGCCTTCCGCGCCGCCGACAGCACGGTGGTTTCCAATGCCACCGGACGGGCCACCGTCAACGCCACGGCCCTTCGCTCCACCACCGTGTCACGCGGCGGGTTCGGCTCCCGGGCCTTCGCCGGCGGCTGACCGCAGGGGCGGCCCGGTGTCGGTCAGACCCGATGACGGCAAACGGCGGGTTCTGAAGGAGGTTTTCGGCTTCGACGACTTCCGGCCCGGCCAGGAGGTTGTGGTCGATTCCCTGCTCGCGGGTCGGGATGTGTTGGCGGTGATGCCGACCGGCTCGGGAAAGTCCCTGTGCTTCCAGGTTCCGGCCATCATCAAGGGCGGGCTCACCGTCGTCGTTTCGCCGTTGGTCGCGCTCATGCACGATCAGGTCTCGGCGTTGAAACTGGCCGGGGTCGCGGCCGACACCATCAACTCCTCGAAGGATCGGGCGGAGAACGTGGCCGTGTGGCGGCGCGCCGCAGCCGGCGAAACGCGGCTTCTCTATATGGCGCCGGAGCGATTGATGACCGACCGCATGCTGGCCGCGCTTTCCCGCCTTCCGGTTACGTTGATCGCCGTGGACGAGGCCCACTGCATCTCGCAATGGGGGCCGGCCTTCCGACCGGAGTACGAGGCGTTGGCCCGTCTGCGCGGCCTTTTCCCGAAGGTCCCGATGGCGGCGTTGACCGCCACCGCCGACGAAGTGACGCGGGCCGACATTGCGGAAAAGCTGTTCGCGGGCAATGTCGAGACCGTGGTGTTGGGCTTTGATCGGCCCAATATCCGTCTGGCTGTCGAAATGAAACGCGACGGCCGGCGCCAGCTTCATTCGTTTCTGCAGCGCCATGTCGGCGAAAGCGGCATCGTCTATTGCCTGTCGCGCCGGAAAACCGAGGAGACCGCGGCTTTCCTATGCGATGCGGGCATCCCGGCACTGCCCTATCACGCCGGCATGGACAAGGCCGCGCGCGACGCCAACCAGAACCGCTTCATGACCGAGCCCGGTCTCGTCATGGTGGCGACGATCGCCTTTGGGATGGGCATCGACAAGGCCGATGTGCGCTTCGTCTTTCACGCGGATCTGCCGGGGAGCGTGGAGGCCTACTACCAGGAAATCGGCCGCGCCGGGCGCGACGGCAGGCCGGCCGAAGCCCACATGCTCTATGGGCTGGACGACATCCGCATGCGCCGCACCTTCATCGAGCAGGAAAACGCCGGCGAAGAGCGCCGCCGGCGCGAGCACAAGCGTCTGGACGCCCTGATCGGCTATTGTGAAAGCCCGGCCTGCCGACGCCAGGTGCTGCTTGCCTATTTCGGGGAGCGGGCAAGACCCTGCGGCCATTGCGACGTCTGCCAGGATCCCGTCGAACGCATCGACGGCACGGCGGAGGGGCAGCTCATCCTGGCTGCCGTGGCCGGCACCGGCCAGCGGTTCGGCGCGGCGCACCTTGTCGACGTGCTGCGCGGCACCGCCACCGAGAAGGCGACCTTAGCCGGCCACGACAAGCTGTCCCTGTTCGGGGCCGGTGCCGCACGGGCGCGGGCCGATTGGCAGTCGCTGATCCGCCAAATGGTCGCGGCCGGATTCCTGACGCTCGATATCCGCGGCTACGGCGGTCTTTGTATCGCCGAACGGGGCCGGGCGTTGATGGCCGGCAATGACGACTTCCAGTACCGACCCGATACGCTGCGCCGCGTCCCCAAGGCCGAGCGCCGAAAGCCGGGGAAGCGGGAAACCGCCGCCGACCTGACCCCCGCCCAATCGGACCTTTTCGCCGCCTTGAAGGACCTGCGACTGACCCTGGCGCGCGAACGCGGGGTTCCCGCCTATGTCATCTTTCCCGACAGATCCTTGATTGAAATGGCGCAGGCCGCGCCGCGCACGGCCGAACAGTTCGCCGCCATCACCGGTGTCGGTGCCGCCAAGCTCAGGGAGTTCGCGGAAGTGTTCCTGGGAGAGATCGCCGGCCACCCGGCGGCGCCCGAGCGGTAAGCACGGGCCCAGTTCGGATCCGATTGTCGGAGCGACGCTCGCCTCACCAACGGCAGCGACAGACAGTGACCTCGACGCCGCCAAGGCGGCAAGGCGCATGGAACATCCGCGCCATCACGCCGTTCTTTCCCCAATAGGGTTTCGTCGCGGATCTTGGTCCGCGGCGACGCATGGCAATGGATACGGGAATCGATGGCGATGGATGGGGCCGTAGAGCGTTTGTTGTGCTGGTTGCTCGGCCACCAGTGGGATTACAACGACGGCGACCCATTGTGCACCCGCTGCCGTCAACCCAGCGGGGAATGGCGCTGGGTGTTGCGCACGACTTCGGTCGATGGGAGTGGTCGCCCGGCGCACGAACCTCGGCGCACCGGGAGTCCGATGACGGAGAATCGACGATCAGTCGGGCGCGCCAACGCAAGCGGCGGACATCCGGTCCGGTGCAAAATGAGCGACACAGCTTTGCGCCGCATGGACGATGGTCACGTCGGTCTGCCCACGGGCATGCCTTGCGGGAAGCGGGGTGGGAGGTCGTCCTTGAAGGGGAATATCGGGAAAAAGGGCCGAGCCTCGGCGAGGGCGCGCGGGAAGGACGGCCGCGCGATGAGTCGCTCGACATAGCCGAAGAGCCCGCCATGGCCGGGCGGGCAAGGGGCCACGATGCCGGCGCAAAAGAGGGCCGGGGCCGCTCTCGCTGCTGGCTTCGTGTTACTCTCGTCGGCGAGCGCCTTATCGGTGCGGCGGGAACTTAGCCGTTTTTCCCTGGGTTTCCTGCTCAGACAGGGCGAACGCGGCCGGGAGGGGTTGAATGGCGGAAAATCGGGGGCAGGAGAGCGGCCGCGGTCGGGAGAGCAAGCGGCCCGGCCAGATTCCGCGTCGGGGTTGGCGCGACATCCTGTTGCGCACCTGGGGCCAGATCGGCCAGGACAACGTCGGCTTGGTGGCTGCGGGGGTTGCTTTCTACGGGCTGCTCGGCCTTTTCCCGGCCATCGCCGCGCTGGTTTCGATCTATGGCCTGATCGCCGATCCCGCCCAGGTCCAGCAGCAGGTTCAGACGATGTCCGGTGTCATGCCAGAGGAGCTCCACCGGATACTCGGCGAGCAGATGGGAGAGGTGGCGGCCAGCGGTGCCCGCGCGCTCAGCATCGCCGTCGTCGGCAGCCTGGCGCTGGCGTTGTGGAGCGCCTCGAAAGGGACAAAGACGCTGATGACGGCGATGAACGTTGCCTACAACGAAGACGAGCGCCGGAACTTTCTTGTGCTGAACCTGACCGCGCTTGGCCTCACCGCCTTTTTCATCCTGCTGTTCGTCGCCGCCCTCGTCGCCGTCGTTTTCGCCCCAGCCCTGCTGGCGGCTTTGGGTGTCGGGCGGCCGATCGCAATGCTGGGATGGCCCCTGATCATCGCGGTATTGCTGGTCGCCCTGGCCATTCTCTATCGCTTCGGGCCGTCGCGCGAGCAGGCCAAGTGGAGGTGGATTTCTCCCGGCAGCATCGCCGCCGTCGTGTTGTGGCTGGCGGCATCCGTCGCTTTCTCGACGTATGTGCGCAATTTCGGCAGCTACAACGAAACCTACGGGTCGCTGGGGGCGGTCGTTGGCCTGATGATGTGGCTGTGGATTAGCGCCTTCATTGTCGTCATGGGAGCCGAACTGAACGCCGAGAGCGAACGCCAGACGCGGCGTGACACCACGACCGGCGATCCGCGGCCGATGGGCGAGCGGGGCGCCTACGTCGCCGATACGGTCGGCGAGAGGCCGTGACGCCGTCGGCGGTTCACTCCATCCGCCAGGGGGTGAGACCACTCATTGCGACGACATAGCTTTGAGTTTGAGGGTCGTAGGCCACCCGGTAACGGGCCGGGTAATAGCCGGGGCGGCTGTAGGACTGCGGCATGCGCACGGCCATTGTCACGTCCGGCTTGGTCTCGAGGAAGGCCTTGGCGACCATCGGCTCAAGGAAGACGGTCTCGCCCCTGTAGTATCCGTAGATGAACGTGGCGGTGAATGGCTTGCCCCGGAACTCCGGCCCCGAGGGGTCGAGGCCGTGCAGCCCCATCTTCTCGACCGCCCCTTCCGGCGGCACCACGTAGCCGGCCGGCACCAACTCGGCAGCCGGCGCCTTGGATGCCGCGGCGGCGTCGGCGCCCTTGAAGGTGATGGCGTCGCGCCGAACGCGATCGACCATGTAGAAATGGACGTCGAAATGCGGGAGCGAGTAGACACCCTCGGGCATGTGCCCTTTCGGGTTCCAGTCGACAGTCGCGTGATCGTAACCGGTGCGCGGCCCGCCCGTCGGCATCGGCAGTTCATGGATGACGGCTTGATGGCCCTGTCCGTGGTCCTGCGGCAGCCCCTGAAGGGCCTTCTCCGAGAGGAGGACGGCGATCGAGGTCGGCTTGCCCGCGGCATTCTCGACCACCATCGTGCGGGCCGTTCCGTCGCCGACCTTGACCGACGTCCCGAGATGGATGACGGGCGCCTCGGCGGCGCCAGCCACCGTCGCCACGCTCGCGGCAACAAAGCCTGCCGCTGCCCAGAAAAACCGAACGTCGGCCGAACTCCGGCCGTCTGCTGTCATGGTCATTTTGATGCTCCCTGTCAAAGGCGTCGTTGCGCCGATGGTAGGAGCAGATGGGAAGGCACCGGCGATTGATCAAGTTGCGAAAAAGGGGTAGGGCGCGGTCCCTCAGCGCATGAGCAAAAGCACGACCATCAGGCCGCCGAAGACGATCCGATACCATGCGAATGGCGCGAAGCCGTGGCGTCCGACGAAGGCGACGAAGGTTTTGACCACCACCAGTGCGGCGAAGAAAGCGGCGATGAAGCCAGCGGCGATCACCGTGCCGCCTTCGAAGGACGTCGTCTCCCAGTTCTTGTAGAGCGAATAGACGGTGGCGCCCAGCATGGTGGGAATGGCCAGGAAGAACGAAAACTCGGCGGCGGCCCGGCGCTCGACGCCCAGCATCAGGGCGCCCATGATGGTGGCCCCGGCCCGGGATACGCCAGGGATCATCGAGACCAACTGGCAGAGCCCGATGGCCAGCGCCAGGCGGGGCGTGAAGTCCTCGACCTCCGCGACCTTGGCGACCTTGACGGTCCGTTCGATGACCAGGATGGCGACGCCGCCGACGACGAGGGCGACCGCCGCAACCATCGGGGCGCCCAGCATCTGCTGGAAATACTTATAGGCCAACGCACCGACCACCATCGAGGGCAGGAAGGCCAGGATGACGTTGCGCACGAAGGCACGGGCCCTGGGGTCTGTCGGTATGCCGGCGACGGCGTGCCACAGCCGCTGCCAATAGACCACGCAGACAGCCAGGATGGCGCCCAACTGGATGACGATCTCGAAGGTCTTGCCGGGCGGGCCTTCGAAGCCCAGCATGTCGCCCACCAGCATCAGATGGGCGGTCGAGGAAACGGGCAGGAATTCGGTGAGGCCCTCGACGATGCCGAGGAGAAGGGCTTCCAGAAAGATCTGCATGGGACTCCTGGATCACGGAGGGGCGACGGCCGGAATGATGCCGGGCCGGCGCCTTCGGTGCAACCGGCAAAAAGGCGTGACGATTCCCGCCCATGCGAAGGCGCGGGGGAACGTCCGCGTTCGCCGGTGGTTCACCTCATCGGCCGCCCTTGCCGCCCTCGGGATGGTCTAGCCGGCCAGCACGATCCAGGTGAGGACGATAAGGCTGGTCAGCGCGCCGTTCAGCCCCATGGCGATGCCGGCAAAGGTGCCGGCCAATTCGCTGACCTGAAACGCCCGGGCGGTGCCGATGCCGTGCGAGGCGACACCGGCGGCGAAACCGCGCGCCGCGAAGTCCTTGATGCCCAGCGCGTTCATCAGCGGGGTCACCACGACGGCGCCGATGATGCCGGTGAGGATGACCAGAACGGCGGCAAGCGAGGCGATGCCCCCCAGGTTGCGGGCCAGTTCCATGGCGATCGGCGCGGTCGCCGACTTGGGGGCGAGGGAGGCCAGCACGGTCGGCGGCGCCCCCAGCACCCAGGCGATGGCAACCGCGCTAGCCGCCGCCGTGATCGATCCGGCCAGCAGGGCGACGGCCATCGGCAGCAGCGATTTTCGCACCGTCCCGATATTGCGATAGAGCGGCACGGCCAATGCCACCGTGGCCGGGCCGAGCAGGAAGTGGACGAACTGGGCTCCGTCGAAATAGGCCCCATAAGACGTGTCGGTGACCAGCAGCAAGGCGACCAGCAGGGTGGCGGCGAGGACCACCGGGTTGGCCAGCGGATGGCGCTTCAAGCGCACCGACAACCGCTCGGCGCCCACATAGGCGATCAGCGTCACGGTCAGCCACAGCAGCGGCGATTCGGAGAGATAGACCCAGATCTCGGTGATTTCAGGCCGCATCCCGGCCTCCTGCCCCGGTGCGTCCGGCCGCCCACACGAAGGCGTAGACGGTGACGATCAGGGTAAGGACGGTGGAAAGGATCAACGCCGCGATCAGGGCCAGGCCGAATTCGGCAATGACGTCGCCGTACTGCACGATGCCGACCGCCGCCGGCACGAACAGCAGCGACAGGTTCCTGAGGATGCCGTTGGACGCGGCGTCGACGGCGGGGTCGATCCGCCGGCGGATCGAAAGCCAGCCGAACAGGATCGCCATGCCGGCGACCGGCCCGGGAAACGCGAAATGCGGCAGCGCGACGCCAAGC